>NZ_RYYJ01000004.1:0-151062 GCF_004379015.1 Campylobacter sp. US50a | reverse complement strand
ATTTGCAAAAACTGATTAAAGATATCTTAAACTAAAGCTTAGTTTAAGAGCTTTAGGTGGAAAATTTGGTTTTTGATTTGCAAAAATTAAAAAATTGATTTTTAAACTAATCAAGGTATAATTTTAAAGTTAAAAATAAGGAATAACTATGCTCTATGTTTATATTAAAACTCAAAATGCTTTAGTTCAAAGAATCAACTTTAATCTCGATAGTCAAGAACTACCACAAAATATTTTATGGATTGATTTACTTCATCCAAGTGCAGCAGAAATTGCTTTTATATCAAGTGAATTTAATCTTGAGTTTCCTACAAAAGAAGAAAGAGAAGAAATAGAACTTAGCGCAAAATATTGGGAAGACAATGCGACAATAACCATCAATGCTCATTTTTTAGTAAGAGATCTTAAAAGCGATGAAGAAGATAGGAATTTAATCAAGCTTCGCACAGAAATTGTTACTTTTGCTACAGCTAAAAATATCTTATTTACTATAAGATATAACGAATTTAGTACTTTTGAAGAAATTCAAGCAAGAATTTTAGCTAGTCCGAAGAATTTTGAAGATGGTTTTGATATTATTGATAAAATGTTTGAAGTGCGCGTTGAAAAAGATGCGGATTTACTAGAATGGATAGATAAAGAAGCAAGACGCTTAAGAACAAGTGTTTTAGAAAAAAAAGATGAATATAGTTATGATGAAATGCTAAAGGATATTTCAAGCTTACAAGAGCTTAATATGCGTGTAAGAGATTCTTTATTTGATAAACGTCGTGCTATGACTTCTTTGCTAAAAAGCGATAAAATTGATAAAGATATAAAACAAAATCTTACTATAGTTTTAAAAGACTTAAATTCTTTGGTTGAATTTAGTGTTTCACAACTTAATATCTTAGACAATATTCAAACCATTTTAGCCAGCCAAATCAACATAGAACAAAACAAAATCATTAAAATTTTTACCGTTGCAACTGTTGCCATGATGCCTCCTACTTTAATAGGAACTGTTTATGGTATGAATTTTAAATTCATGCCAGAACTTGAACTTCACTATGCTTATCCCATAGTGCTTGGCGTGATGGTAATTTCTATCATTTTACCTTTGGTTGTTTTCAAGAAAAAAGGATGGTTATAAAAATTTATTAAGGAGGAACAATGGATACGATAAACATAGGAATTTTAACCCTAAGCGATAGAGCAAGTAGTGGCATATACGAAGATAAAGCTACTGCTGAAATTGAAAGAGTGTTAAATTCATATATAAAAAATGATATTATTTATCATAAAGAATTAATCCCTGATGATTATGATTTGATCATTAAAAAATTACTTTATCTAGCAGATGAAAAAAAATGCGATTTGATTGTTACAAGCGGAGGTACAGGTCCAGCGCTTCGTGATGTAACCCCAGAAGCCACGGAAGCCGTGTGTGATAAAATGATGCCAGGTTTTGGAGAGCTTATGCGCTTAGAAAGTTTAAAATATGTCCCAACAGCTATACTTTCAAGACAGAATGCAGGAATTCGCAATAAATCTTTTATTATTAATTTACCAGGAAATCCTAAAGCTATAAAAGAATGTCTAGAGCCTGTTTTTCCAGCTATACCTTATTGTATTGATTTAATAGAAGGTGCTTATATAGAAGCAAATGATGAAGTTATTAAGGTTTTTCGCCCTAAGAAAAAATGTCAAAATTAAAATTTATTAGCTCTGATAAGTCTGCTTAATTGTCTAGCAAGCAGACTTGCCGAAGCTTCATCTTTACTTATCTTTTGCACTTTATTTTTAAACTTACAAAGTCTGTCATCTAAAATCATATCATTGATTGGAATTTTAGGCTTTTCTTTTTGCTTTTGTGAAATCTTTTTCTTAAAAAACATTCTTTAATCCTTTTTTATAAATATACATCAACTTAGTTGAAAAGAATATTATTTTAGATTTTAAGCTATTAACTTTATTTCATTATTTTAAGCTAGAATTCGCAAAAAACCAATCAAGGAAAAATAATGACTTTAATTGCAATTTTATGTCTTTACACAGCACTTTTATCTTGGATTTCCTATACTCAAATTCGTTTCTTAGAAAGAGAAAAAGACAAACAAGCTCAAATTTTAAGCGAAAAAGACTATCAAAATGCAGCAGACATTGCCATCGAAAATGAAAAATTTAAACTATTTTCCAATTTTTATAATTTAATCATCAATGTTGCATGGATAGGTTTTGGATTTTTATATCTTAAAGAATTACTTATCTCAAATAACACTCGTTTTGAAAATACTTTATTTTTATTATCTTTTTTAATAATCACAAGCATTTTAAATCTACCTTTAAGTATTTATGAAAGTTTTATCAAAGATAAAGCCCATGGTTTTTCAAATATGACTGCAAAACTTTTTATCAAAGACACTGTAAAAAGTCTTATTTTAACTTTAATATTTGGATTTTTAATCCTTTATGCTTTGCTTTTTTGCTATGATTTTTTTGGAACTTTTTGGTGGATTGCGGCCTTTATTTTTGCCTTTTGTATTATAGTAATTATAAATCTCATTTACCCTACCTTGATAGCACCTATTTTTAATAAAATGGAAAAACTAAACGATGAAAATTTGCTGAAAAAAATCAGCTCTTTAATGAAACAATGTGGGTTTAATGCAAATGGGGTTTATGTTATTGATGCAAGCAAAAGAGATAAACGTTTAAATGCTTATTTTGGTGGACTTTTTAAAAGCAAAAGAGTGGTTCTTTTTGATACATTATTAAAAGCTTTAAATGAAAGAGAACTTTTAGCTGTTTTAGGACACGAGCTTGGACATTTTGTTCATAAAGATATTATCAAAGCTTTATTTAACGGTGCTATAACTATGTTTTTACTTTTTTTTGTTTTTGCAAATTTACCTGAATTTGTTTACTTAGAAAGTCATCTAGAAGGAGTAAATGGCGGTGTATTTGCTCTTTTATTTATCTTTGCAAATATTTTTAGCTTTTTAATCTCTCCTATACTTAATGCCTTAAGTAGAAAAAATGAATTTGCAGCTGATCAACACGGAGCTAAAGTTACAAGCAAAGAAGATATGAAAAATGCGTTGATAGCTCTAGCAAGAGAAAATAAAGCTTTTATCAAAACAAGTAAAATATATACATTTTTTTATCTCAGTCATCCAAGTATTAGCGATAGAATCAAGGCTCTTTCTTGACTATAAAAAATGCTCTTATAGAAGCTAAATCTAGGTTAAAAGGTTATGAAAATGAAGCAGTATTTATACTCTGTGAATATCTAAAAAAAGATAAAGCTTGGTTATTTTTAAACCAAGATATAGAAATAGATCACAAACCTTATTTTGAGCTTATAAGACGTTTTAAATCTGGAGAACCTTTTGAATATATATTTGAAAAAGTGGATTTTTGGGGCTTAGAATTTAAGATAAAAAAAGGTGTTCTAATCCCTCGTTACGATAGTGAAATTTTACTTTTTCAAATTTTAAATTTATGCAAAAAAAATACTTTTAATAAGATTTTAGAAATAGGATTTGGAAGCGGAATTTTAAGCATTGTTTTAGCCAAAGAACTTGGGTTAAAAATCACAGCCTGTGATATCAATCCTAAAGCCTTAGAATTAGCTTTAGAGAATGCCAAATTACACAAAGTCGATCACTTGATTGACTTTAAACTTTGTAATTTTAAGCAAATTAAAGAAAATTATGATTTTATTTTTTCAAATCCACCTTATATTAAAAATTCATATCCTATAGATATTTGGGTACAAAAAGAACCCAAAGAAGCTTTATTTGGCGGAGAAAAAGGATATGAAATTCTAGAAGAAATCATACATTTTTCCCTCGATAAAAAAGTTAAATTTTTAGCTTGTGAATTTGGCTATGATCAAAAAGAAATTTTGGAAAAAATCTTATATCAAAATAATTTCATTGTTGATTTTTTCAAAGATGAACAAGGTTATAATCGTGCTTTTATAGCTAAATTTACAAATATGCGTTATGATAAAAATAAAAGGAGAAACTTTTGAAAGCTGTTAATTTATTTTTACTTGCCTCCATCATAGGGGTTGAACTCATACTAGGAATAGTTGTTGCACCAACAATTTTTTTTCCTCAGAATCTTATAGGGGAAGGAGTATTGAGCCATTTTCAAAGTGGCTTAATGATGACGCAAATTTTTATTAAAATGGGATATTTACTGATTTTTGTTTCAGTGGTTAATTTTTTATATGAAATTTATTCTCTTATAAAAGATGAAATAAAATTTCAAATAAAATTTTCAAAATTTATGCTGAGTTTGCTTATTTTGATTTTAAGCTTAATATTTGTTTTTTATTTTACTAATACCATAATTGAACTCCAAAACTTAGGAGAAAACGCTACAAAAACTCAAGAATTTATCAGTATCCATAATGCAAGTGAAGTGGTGATTAAAATCATCTTGATAATGCAAGTTTTTTTATATTTCTTAAGCTTTAAAATAGCAAAAAAATGATAAAATATAAATAAATCTGAAAGAGAAGGAGTAGGCCATGATGATCTCTGAAGCAACTATGATGCAACAAAATTATTATTTAAATAATGCACAAAAAGCTAGCGATAAAGCTTTAGAAAATATTGCAGCTGTTCGCGCAATAAGTGGAGTTGATAGTGCTAATTTAGCTATTGCTGATTCTTTAAGATCTCAATCAAGTACTATAGATCAAGGTGTCGCAAATGCTTATGATGCTATAGGGGTTTTACAAATTGCAGATGCTAGCCTTACCAATATCTCTCAAAGCGCAGATAGACTTAATGAACTTTCAGTAAAAATGAACAATGCTGCACTTAATGATTCTCAAAAAGGAATGCTAAGAACAGAAGCAACACGCATACAAGAATCCATCAATGATTCTTTTAATAATGCAACTTATAATGGAAAAAATGTCTTTCAAACTATGAATTTTGTAGTAGGTAGCGGAACTGAAACTACAAATTTAAATCCATTGGCAACAGGTGGATTAAGCATAGATAATCAAGATAGTATTACAAATTTTATGGATCAACTTGGAAGTTTAAGAAGTGAAATAGGCTCAGGTATCAATGCCATTACATCAAATATTAATGCAAGTGTTCAAAACAGCATCAACTCAAAAGCAGCTGAAAATAATTTACTAAATAATGACATGGCAAAAAATGTTAATGATTTTAATGCCAATTATCTAAAAGAAAATGCTGCTGCTTTTGTTGCTGCACAATCTAACATGCAGCTTCAAAGCAAAATTGCTAATTTACTACAATAATATAAGCCCTAAAATAGGGCTTATTTCTTTATCAAAATGACTTTAGAACAAATTTTAGAAAAAACCAAAAACATTCGCCTTGTAGCTGCAAGCAAGTATGTCGATGCAAGTATAATTGAAAAGCTTTTTGATCAAGGTATAGTAGAATTTGGAGAAAATCAAGTCCAAGCTCTAGCACAAAAAAAAGAAAATCTTGATGAAAAAAAACTAGATATAAAATGGCATTTTATAGGAACGCTACAAAGCAACAAAATCAATCTCTTAATCAAACAAAAACCTATATTATGGCACTCTTGCAATGGTATTAAAATAGCTAAAGCTATGGACAAAAGACTTGATTATAAATTAAATACTTTATTAGAAATCAATAGTGCAAATGAAAATAGTAAAAGTGGTCTAGATCCAAATCAAGCTGTAGAAGAATATTTACAAATACAAGAAGAATGCCCTAATCTAAATCTTTGTGGTGTAATGAGCATAGGCTCACACAGCCAAGATAAAGAAAGTATTATAAAAAGCTTTGAAACTACATTTAAAATTTATGAAATTCTTCAAAAACATGGAGCTAAAATTTGCTCTATGGGAATGAGTAATGATTTTGAAATTGCTATAAAATGCGGATCCAACTTGGTAAGACTTGGGAGCATTTTATTTAAAAATCTCAAGTAAGAACAATCTTACTTAAGCATATTTATTAGAAATTTCCTCTACTATACTATCAGAGATAATAAAATCTGTATGATAAAGCAAGCAAGATCCCGCGCTAATAACTTTTAAAACAAGTTTTTTATTATTTTTTTCATTAGGATTATGTGCATTTCTAGCAATTTCATGAATTTCATAGATTAATTCTCTATTTAATCTTGTCAAATCTAGCTCTATGATATTTTTTTCAAATTCCTTAGGTTCTGCGGTAAAATGATTTTCTTCTTTATTTTTGAAATCTTTTTTTGCTCCAAATTTTTTTATAGCTTTAATCTCGCCATCTTCAAGACTTTGTAAATCTTTAATTGCTTTTAAAAAAAAGCTAGGCTTCTCCCCTCCCTCAGCTTTAAATCCCAATACAAAACCATAGGCATTATTTTTTAAATTTTCATCTTTGATGATGTTTTCTATTTCTTCTACATTGCTTTCAAATACAGTAGCATCAAACGAAGAATAATAATCCAAAATTTCAATTCTACCATAACGCTTATTATTTTTACTCATCATGGATTTGAAATCTTCAATTTTACCTATACTTAAAATTTCTCCATTGTTTTTTAAACTTTCAAAATCTAAACTTTTAACATAATCTATGGCATTAATTTGTTCATAAAATCGATCTAAAGGATGGCCTGAAACATAAATTCCTAAAATTTCTTTTTCATATCCTAATTTTTCCATCACTTCAAATTCTTCATTTTTGGGAGTAAAATTTACTTGAACACCTGAAGTTAATTCCTCTTCACCAAAAAGAGAACTTGCAGCATTTTTTCTTACTTCAGCCATTTTACGCGATGCTTCGCTAAGATTTTCCATATTATCAAACAAAGCTTTTCTAGTAAAACCAAACTCATCAAAAGCCCCTGCCTTAATAAGACTTTCTAATGTTCTACGGTTTATTTTGGTAGGATCTATCTTACCTAAGAAATCATTAATATCTTTAAATTCTCCATCTTGTCTTGCTTCAAGTAAATTTTCAACTGCAGGAATACCCACACTTTTTATAGCCCCAAGTCCGTATATAATAGCATCCTTACCATCTTGCTCTAAAGCACTAAATTCACGGATCGCTTTGTTAATCGATGGAGGTAAAAGTTTAATATTCATTTTTTTCATCTCATCAATATAAACAGCAATTTTATCCACATTGTTTTCTTCGCTTGTTAAAAGCGCTGCCATAAATTCACTAGGATAATAAGTTTTTAAATAAGCTGTTTGAAAAGTAATCAACGCATAAGCCGCAGAGTGAGATTTATTAAAACCATATCCTGCAAATTTTACGATAAGCTCCCATAAATCCTCAGCTTTTGCTCTATCATATCCTTGTTTTTCTGCTCCATCTGCAAAATCAGTTTTAAGCTTTTTCATCTTCTCAGGATCTTTTTTACCCATAGCACGACGTACTACATCAGCACCTCCTAAAGAAAAGCCACCTATAATTTGAACAATTTGCATAACCTGTTCTTGATAAACGATAACCCCATAAGTAGGCTCTAAAACCTTTTCTAAACTGTCAAAAGGATATTCTATACTTTTTAAACCATGCTTTCTGTC
Organism: Campylobacter sp. US50a; assembly: GCF_004379015.1. NCBI lineage: Bacteria > Pseudomonadati > Campylobacterota > Epsilonproteobacteria > Campylobacterales > Campylobacteraceae > Campylobacter > Campylobacter sp. US50a. The sequence goes on along the minus strand of NZ_RYYJ01000004.1, from coordinate 143,531 downwards.
GATAAAATCATCAAGCATTCCTGATTCCATAGGGCCTGGACGATAAAGCGCAAGAACCGCAATGATATCTTCAAAACGCTCTGGTTTTAAGCGTGCATTTAAGCTTTGCATACCGCCTGATTCGATTTGAAAAATCCCTAAAGTATTTCCACTTTGTATGGTTTTATAAACTTTGCTATCATTTACATCTATAGTTTCCCAAATAATGTCTTTATTGTAACGCTTTTTAATAAGCTTGATTGCATTGTTGATTACTGTTAAGGTTTTAAGACCTAAAAAGTCAAATTTTATCAAATCCACATCTTCTAAATGATCTTTAGAATACTGCGTTACCAAATGTCTTTCATCATTTTTACTTTGTCTAAAAAGCGGAGTTTTCTTCCATAAACTTTCATTAGAAATTACAACACCTGCTGCGTGCATACCCGCATTGCGATTTAATCCTTCTAAAGCTCTTGCATACTCCCAAACTTCAGGACCTTTAGGATGACGATCGATAAATTCTTTGATTTTAGGTTCTTTTTCATAAGCAGCATCAAGAGTGATTTTAAGCTCTTCAGGCACAAGTTTAGCAAGCTCATCAGCATCTTGAATACTCATATCACAAACTCTAGCCACATCACGAATCACCCCTTTAGCTAAAAGCTTACCAAAGGTAATAACCTGTGCAACCTTATCCGCTCCATATTTATCAATCACATAATCAATCACTTCAGCACGTCTGTCTTGACAAAAATCCACATCAATATCAGGCATGCTCACACGCTCAGGATTTAAAAAACGCTCAAAAAGTAGACTATAAGGAATAGGATCTAAATCCGTAATCCTTAAACAATAAGAAACCAAACTTCCTGCAGCTGATCCTCTTCCAGGGCCTACTGGAATACCTTTATCCTTAGCCACTTTAATAAAATCATGAACAATAAGCATATAACCTGAAAATTTCATATTTTTAATGATGTTAATTTCTACTTCAAGCCTTTGTTTGTATTCTTCATGCTTACTTTCATCGATAAATTTTAATCTCTCTTCAAGTCCTTTTTTACAAAGCTCTTCAAAAACTATGTCATCATTATCAAAGCTAAATTCTTTTGTTTCTTCAGGCAAGGTAATATTATGATTTTTAGCATATTCTCTTGTAAATTTGAAATTCGGTGGAGTGGGATTGCCAAGATTAAGCTCTAAATTACATTTTTGTGCAATTTCTTGTGTATTTTCTATAGCTTCTGGAATATCTGCAAAAAGCTCACTCATTTGCTCAGGACTTTTAACATAAAATTCATGCACACTATGACGTATTCTATCAGGATCATTAAGTTTTTTTCCCATAGCTATACACATAAAAACCTCATGGGCAGCCGCTCTTTCTTTAAAAGTATAATGCGTATCATTTGTAGCAATAATTTTTATATTTAATTCTTTAGAGAGTCTGATAATATCATCATCTATCATTCTTTGATCACTTATACCATGACGCATGATTTCAAAATAAAAATCATCTTTAAAAACTTTTTTATACCATAATGCCGCTTCTTTTGCTGCCTCATAGCCTTTTGCACCAAAACGTACATTTCTTTCACTATAAGTATTTAAGTGCCAATTTACTTCACCTTGCAAGCAAGCAGAAGAACAAATAAGACCTTCGCTATGTTTTTCTAAAAGCTTTTTATTGATACGTGGATAATAATACAAACCTTTAATATAACTTTGAGAGCTTAAATACATTAAATTTTGATATCCAATCTCATTTTTTGCATACAAACAAAGGTGGAAACGCTGGCGAGAACTTTTATCATCTAATTCATCGTGATTATGCAAATACGCTTCCATACCAATGATAGGTTTTAAACCTTGTGCTTTCATTGTTTGATAAAAATCAATTGCCCCAAACATATTTCCATGATCTGTCATAGCAACACTTGTAGCACCCTGCTCTTTTAAAGTCAAAGCTAATTCTTTAAGCTTATTAGCTCCATCAAGCAAAGAATATTCTGTATGTAAATGCAAGTGTGTAAATTGACTCATTTTCTTCCTTTAGTTTTTTAAGGCTTATTTTAATTTTGATAAAAATTATAAATTTTTCTCGCTGAATTTGAAAGAAATTGACCCTAAATTTCAACTTAAATTTTACAAAAAAGGCAAAAATTCAGCCAAAATAAACTATAATAAAAATCTAAGATTTTAATCTTAATAAAAAGAACTTTTCAAAGGATGAAATGATGAAAGTAAAAATTACTTATTGCAATCTTTGAAATTATCGCCCACAAGCTGCAAGGGTTGCAGAAGAACTACAAAGCGATTTCAAAGATGTTGAAGTAGAATTTGAAATTGGCGACAGAGGTGATTTTATCGTTGAAGTAGACGGAAAAGTTATCTTCTCTAAAACACAACTTATTAATTGCGAAAGTGAAAGATTTCCATATCAAAATGAAATTAATCAATTAATAAAAAATAGAGTGTAATCAAACACTCTATCATAATATTTTCTCATATTCCTTGCCAATATATATGTTTTGCTCATACTCGATAATAGGACGCTTAATGCAGCTTGGATTTTCTAATACAATTTTCTCAAGTTCTTTTTCATTTAAACTTTTAACTTTTTCTTTGTTTAAACCAAGTTTTTTAGAAGTTAATCCAGCAGTATTGATAAGATCTTCAAAAGATTTTTGTTTTAACCATGTGTATAAAATATCTTGATTAATCTTTTTAATATCCATAAAATCAAATACAACACCTTTTTGTGTTAAAGCATCCATAGCTTTCTTTACAGAATTGCAATTTTTAATACCATAAAGTTTCATTTTCTAGCCTTTTTTACTAAATCTGCAATTAAAAAAGCAAGCTCTAATGCTTGATCCGCATTAAGCCTTGGATCGCATTGAGTCTCATAACGATCTTCTAAGCTTTGAGCAGTAACATTGCTTGCACCACCTGTGCATTCTGTTACATCTTTTCCGGTCATTTCAAGATGCACTCCACCTGGATAAATCCCTTCGCTTATTGCAATCTCAAAAAAAGATCCCACTTCTTGCATGATTTTGTCAAACTCACGTGTTTTAAAATTACCTGCTTTTACTGTATTTCCATGCATAGGATCTATGCTGTATACTAAATTTAAACCTTCACTTTTAAGTTTGGAGAAAATTTTTGGCAAATTATTGATAATTTTATCTGCACCCATGCGGATAATAATATTTAATCTTCCTTCTTCATTATTTGGATTTAAAACATTTGCTAAAGCTATGATATCATCAGCACTTGCACTAGGTCCTATTTTAACCCCTAAAGGATTTTTTACTCCTCTTAAAAAATGTACATGAGCTTCATCAAGCGCCCTTGTTCTTTCACCTATCCAAAGCATGTGAGCTGAACAATCGTAAATTTCTCCACTTAAACTATCCACTCTAGTTAAAGCTTCTTCATAAGGCAAAAGCAAAGCTTCATGTGAAGTATAAACACTAACTTCTCTTAGACTCGGAGTATTACTTGTATTAATCCCACAAGCTTCCATAAAAGCCAAAGCTTGTGAAATTTTTTCACTGATATCAGTATATTGCTTATGGAGTTCACTCTTTTTTAAAAACCTCAAATTCCAACGATGCACTTCATGCAAATCTGCTAAACCACCCTTAGCAAATCCGCGCAACAAATTTAGCGTTGTTGCACTTTGATAATAAGCTTCAAGCATTCTACGTGGATCAGGAATGCGCGCTTGTTCGCTAAATTCAAAACCATTAATAATATCACCACGATAACTAGGAAGACTTATACCATTTAACTCTTCAAAATCACTACTTCTTGGCTTGGCAAACTGCCCTGCAATACGACCAATTTTTACAACAGGACATCCACCGGCAAATGTAAGCACTATAGCCATTTGAAGTAAAATTTTAAACATATCACGGATATTTACAGCACCAAAATTTTCAAAGCTTTCAGCACAATCTCCACCTTGAAGTAAAAAAGCTTCTTTTTTACAAACTCTTGCTAAAGACTTTTGAAGATTTCTCACTTCTCCAGCAAAAACCAAAGGAGGAAGTTTCTCAAGTCTTGCTAAAACTCTATTCATCTCCTCTTGGTCTGGATAGATAGGTTGCTGTTTTATGGGATAGTTTTTCCAAGAATTCTTAGTCCACATGGTTTTTTCTTTCGTTTTATTGATCAGCTTCCTCTATAAGTTGAATAACCAAAAGGAGAAAGGGTTATTGGAACATGATAATGTTTTTGATCTTTAGAAAGCTCAAAACTTACCTCTACAAAAGGATAAAAAGTATTTATTTTGTGTGATGTGTAATAGTCTTTTGTGAAAAATTTAAGCTTATAAATTCCAAAAGCCCTATTTTCAGCTTTTTCATATGGTAACAAATCTCCTATTCTACCATTTTCTTCGGTAAATTCTTCACTTACTTTTTTCCACTGTTGATTTGCTTCCAACTTATAAAGCTCAACTTTTACTTTAGGAGCAGGTTGTCCAGAAGTAATATCCAAAACATGAGTGCTTAATTGATATTCAGTAGCACTCAAAAACATTGGCACGCTTGCTAGTATTAATAAAGTTTTTTTAATAGAAAACATTTTCTCTCCTTGTATAATATTTACAAGGAATATCATACAAGAGTATTATTAATAAACAATAAAAATTATAAATTAATTATAATTATTTAATTGTTAGACTTATAATAAAAAATAATTATAAATTATTTTTTAAGCTCTTTAATACGTGCTGCTTTACCGCGTCTATCTCTTAAGTAGAATAATCTTGCACGGCGTACACGACCACGACGCAAAACAGTAATACTTTCCAAACTCTCACTATAAATAGGGAAAATTCTCTCAACGCCAACATTATTAGCACCCATTTTACGTACGATAAAAGTTTCGCTTACGCCATTACCTCTTCTAGCAATACAAATACCCTCAAAATTTTGGATTCTTGTTTTATCTCCTTCTTTGATACGAATTGCAAGCTTTAAAGTATCACCAGCACGAAAATCTGGAACATTTTTACCTTCAATTTGTTTTGCTTCAAATTGTTCTATATATTTATTTTTCATAAAAATCCCTTATTTTTTGCGTTCATGCTCTAAAAATAAATCTGGACGAAAAAATTTCGTTTTGCAAGACGCCAAAGTAGTTTTTAAACTTGCAATTCTAGCGTGATTACCCTTTAAAAACTCTGAAGGAGTATAAAATTTTTGATTTTTTTTCTCAAAAATAAAAGGTTTTGAAAAAGCAGGTGCTTCGAGTAAATTATTTTCAAAGCTTTCTTCTTCCAAACTTTCCATATTCCCTAAAACCCCGTTAACATTTCTTAAAATCGCATCACACATTGCAAGCGCAGGTAATTCTCCTCCTGTTAAAATAAAATCCCCTATGCTAAAAACTTCATTCGCAAAAATTTCAAGCACTCTTTCATCTATACCTTCATAGCGCCCACATACAAAAACTATGTGTTCTTTTTTACTTAAGCGTTTGGCGTCTTTTTGATTAAAAGTTTTACCACTTGGATTTAAAAAAATAAAATAGGGATTTTCTTTTTTTTCTTGAATACTTTTTAACACCTCATACATAGGTTCAGCTTGCATCAAAAGTCCAGCTCCACCACCTATTTTATAATCATCGACTTTATGATAAGAATTTTTAGAAAAATCTCTTGGGTTATAAAAATTAAGTTTGAAAAGTTTTTTTTCTTTTGCTCTTGCAAGTATAGAATCCTGGAAGTAAAATTCCATAAGATTAGGGAATAAAGAAACGAAACTAAATTTCATGAATTTTCTAAAATTAAAAAAGCATCTTGCGTGCAAAAAATCTGTCGTTTTTCTATATCTATATTTTTAACAAATTTATCTAGATACGGAATAAAAAATATTTTAGGATATTTTTTTTCAACCCATTTTTCATCACTTTGAATTTCAAATAAATAAGAAGCTCCAGTTTCCAAGATATCAATCACTTTACCTAATCTTTTATCTTCTTCAAAAACTTCACACTCTAAAATATCAAAATAAAAAAACTCATCTTTTTTTAATTTACAAGTTTGTCTGCTTTTCTCGATACTCTGAAAAAGAATAAGATTAATTAATTCTTTGGCCTTTTCTATATCTTCATAATTTTCAAATAAAACAGTAGAATTGCTTGCATTATAATGCTTAATCTTTAACATTTCTTTGGTGTTTTTTATAAAAAAAGTAGCATCTTTTTTAAATTGAGAAGAAAAGTCGCTCAGGTTATGCAATTTTACATAACCCTTAAGACCCACAGTTTTACCAAGTTTTGCAACTTGAACAAAATCTTTTTCACTCAAGTGCTTTTACCGTTACTCTATAAGAACTTGCATCCTTACTCTTATAAGCAGAGATTACGGTTTTTATAGCATTGATCATTTTTCCATTTTTACCTATAAGCTTACCTGTATCAACCTTATGTGCAAAAAGAACAATCTCAAAAAAATTTTCACTTAATTCAATTTTTTGAGTATCAATCTGTTCAGGATAATCTGCAATTAATTTTGCGTATTCTCTAAGAAAATTCTCTACCATGATTATTTGCTAGTGATAGAAGCAACTTTATCGCTAAGTTTTGCACCAACACTTTTCCAATAAGCTAAACGCTCTGCATCAACTTTAATTACCTCAGGTTCTACCATAGGATTATAATACCCAATACTTTCTATCCAACCACCATCACGACGTTTTCTACTGTCTGTAACTACAATACGATAAAATGGTCTTTTAGTTCTACCCATTCTTGTAAGTCTAATAACTGTCATTTATACTCCTTAAAAAATTAAAAATTTTATTTATAGATACTATAAAAAGTATTTATAAATAAAATTTAAAATTGCCTTCTAGCTTGGCTCATCATTTGTGTCAAATTCTCCATTCCTTTTTTGCCTGAAAATCTTTTTGCAAGTTTTGCTACATTACTAAATTGTTTTAAAAAACGATTGACTTCTACCTGAGAAAGACCTGCTCCCTCTGCTATACGACGTTTTCTAGCATTATTTAACAAATCAGGATTTTCTCTTTCTTTTGGAGTCATTGAAGAAATCATTGCCTTAATATGTATAATCTCTTTAGAATTATCCAAATCTATATCTTTTACCGCATTTGCCATTCCGCCAAGTCCTGGTATCATACCGATTAAAGACTTCATACTTCCTAATTTTTTAATACTTTCCATTTGGTTAAGAAAATCATTAAAATTAAATTCACCTTTTTTAATTTTTTGATTGAGTTTTTTAGCTTCTTTTTCATCAATCACTGCAGCAGTTTTTTCAGCTAAAGTAGCCAAATCACCCTCGCCCATGATACGACTTACTATGCGATCTGGTATAAAAACTTCTAAATCTGCTACTTTTTCACCTACACCAATAAATCTTAAAGGAATACCGATTTGTTTTGCTATACCTAAGGCTACTCCACCTTTAGTATCTGCATCAAATTTTGATAAAATTACCCCGCTGATACCTAAAACTTCATTAAAACTAGCCGCAGTCTTAACCCCATCTTGACCACTCATTGCATCAGCAACATAGAAAATCTCATCAGGATTTAAAACATCCTTAACTGCTTTTAATTCATTCATCAAAGTCTCATCTATAGCCAAACGCCCAGCAGTATCCACAAGCAAAACATCCACCATAGAACTTTCAGCCTTTCTTAAAGCCTCTTTAGCAACCCTAATAGGATCTTTTTCATTTTCTATGAAGAAAAGTTCAATTTCATTAGCTTCACAAAGTTGTCTTAGCTGCTCCACTGCCGCTAAACGCTGTAAATCACAAGCTGCAACTAAAACTTTTTTATTGCGTAATTTTAAATAATTTGCAAGTTTGATAGTGCTTGTAGTCTTACCGCCCCCTTGCAAACCTGCCATTAGAACTACTGTTGGGGGTTTAGAAGCAAAAACAAAACCTTGATTTTTGCCATTGACACTTAAAATATTTTCTAAATTTACTTTAATGGCATTTAAAAATTGTTTTTGACCTATTCCGTTTTGCTTTACATCTTCTTCTATCAAAGTCAAAAGCTCTTTAGTTACCTTATGGTGAACATCTGCTTTTAAAAGAGCTTTTTTTAAGGTTTCTAAAGCGTTCTTAAGTGCTTTTTCATCATCAACAAAACGTAATTTATTAATCGCTGATTTAAAAGATTCGCTAACTAACTCAAACACTTTATCACCTTTCTATAAAATTTTTAAATTAAACCTTGCATTATACAAAATTTTTTCTTAAATGGCTTTAAAAATCTAAATTTTTTATCTCAAAGCCAAATTTTGCAAAACCACTATCTAAATTAGCCTTAAAATGATAATCAAAAATTTTAATTTCATAACTATGTAAATACATTCTATCGCTTGAAATTTTAGCATATTTTTCATCACCTACAACGCCATGTTTTATAAATTTAGCATGCACTCTGATTTGATGAGTTCTACCTGTTTGAATGACTATTTTTGCTAAGGTTTTTTTTGACTGCAACATAATAGGAGTAATGATACTTAAGGCACTTAAACCATCTTTTGAAACTTTACTTAATGCTCCACATTTTGCTTTTATGGTAAAAATAGGCTCATTCACTTCAACCTCTTCAGCCAAAACCCCATCTAAAACCGCAATATAACTTTTATAAACTCTGTTTTTTTTAAATTCTTCTATACAAAGCTTTCTAAAATCTTCATCTTTGCAAAGCAAAATCACACCGCTTGTTTCTTTGTCTAAACGATTTAAAAGCTTGGCATTAAATTTTTTCTCCAAGTCTTCACTCACATAAGCATAAGGTTTATTAATAGCAATAATCTTATCATCTTCAAAAATAATTTGAGGATTTTTGGTTTTTATCACATTAAATCTTGCCTTATTGCTCATCAAAGCTCTAGCAACCACAACTTTTTTTCCATGTGAAAAAACACAACCCTTATCAATCAAATCTTTAGCTTCACGATTTGAAATTTTTTCTTGCAAAGCTAAGAGTTTATAAGCTTTTTCTTGCATCAATTCCCTTTTGTATAGTTTGCATGATAAGATCTAAATTTTCTTTTTTGGAAATTTTAGCTTTTAAATTTAAATAATGGATTTTATCATTTAAATCTTTTAAATTTTCACAAAAATATACATTTTCCACTTCTTCAAACAAAGCCTTTTGATTGTGAATAAATTTCCCGCTGATTAATACATTGTCAAAATATGCCACTTCTATAGGATTATGTCCTCCTATACCTTCTATGAAAGAACCTCCAAGTACAACAACATCAGAAATTGCATAAAAATTTACAAGCTCTCCTAAAGCATCTAAAAGCAAAATTTTTTTAGCAAATTTCTTATTTTCATCTTTTAAAGAACTAAATTTTTCAAATTCCAAACCTTTGTTTAAAAGCAAATTTTCAACTTCTTTAAAACGCTCAGGGTGTCGTGGGGCGATAATTAGTTTTTCATTTTCTTCTAGTTTAAAATGATCAAGCAAAAGCTCTTCTTCATCTTTATGCGTACTAGCAAAAATGATAAGCTTTTCCTTAGGTTTGGCATAAATTTTATTTTTTTTAATTTCTAAATTTGCCTTAATATTTTTAAAAATTTTAACATTTTTAGCTCCCAAACTTTCAAGTCTTACTTTATCTAATTCACTTTGAGCAAAAACTTCATCAATATAAGAAAAAATTTTTTTATAAAAAAAAGAAAATCTTTGATAAGAATGATAAGATTTATCAGATATTCTTGCATTAAGCAAAATAATCTTAGTTTTATAAATGTGTGCCATGAAAACAAGCATAAGCCAATATTCTGCTTCAAAAATTACCAAAACCTTACAAGGCTTAAACCAAAAAGGCAAAAAATTTTCAAAAGCAAGATAATTTACCTTTTTACAAAATTCTTTTGCATATTCAAAACCTGTTTGAGTAATAGTAGTTATTCTTGAATCAAATTTCAAAACCAAAGTTTTAATACTTCTTACCTCCCCGTAAGAACAAGCATGAAAATGTACATCAGCTTTTTCTTGATGTAAATTTTTATAAAGAAAAAATCGGGATTTTAAACTAGTTTTGTATTTGGATTTTAAAAAAGAAAGCAAAAGAATAAAGACGGCGCAAAATAAAAATGCCGTCCAAGTTAAAAAATAATAAAAAAAGATCAATTTTGTTCTTCTTGCTCTTTATAAAGAATTCTTCCACAATGAGGACAAGTTACAATCTCTTCACCTTTTACAACAGACAGATAAGTCTTATCGTAAATTTTCATAAAACATCCATAGCATGCTTGTTTTTTAACAGGAACTACAGCAGTATTTTTCGCCCATTTGCGAATTTTTTCATAAAAACTTAAAACTTTTTGATTCATCTCGCCCACAAGTTTGGTTTTTTTATCATAAACACTCATTCTATCTTTTTCAAGAATTTCCATTTCAGATTTAATGCTTGCTCTAATCTCATTAATATTTTGCTCTTGTTTGATTTTTTCTTCTTCAAGTTCTTTTTTATAAGTTTCTTTATTCTCTAAAATTTTATCCAGTCTTACAATTTCATCATTTGCAGCGTCTAATTGCTCTTTTGCAATATCTTCTTCAATTTTTAAAGCATTAGCTTCTTTTTCTGTTTTTACTGCACCACTTTTTTTAGAAAGCTCTTTAATTTTTGCCGAAAACTCAGAAATATGAGCATTATTTTGTACTTTTTGATTTTCTATATCTTTGATTTCTTCATCAATTTTTTCTAAATCTGTGTTGATTTTTCCTATTTTTAACTCAGCATCTTTTAAAGTCTTATTAATACTGTCTATTTTTGGTTCATAACTATCAATTTCTTGATCTATTTTTGATAAAAGCACTAATTGTTCGAGATATTTATTCATTTATTTTCCTTAAAAATATTGAAATGGATTTTTTGAAACTGTTATTATAACTTGTAGCGGCAAATTTTTCAAGTCTTTTGCTAAACATTGAGAAAAATATCTCTCACTTTCAAAATGACCCAAATCAATAAGACTGATTTGATTACTAAGCGCCTCTAAAGCTTGATGATATTTAAAATCTCCACTTAAAAAACAATCCGCATCTACTTTAGAAATTAAATCCCCGCCACTTCCAGTACATATAGCAATGCGCTTAATGTCTTTTTTGCCACAATCACTTACACGTAAAATTTGCAAATTTAACTTTTTTTTCACCCAGTCACACAAAGCTTCAAAAGACATAGAATTTTCCACATAAATTAAAAATTCATCTTTAAAAGAAATTTTAAAACCTAAAATTTCTTCCGTAAAATAAGTATTTAAATGACTTAAATCGTAATTTGTATGCATGCTGATTAAAGAAATATTTTTATAAATCATTTCTTTGATAAAAGCCCTAGGATAAGTCTTGTCATATAAATCTTTTAAACCTTTAAATATCAAAGGATGGTGTGTGATAATTAAAGAATTTTCACTCGCTTCTTTAATGATATTTTCATCAATATCTAAGCTTAAATAAACAGTTGAAATTTCACTATCCCTATCTCCAAGCAAAATTCCACTATTATCCCATGATTCTTGGATATCAAAGGGACTTAATTGATCTAAAAAATTATAAATTTCACTCAGCTTCATTTAAATTTTTCTTATAAATTTCAGCACAATTTTTTGAAAGTTCACGAATTTTTAACATATAATCTTGTCTTTGTGCTACAGAAATTGCTCCTCTTGCATCTAAAAGATTAAAAGTATGTGCAGCAAGCATACAATAATCATAAGCAGGTAAAGCTAGTCCTTGTTCTAAAATATTTTTACATTCCTTATAAGAATTTTCAAACTGCTCATTTAAGATTTTAACATCACTTACTTCAAAATTGTATTTACTAAATTCATATTCACTTTGCTTATGCACATCTGCGTATTTAATTTTTTCTCCATTAAATTCACTCCAAACTATATCATAAACATTATCAACATTTTGAAGATACATGGCTATTCTTTCAAGACCATAGGTAATTTCAGCACTTACTAAATCTACTGCTATACCGCCAACTTGCTGAAAATAAGTAAATTGAGTAACTTCCATACCATCAAGCCATACTTCCCAGCCTAAACCCCAAGCACCCAAACTTGGACTCTCCCAATTATCTTCAACAAAACGAATATCATGACTTTTTAAATCAAAACCCAAATTTTCAAGACTTTTAAGATATAATTCTTGGATATTATCAGGACTAGGTTTAATCAAAACTTGAAATTGATAATAAGCACCTAAGCGATTAGGATTTTCACCATAACGTCCATCAGTAGGCCTTCTACTTGGAGCCACATAAGCAGCTGCCCAAGGTTTTTTTCCTAAACTTCTTAAAAAAGTTGCTGGATGAAAGGTTCCTGCACCTGCTGGCATATCATAAGGTTGCATAATCGCACAACCTTGCTCTTGCCAATAATTTTGTAAATTAAGTATCATTTGTGAAAAAGTCATTGTATCTCTCTTTATTGTTCCATATTTTCAATAGGTTTTTCTAAATTTTTATTCATTTCCAAATCAGGCTCTGTCTTAGCTCCAAAAATTTCTGCAGTTTTACTCCACATTAATTTATATTTACGCTTGAGAAATTCTATCTCTTCACGCGCATGCTTTAACTCATTATTTAAGGTTTCTATAGTTTTTCTATCTTCATCATAAAGTTCTTGCATAGAATAAAGAGCATCTTTTAAAAATTTATTCTCATTTTTTAATGCTTCAAGTGTTTCATCTTTAGCATCTAAAACTTTTTCATGTAAATTTAAAATAGTTCCTATTGTTTTTTCAACAAAACTTTCCCCTGCTAAAGTCATTGAATTTACCATTGCAGGTTGAGATTTCGCAGCACTAGGTACTACGCTAAAAGTACCTTGATGAGCTTCAATATAAATTTTACCCTCTTCTTCTTTAAAATTTAAAGCCCCATTAGCCATCATACCTTTAACCACATCTTCATTTAAATGCACAAGTTTACAAAATTCTTCAAGTTCAAGATAGGTTTGCATTTTTATCCCTTATAATAAAACTTCTACTTCTTTTGAATCAGATATAAGTTTTTTTTCTTTTTCAAGACGATCTTCTTTAAGCTTTTGCGCTAAATCAACATCATAAATAGCTAAAATTTGCATAGCTAAATAAGCAGCATTGATTGCTCCAGCCTTACCAATAGCTAGAGTTCCCACAGGAATTCCACTAGGCATTTGTACCGTAGAAAATAAAGAATCCATACTTGCAAGATTGCTTCCCGACATAGGCACTCCTAAAACAGGTTTTGTCGTATAAGCTGCAACAGCTCCAGCTAAATGCGCTGCCATTCCAGCTGCTGCTATAAAAACCTTCGCACCTTTTTCTTCGGCATTTACAATATACTCTTTTGTTCTTTTTGGACTACGATGAGCTGATGAGATGATAAGTTCATACTTTACCCCAAAACTTTCTAAAGTTTTAGCAGCCTCTTTCATAGTCTCATAATCACTCTTGCTTCCCATTAAAATAGAAACAAAATTCATCTATATTTCCTTTCTTAAAAAACTTAATGCACTGATTTTATTTGGTAATTGGATTTCATGTTCATTGCCACTATGAATTTCGCTAAATTCTTTATTGTTTTTAGCAATGAGTTTTTTAAACTCTATAAAATATTTATCCTCTTTTTGATAAATTTTACCTAGTTCATTATCGCAAGTTTGAATCACATCGCCTAAAGGGGCTAAAATTTCATAAGGCGTGTTTAAAACGATTTTCCCTTTACATTTAAAAAAGCTTCCATCTTCGCTTATAGCATGCACTTGATGAGAACCTTCTTCTATGCTTGTATTATGATTTTGCGTGTCGGTTTTTTCCAAAGGACGCGAAACAAGATAGCCATCTGTAAAACCACGATTTTTAAGTGTAGCAATCTCTTTTTCATACTTACTTGACTCAAATTTACCCTCTAAAGAATCTTGTATGGCCATTTTATAAGTCCTTGTTGTAAGCGCAACATAATATTCGCTTTTAGTACGCCCTTCTATTTTAAAAGCACTGATACAATTTTCTTGCATGATTTTTTCTATATAAGAACAAAGATTTAAATCTTTAGAATTAAAAATATGAGTACCATTTTCATCTTCTTCTAAGCGAAATAAAGTGCCATTTTCTGGATTTTTAGCATAAAGCTCATAATTAAATCTACAATCATTTGCACAAGATCCACGATTGCTCATTCTTCCACTTTGCACAGAGCTTATTAAACAACGCCCTGAATAAGCAAAACACATAGAACCATGCACAAAGGCTTCGAGTTCAATATCGCAATTTTCCTTTAAAGCTTTAGCGTCTTTAAGCCCTAATTCTCTGGCAATTACAACCCTTTTAGCACCCAAATCCTTATAAACTTGAGCATCTAAATAATTTAAAATATTTGCTTGAGTAGAAACATGTAAAGAAATTTCAGGTGCAAGTTCTTTAACAAGACGCATAGCTCCAACAGAAGCTACAATAAAAGCATCGGGTTTCATCTCACGTAATTTTAATATATGTCTTTTTAAACCTTCAATTTGAGAGCTTAAATGAAAACCATTTAAAGTAACATAAATTTTCTTACCACGCTCATGAGTATATTTGATAGCTTCTTCAAAACTTTCATAATTAAATTCTCTTGCAGTGCGTGATCTTAAAGAAAAATTATTCACACCCGCATAAACCGCATCTGCGCCATAAGCTAAAGCAATTTTTAATTTTGTGAAATTTCCTGCAGGAGCTACTATTTCAGGAATGATCATTTTTGCCCTAAACTTGCAATTAAAGCTTCTATATCATCATTACTTACAACATCAGCAGTACTATCACCTTCAATATGCACTGCAGAACTTACACGTTTTTTATCATCAATTTTACCTTCAAATAAAGAACTCATATAACGGCTTAAAGCACGCATTACATTAATAACACGTTCGATTTTTTGACGATGTATATCTTGATACTGCATTGCATCCATTGCCATCATCACTTCATCTTGTCCGCTTTGAAGATTTCCGACAATCTCCTTAGAACTTTTTTTAGCTTGATTGTTTAATTCTAAAGCTTCACTGAAACTTTCCACATTAGGAAATTTTTCATTAAGTTTAGAAAAAATATCAATATTTTTTTCTATTGCTTTATTTATTTCTTTGAATAAACTTTCAGAATCCGCAAAAAAATTATTAATACTTTCAAGCTTATCCATCATTTCCGTTGCTTTAAGCTCGCTATCTTTTGTAACATCATCTAACTGATGTACAACTTTATGCTCCTGATTTGGTGGGGGTGGTGGCCATACTACACTAGGATTAGGTTTGTAATCAGCTATTTTGACATCTTCTAACATCAAAGCATCTTCTTCGGTATTCGATTCTTCGGTTTTTACCTCTGCTTCTGTCTCTGAATCAAGATCAACATCACCATTCATCAAAGCATCAAGCTCTTCTTGAGTCATTTTTTTCCCTTTTTTAAATCTAGATTTTCAATAATTGCTTAAAATTATAATCAATTTTATCTAAAACAAAAATATAAATTTTTATTTTTTAATCTTTTTAAATTAAATTTTTAAATTTATTAAAAAAAATATATTAATTAAATCTTAATTAAAAATTTTATGATATAATTTTATAAATTTAATTACATAAAGGAGTAAAAATATGGGAAAATTTGTTAATAATATAGATGATTTTTTCAAATTTTGCAAACAAAATGAAGTGCTTTTTGTTGATTTTCGTTTTACAGATATGATAGGAACTTGGCATCATATTACCTATAATCTTCATGCAATCAATGAAGAAACATTTCAAACTGGCATTCCATTTGATGGAAGCTCAATCCATGGATGGCAACCTATAGAAAAATCAGATATGATTTTAAAACCTGATGCTCAAAGTGCTTTTTTAGATCCTTTTACAGCTGATCCTACTATCATAGTATTTTGTGATGTGTATGATATTTACAAAGGACAAATGTATGAAAAATGTCCAAGAAGCATAGCAAAAAAAGCAATGGAACACCTTAAAAATAGTGGCATAGCTGATACTGCTTACTTTGGACCAGAAAATGAATTCTTTGTTTTTGATAGTGTAAAAATAGTTGATACTACTCATTGTTCTAAGTATGAAGTTGATACCGAAGAAGGAGAGTGGAATGATGATAGAGAATTTACTGATAGCTATAATACTGGACACAGGCCAAGAAACAAAGGTGGATATTTTCCAGTTCAGCCAATTGATTCTTTAGTAGATATTCGTTCTGAAATGGTTCAAACCCTTGAAAAAGTAGGTCTTAAAACTTTTGTTCATCATCATGAAGTTGCACAAGGACAAGCTGAAATAGGAGTAAATTTTGGCACGCTTGTAGAAGCAGCTGACAATGTTCAAATTTATAAATATGTTGTAAAAATGGTAGCTCATTTAAATGGCAAAACTGCCACTTTTATGCCAAAACCTTTATACGGAGATAATGGCAATGGTATGCATGTTCATATGAGCTTATGGAAAGATGGGGTAAATTTATTTTACGATAAAGATGGATACAGTGGACTTAGTCAAACTGCTATAAATTATATAGGTGGAATTTTAAAAAATGCTAGAAGTGTCGCAGCTTTTACAAATCCAAGTTCCAACTCTTACAAAAGAATAGTTCCTGGCTTTGAAGCTCCTTGTATTTTAACTTATTCTTGTCAAAACAGATCAGCAAGTTGTCGCGTTCCTTATGGCATAGGTAAAAATTCAGCTCGTATAGAAATTCGCTTCCCTGATAGTACTGCTAATCCTTATTTAGCTTTTGTTAGTCTTTTAATGGCAGGGCTTGATGGAATCAAAAATAAAACCATTCCTGTAGGTCCTATGGATGAAAATTTATTTGATCTTACTTTGGATGAAATACGTGAAAAAGGGATAGAGCAATTACCACATACTCTAAGAGGAAGTTTAGAAGCTTTAATCCGACATAATTCTTATTTAAAACCTGTAATGAGCGATATTTTTATCGATGACTATCAGCATTTAAAATTTGAAACACAAGTTTGGCCAGTAGAAGCTCGTCCAACTGCTTATGAATTTAAAACTTGCTACTCTTGCTAAAAATTTAATGGCGTTTAACACGCCATTAAACTAAAAAAGAATTAAAAATATTTATTTTATATCAACTATCGCTTAAGTTGATTTACAATTCCTAGCATATCATCACTTGTTGTAATTGCCTTAGAACCCGCTTCATAAGCCCTTTGTCCTGTGATAAGATCTGTCATTTCTTCAACAAGCTGAACATTACTAAGTTCTATAAATCCATGTCTTATTGTTCCAAGTCCATCTTGTCCTGCTATACCCGCAACAGGTGCACCACTTGCTCCTGTTTCAAGATAAAGATTATCACCCATAGAATGAAGACCCGCTGGATTTATAAACTGAACTAGCTCCACTTGGCCAATTTGAGTTTCTTGTTGCTCCCCTGGTAGCATTACAGAAACGGTTCCATCTGTAGCAACATTAATTGCTGTTGCGCCTTCAGGTATTGTCATTTCAGGTAAAAGTCTATAACCATCTGAATTTACAATATTGCCTTCATTATCTTTTGTAAATTGCCCATTTCTAGTATATCCTATAGTGCCATCAGGAAGTTGTATTTGAAAAAACCCATTACCTGCAATAGCCATATCAAGACCATCAGTACTTGTTGATTTTAAATTTCCTTCAGTAAAAACTTTAGTTACCGCTGTTGGACGCACACCCACACCCACTTCTATACCCGAAGGAGAAAGAGTAGTAGCTGAAGTTGAAGTTCCTGCATACTTCATAACTTGATACATAAGATCAGCAAATTCTGCGCGACTTTTCTTAAAACCTGCTGTATTAACATTGGCGATGTTATTTGAAGTAACATCAATTTGTGTTTGCTGCGCTACCATTCCCGTAGCAGCAGTATGAAGTGATCTCATCATTTTTAATCCTTTTTTTATTTTATTTTAAATTATTTAACAGCTGCAAGCTTATTGATAGCTTCTTGATTTAAGTCATCCATATGAGCTGTCATAACTTTTTGATACATTTCTACCATTCTGTTTGCTTCAATCAGTCCTACCATTTCAGTAACTGGATTAACATTTGATCCCTGAGAAAAACCTTGGCGAATAGCATTGGAGTTTTCCAAATCTCTAATGCGGGTTAGATCATCTATTTTATAGACATTATCCCCATCTTTTTGCAAAGCTCTTATATCATCTACTTGTGCTACAAATAATCTTGCATTTTGAGCTCCATCAACCTCAATGCTTCCGTTTTTATCAACGCTAATTTGAACAGCACCATTAGGAATGCGTATGCCAGCATTCTGAGGATTATTAAAATAATCACTACTTAATACCTTGTATCCTTGCTTATTTACCAAATAACCCTCATCATCAAGTTGAAAATTTCCATCTTTAGTTAATCTTACTTCTCCATCTTTGGTTTGAACCAAATAAAAAGCATCTTCTCTAGTCATTGCCAAATCCAAAGGATTGTTTGTGGCCTTTAAAGAACCTAGGCTAAAATCCGTATATTCTTGAGAAACTTGCGGGATTCCATCTATTGTAGTATTTACAAAACGAGATGCATCTCTTGTGTGATTTTCTATAGGCAACTCATCCTGAGTTTCTTTAAAAATCCTTTTAAAATCTGCAATAACCACATCATCTCTTTTGTATCCACTTGTATTAATATTGGCAAGATTATTAGTAATCACATCAAGTTTATTAAACTGAGTTACCATTCCACCAGTTGCTTGATAATATCCATTTTGCATATTTTCACCTATAAAATTAAGATTTTATAGCTATAAAAGCAAAGAGTGTTCCAACTTTTAAAAACAAAGAAAAATAAATATTTGAAAGATTATTAGGAGAGAATTTTAAACTATAAAAAGCAAGATTTGACTCAATCTTGCTTTAAAAATCAATTTTAATCCATTTGACGACGCAAGAAAGTTGGTGTTTCAATTTGCGCCATTATCTCTTCATCGTAACCACCGCTTACCTTTTTAAGACTTAAATAAGGATTTTTCCTAGAAGCTTGAGCTTCTTCGGTAGATTTTTTAGCTACTGTATCTTTATCTTCAAATCCTGTCGCAATAATAGTTACTTCAACTCTATCTTCCATGCTATCATCTGTGGTAGAACCAAAAATAATCTTAGCATTTTCATCAACAATTTCTTGTATACTATTTGCTGCTGCCGAAATTTCAAACAAAGAGCAATTAGAACTTGTTTTAAAATGTAAAATAACTCCCTTGGCACCCTTAATATCCATTCCATCAAGCAAAGGAGATTCTATAGCGTTTGAAAGGGCCTCTTCTATAGCATTTTCACCACTAGCACTACCAACACCCATAAGCGCGAGTCCGCGATGACTCATGATGGTTCTTACATCCGCAAAGTCAACATTAATATCTCCATTATCAAGCAAGATAGACACCATACCTTTTACAGCACGAGCTAAAATATCATCAACCAATCTAAAAGCATCTTTAATGCCTGCTTTTTTATCAATAATGCTCAATAATTTTTCATTTTGAATTACAAGAATAGAATCACTTTCTTTTTTAAGCTCAAGGAGACCGCTTTCAGCAAGTTTTTTTCTTTGTTTTCCTTCGAATGCAAAAGGCATAGTTACAACAGAAACAGTTAAAGCTCCAATCTCTTTAGCTGCTTGTGCAATAACTGGAGTGGCACCCGTTCCAGTACCTCCACCAAAACCTGAAGCAATAAATACAATATCACTTTGACTAAGACTTGCTTTTATTTCTTCAAAACTTTCTCTAGCACTTTCTGCGCCTACTTCAGGAAGCATACCAGCGCCTAAACCTTTAGTTTTTTTCTCGCCAAGTTGAATTTTAGTTTTTGCTAATGAAATTGAAATAGCTTGTGCATCAGTATTTGCTGCAATTAAATCAAGATCATTTAATCCCATTTTAACCATATGGTTGATCATATTACCGCCACCGCCACCGCAGCCTATAACCTTAATTTTTGCACCTTTATTATGTTGCATTTCTTCTACTAAAAATTCACTCATAAAAATTTCTCCTTGTTAAAATTGATTCATAATTTTATGCCAGATATTTGAAAAAACGCTAGGTTTTTTTTCTTTTGGCTCTTTAAAATCTAATTGTTCTTGTATTGCAATTGTATCATTTTCTTGCAAATTTTCATCAAAAAAATCAGATTTTATTTCACTTTCTGCATCTTTTTGCAAAACAATATCTTGTTTAATTTGACGATTAAAATTTTCAATTTCCCCTTTATATCTTAATTTTTCATTAGAATCAAGTTCATAAGGCGTAAAATACCCTGCTCCATATAAACAAAGTCCTATAGCGCAAGTATTTTCAGGATCATTAAAAATTTCACTAAAACCAGTAATCAAATCTTTTCTTGCAGTAGCCAGTCTAACTGAGCGATTATCAAATGTTGCAGGAGCTAGCTCATCAATACCTGCTAACTTAGTCATTCCACCTGTTAAAACAACTCCACCGCCTATAGCATTGGCATAACGATTATCACTTAAGATTTTTGCCAAAATCATCAAAGTTTCTTCCGCTCTTGCATAAATTACGTTTGAAATAATATCCAAAGAAACTTCATTAACCTTTCTTTCATCGCCCATTGAAGGAATTTGTATAAGGGTGTTAGGCTGTTGCGAAAGAGCTGCATAATTAAGCTTGATTTTTTCTGCTTCTTTTAAAGGTGTATGCAATGCCATTGATAAATCTTGGGTGATATTAATCGAGCCAATTTGCAAACAATCATTGTATCTAATTGAATTTCCAGTATGAACAACCATATCACAAATCGCTCCACCCATATCAATCAAAACAGCGCCTAATTCCTTTTCGCTATCATCTAAACAAGCTATAGCTGAAGCATATCCTGAAAGAACTATATTATCCACTCTTAAATCAGCTAATTCAACCGCTTTCTTAAGATTTTTAATATGAGATTCTTGTGAAATCACTATATGGGTTGAAACTTCTAAACGATTGCCACTCATTCCCAAAGGATCATCAACATGTTCAAGATCATTAACCTTAAAATTATAAGGCAAAACATGGATAATTTCATAACCACTTGGTAGATTGGCAGTATGCTTAGCTGTACTTACAGCACGATGGATTTCTTTAATGCCTATTTCATGATTTGGAATATTAACAACACCTACACTATCAACGCTTTTAGTATAAGCACCTGATATAGACACCACAACCTTATCATAATGAACTCCGCTCATCATCTCAGCACTTCTAACAGCTTCTTCAATAGATTTAGAAGCAAGCTCTATATTGGTAATGGCACCTTTTTTAACCCCGTTGGTTTTTGACTTGGAAAAACCAATAATTTTTAATCCATCTTCATCTTTTTGAGCAATAATGGCACAAGTCTGGGTTGAGCCTAAGTCAATTCCTAATATATTCAAAATCAATTCCCTTTATAATAAATTTTTATTGGATATATCTTTTTAAGTTCATCAATAAGTTCTTGCTTAAGCTCATTTGCTTTTAAATTTTGCAAATTTTGCTCAAGCATAGTTTTGTATTGTTTAAATTTATCGGAGTTCATATCTAATTTTTGTTTATTTATTTTATATAATATTGCTTTATTGTCGTTAATGACCACATAAGAAGTATTTTGATCAGCATTAAATACATTCATTAAAAAATAAGCAAATTCAGAATCATTTAATATCTTATCACTAAGCTTTACACTCTCGCGAGAACTATCTCGACTTACAAAGCCTATATCATCGCCTTTAAAATTTACTAAACTATTTTTGGCTTTTTCTTCTAAATTTTTTCTAGCTTGTTCGCTTAAATACATAGGTAAAACTTCTTCTCTAGCTTCTTCAAAAGTTTTATTTCTTATAGGATCTACTTTATTTAGTTTAACTATGATATATCCGTTATTATAAGGTGCTGGTCGTAAAACATCTCCATTTTTAGCTTTATTCAAAAGATCAATTGGATAATAAACATCAGATTCACTAATATTTTGATCTTTTTGAAAATTATCTTTCCCATTTTTTAAATCTAAAAATTTAGCATTAGCCACATTCTTTAGTTGCATTAAGGCGTAATCTTTAGCAACTTCATTTTTAGCAGACTGAAAATCCATCACTTTACCTGCAAAATCTTTATATTTTAGTTTATTTTCATCTTGATTGTAAAATTTTTCTAATTCTTTGTCGTCAATTTTCTCATTGCTAACTGGCAAAAAATAAGTTGAAATTTCATATATTTTTTTAGTTTTATAATCTTCTTTATGTTCATTCCAAAGCTTTTTTAAATCCTCTTCATTAATCTTAATATTTTTTTTGTCATAATCAATTTTTGCAATACTTAAAGCATCTTGCATAAAATAACTAGAAGCTAACATTTTTAATTCCTCATCTTTGCTAGGAATATTAAAAATTTGATTAAGTTTATCGGTAATTACTTCATTTGCAAGTTGTGTTTCATAATCTTTTGGAGTTAAATTATTGGCATTTAAAAGTTCATAATAAATTGTTTTGTTAAAATCCCCTGTAGAATCTTGAAATTCTCTAGTATTTGCAAGTTTTTGTAAAATTTCATTCTCGTTTATGCCAATACCCAAATCTTTAGCAAAATTTAACAAAAGCTTATCTTCAACAAGAGAACTTAAAGCTATATTTTTAATGCCTAGTTGCTCAGCATTTTCTGGAGTTAAAGCACCATTGCTAATTTGATTATAATAACTTAAAATCTGTCTATATCTAGTATCAAATTCGCTAAAACCTATCTTTTCATTTCCTACAGTTGCAACACTCGAACTTCTATTGAGATTAAAATCATAAGCACCCCAACCTAAAAAGCCGGCGCCAACAAAAGCTATAGTACTAACCCATATAGTAACAACGAGATATTTTTTGTGATGTTGCATCCAAGTAAGCATATCATTCCTTGATTAAATTTAAACTAGATATTGTATCGTAGAAGTGTTTAAGTGGAGTTTAATTATAAAATTTTTACCAAAAAATATTTGTTCTTTAAATTTTATGATTTTTACAATGAAATTTAGTTATAATTATAGTTTATAAAAATTTATTAGGATTGATTTTGGAAATTCCTCATATCCCAGTTTTACTTAATGAAGTTCAAGAGATTTTTAAAAATCTTAAAACAGGTTATTTTTTAGACTGCACTTTAGGATTTGGCGGACACAGTGAAGCTTTGCTTAAAAATCATCCTGATCTTGAAATCATTGCTTGCGATCAAGATCAACAAGCTTTAGAATTTTCTAAAAAACGTCTTAAAGATTTTCACAATAGGATAACTTTTATACAAAGTAATTTTAGTGAAGTTTTAGAAAAAATTTCACATAAAGAAGAATTAAGAGGTATTTTAGCAGACATTGGAGTTTCTTCATTTCAACTTGATAGTAACGAAAGAGGTTTTAGTGTAAATTCTGACTTTTTAGATATGAGAATGAATCAAAACTCCAAAATATCGGCTTATGAGGTTGTTAATACTTATACAAAAGAGCAATTAACTTCCATTTTTAAAGATTATGGAGAATTGCACGATGCACATTTTATTGCTGAAAAAATTTGCCTAGAAAGAAGTAAAAATCCAATCAAAAGCGCCAAAGAACTTTATCAAATCATAGGAAAAGGCAAGCAAAATCATAGAAAAATTTCCAAAGCTACTTTAGCATTTCAAGCCATTAGAATAGAAGTAAATCAAGAACTTAAAGTGCTTAAAGATTTTCTTGAGCATTTAGAAAATTTAAAACCAAAAAATTGCATTTTAGCAATCATTAGTTTTCATTCTTTAGAAGATAGAATAGTAAAAAATTTTTTCAAAAAATGGTCAAAAAACTGCATTTGTCATGAAAAAATAATGCGTTGCGAATGTGGAAATAACCATAGCCTAGGGCAAATAATAACCAAAAAAGCCATAAGCGCAAGCAAGGAAGAACTTTTAAAAAATT
This sequence comes from Campylobacter sp. US50a, assembly GCF_004379015.1. NCBI lineage: Bacteria > Pseudomonadati > Campylobacterota > Epsilonproteobacteria > Campylobacterales > Campylobacteraceae > Campylobacter > Campylobacter sp. US50a. The sequence continues at coordinate 119,573 of NZ_RYYJ01000004.1, read as the reverse complement.
CTCGCTCTAGTTGCGCTAAAATGCGGGCTTTTTATTTTAATAATTTGGATAATAAATAATGCTAGAAGATGATTTTATAAAAGAACGCCAAAACATACGCCAAAAAATGCTGAAATTTTCTCGCGCCATAAATCAAGGCAAACCGCTTGATGATGATTTAAGAGATGAAATTTCCAGCGATGATATTTTAAGACGTCGTTTTAAAAAAAAGACTCCTAATAAATTCTTAGAAGAACTCGATGAAGAGTATGAGTCAAAACATACTAAAAAATCAAATATATATTTAAAAGAAGATCTGATCAATGTTAAATTAGAAGAAAAGCAATCTCTTGCTAAAAAAATTTTTTCCAAAATGAAAGAAAGAAAAAAAGAAGAAAATAAAAAAACTAAAAAGATTTTTTCGTTTGGAAGAAAAAAAATAAACGAGATAAAAAATATTCAAACCAAACCAAAAATTCAAACAAAAAATGATCAAAACCCTATCCAAGATAAAAAAGAAAAAAAAGAATCTATAAAACCTATAGAAAAAATTCAAAAAACTGAACCTAAGATACAAAATTCTCAAACTATAGAAAAACAACCCGATATTAAACAAAGTTTGGAAAATTTACAAAAAAAAATAACACCACAAGAAAATAAACAAGAACTTCCAAAACCATCTAATCAAGCTCAAGAAAAACAACAAAATGATGAAGATACTCAAAAGGCAAAAAATGTTTTACTAGAAGGCTTCTCTAATGCCACCAAAGAAGATAGAAACCTAAATTTCAATCATCTTCTTTTTGCGGCTTTACTTGTTAGTTTTGCGTTATTTTTATTTGCTCCACAAATTTATATTAGAAATCAAATTTATTATCTTAGTAGAGAAATTGCTACATTAAGAACAGAAGAAAGCGTTTTAAACGAAGAAAATAAAGATTTAAAAAGAAGACTTGAAAATATGCGATTCCAAAATCAAATTTTAGATTATTTAGAATGAATAATCTTATCTAAAACATACTGCTCTAAATTTGCTTTTGGAATTTCTTCTTTTAAGGCTTCCTTATAAATTTCACCTGCCATTATAGAGTATTTTTCATAAGCAAAATAAGGGAAATGCAAAGCCCAGGCTTTTTGTATTATTTTTTTTGAGATTATTTTGCGAGTATAAACTTTAAAAATATCATATCCTATAAATACACAAGCAGTAACCATAACAGCACTCACTATGCTTATATGAAAGTCAAGTTTTGTTAAAAAATAATGAGTAATTAAAAGCAATGGTAACAAAACCACAGCACAAAAAACACCAAAATAAATATAAGAATTTAGAATTTTGAAATTAAAATTTAGCTTAGAAGGATCTACAAGCATACCGTCATTAAAAAGTGCATTTGCTTCTAATAAATCCTTCACTAAAACAGGTTGTTCTGATACTTTAAATAAAAAACGAAGGCTAAATTCTTTAAATTTTTTCATAATCCATGCTTTATTTTTTAATTAAAATTTTATCTAAAGAAAATTAATTTTTACTAAATATAAACCTCTTTCAATTGCTTATTAATTCTTCTGTGATTCTAGCGATTTCTAATTCTTCATCTGTAGGAATAACAAGCACTTTAACTTTAGAATTGGCATGATTTATCATTCTTTCGCCCAAAATCCTTTGTTTGTTAAGTTCAAAATCTAACTCGATACCAAGATGAGCTAATCTCTCACATACTTTTTGTCGAACCAAACTATCATTTTCTCCTATACCACCTGTAAAAATAATAGCATCGGTTTTTGGCAACACGGCAAAGTAGGCTCCTATGTATTTTACAAGACGATAGCAAAACATATCAAGAGCCAAACGTGCTTTATCGTTACCTTGTTCTATCTCTCTTTCTATATCTCTAAAATCATTATAACCACAAATTCCATATACTCCACTTTTTTTATTCATCAGCGTATCTATTTCTTCTATAGTTAAACCTTTGATATGACTTATAAAAGGTAAAATAGCAGGATCTATATCCCCACAACGCGTTCCCATAATAAGTCCTTCAAGCGGAGTAAATCCCATAGAAGTATCCACACTCTTACCTTTTTCTATAGCACATACACTTGCACCATTTCCAAGATGAGCAGAGATAACATTTAATTCATCTTGATCTTTTTGAAGAAATTTTGCCGCTCTAGAACTAACATAAGCATGGGAAGTCCCATGAAAACCATATCTTCTAATATTATGCTTATCATAAAAATCATAAGGCAAAGCATACGTATAAGCAAAATCAGGCATAGTACGATGAAAAGCTGTATCAAAAATAGCCACATTTGCAACACTAGGTGCAGCTTTAATCATTGTTTTTATACCTGCTAAATGGGCAGGATTATGTAAAGGAGCAAAAATACTAACCCTATCTATTTCTTTAAGAACATAGTCATCTACTAAACAATGCTCACTTAAATTTCTTCCCCCATGAACTATACGATGACCACAGCCATCAAGAGCATTTAAATCCGCTAAAATTCCTGATTCTTTAAAAAGCTCATTGACTATACTAAGCCCTTCTTCGTGATTATTTATCGTTAATTCTCTTTCAAAACTTTCATTATTTAAAACATTTTTTAATATAACTTTTGAATTTTGCTCTCCGATTTTCTCTACTAAACCACTCGCTTTAACGATTTTATTATCAAAAAATTTAAATTTAATCGATGAAGAACCTGAATTTAAAACTAAAATTTTCATTTATTATTCCTTTCTATTGAGCTTGTATAGCACTTAAAATAACAGTATCTACAATATCATCCACCAAACATCCGCGACTTAAATCATTAACAGGTTTTTTAAGACCTTGTAAAATAGGACCGATTGCTAAAGCATTAGCGGTTCTTTGAACTGCTTTATAACAAATATTTGCTGCATTAAGATCAGGAAAAATATATACATTTGCATGGCCTGCTATCTTAGAATTTGGCATTTTCTTTGCTGCAGTCTTTAGGTCATAAGCACAATCAAACTGCATAGGACCATCTATATTTAACTCAGGGTATTTTTCTTTGGCAATCTTTAATGCTTCTTTTACAAGATCTACGCTTTCTCCCTTACCACTATCGCCACTAGAATAAGAAAGCAAAGCTATTTTTGGTTCAAGTCCAAAAGACTTAGCAGTCATAGCACTTACATAAGCACTAGTTGCAAGCTGTTCAGCAGTTGGACTTGGATTTACAGCACAATCCGCAAAAGCTAAAACTTGATCTTCAAGCCCCATAAAGAAAATTCCCGAAACAGAACTAATACCTTCTTTGGTTTTAATAAGCTGCAATGCAGGGCGAATCGTTTCAGCTGTAGTAGTTGATGCTCCACTAACCATAGCATCAGCTTTTCCAGTATGTATAAGCAAAGTTCCAAAATAAGTTTTATCCTGAACTAGCATCTTAGCCTCTTCTAAACTCATTCCTTTAGATTTTCTTGCCTCGTAAAGAATGGAAGTAAATTCTTGATTATATTCTGAATTGAGCGGATTTATAATTTTTATAGTGCTTAAATCAAGACTTAATCTAGCAGCATCTTGTTTGATTTTTTCCTCATCACCCAATAAAATAAGATCAACAACTTTACTTTTTAATAAAATTTCAGCAGCTTTTAAAATTCTCTCATCATTACTTTCTGGCAAAACAACAGTTTTTTTATTTTTTACGCTTTGTTTAATCAATTCATATTTAAAACGATGCGGAGTTATAAAATCATACTCTTCAAGCTTTTGCACTTCTTCAAAATTAAATTTTTCATTAATCAAAACATAATTACGACCATCTAGGGCATGATCGAAATATTTTTGAGCTATAAGTTTATCTTCATCGTTAATAATAGCAGCGATAGGGGTATTAAGATTTTTAGCCAATTTTATACTAAGATCAAATCCATCAAGTATTCCAAATTCGCAAAAACTATTTACAAGCACAAAATCGTATTTGCGTTTTAACTCTTCGTATTCTTCTAAAATAACATTAAAAAAATTATGAGGATCTTTACTAAATTCCTCCATTGCCTCTCTAAAGGTAAAACCATAAGCGCTTTTTACAGTTTGATTGATATTAAATTCTTCCAACCAACCTTGCAAAACAGGGACGCGATGTATGTATATTACAGGGCAATAAATTGCGATATTTTTGTAAATTTTGCTATAATTTTTAAGCAAATTTGTACTAATAATAGTATTTAACTCATCACTTCTAGATCTCATCAAATAAAGATTTGCCATCATTTTCTCCTTAAATTTATAAATGTGGAACACTCTTTGCTTTTTCTAATTTTAACAAAAGAAAAATAAAAAATTTATATTTTAAAGGACGAAAATGAAAAAAGTTTTATTTTATGTGTTACCGTTTGCATTTTTTGGTTGTTCTGCAACGGTTGATCCACAAATTTCAATGAAACCACCTGCTTATGTAGAAGAACTTGCACCAAAACAAAGCAATAATGTAGAAAGTGCACCAGGATCGCTTTTTGGCAAAGGGGATAATCCTTTATTTTCAGATAAAAAAGCTATGAATGTAAATGATTTAGTTACAGTTGTTATACAAGAAAGTACCACTCAAAGCACACAAGCCAATAAAGCAACAAGCAGAACTAATACCTCAAATTTAGGCGGAGGTGCTTTAACAGGAAGTTCAGGAGTGGTAGCTAATGCTCTTAATAAAGTCAATGCTTATTCTAATATAGGCTTTCAAACCAATAGTTCAAACAACTACACAGGAACAGGCTCACAAAGCAGAAATGAAAGTTTCAATACTACAATTTCAACGCGTGTAATTAAAATTTTATCAAATGGTAATTATTTTATCGAAGGTTCAAGAGAGCTTTTAATCAACGGAGAGAAACAAATCATACAATTAAGCGGTGTTATTCGTCCTTATGACATCGGTCAAGACAATACTATAGATAGTAAATATATAGCAGATGCTAAAATTCTCTATAAAACAGAAGGTGAAGTGGATAGAAGCACAAGAAAACCTTGGGGTAGCAAAGTTATAGAAGCGATATGGCCATTCTAAAAGCAAGGTTAAACCTTGCTTCTTGGCTTTTATTCTTTTACAGCCCTACTTTTAACCTCATCTTCAACTTCAGCTAAAAATCTATCTACAAGTTCACTTTCTTTTAATTTAGCTACAACTTCACCATGTCTTATAACAAGTCCTTGATTTTTCCCAAAGGCTATAGCCACATCAGCGCCCTTAGCTTCACCTAAAGCATTTACTACACAACCCATGACACTGATATTTAAAGGTTCTTTTATATGCTTGGTTTTTTCTTCTACGATTTTAATCGCGCTTAACAAATCACTTTGAATCCTACCGCAAGTTGGACATGAGATGATATTTACTCCGCTTTTTTGCACTCCACTATCTTGCAAAATCGCTCTTGCTACACGAATTTCTTCTTCAAGCTCACCCGTCATAGAAACACGCATAGTATCGCCTATACCTTTAAGAAGTAAATTTCCTAAAGCTATAGAACTTTTTACGGTGCTATGAAATTTAGTTCCTGCTTCAGTTACCCCTAAGTGAAAAGGATAATCACAAAGCGGTCTTAATCTCTCATAAGCTTCTATAGTTTTTTGAGCATCTGAAGTCTTCATGGAAATTTTAATATCAAAAAAGTCTAAATCCTCTAAAAGCTTGATATTATACATCGCACTTTCTAGCATAGCATCGACACCATAGCCAAATTTATCGCTAAATTGTTTTTCTATGGAGCCGTGATTCACACCGATACGTATAGGGATACCCCGTTCTTTACATGCTTTTACCACTTCTTTGATATTTTCTTTAGAGCCTATATTGCCAGGATTTATACGCACTCCATCGATAAATTCAGCACAATATACAGCCAAATTATGATTAAAATGAATATCTACGATTAAAGGCAAAGGACTTTTAGCTTTAATTTCTTTTAAAGCCCTTGCATCAGCCATATCCAAGCACGCCAAACGCACTATATTTGCTCCTGCAAAATAAAGACGATTGATTTGCTCTAAAGAACCTTCTATATCTCTTGTCTTAGCAAAAAGCATAGATTGAACTGAAATGGGTGCATCACCGCCTATTAAAACATCTCCTACTTTGATTTGTCTGGTTTTAAATCTTTTATACTCCATAACTTCACTCTTTGAAAAATTTTAATATCAAATTTTAACTTTTTATTGCTTTAATTAAAGTTTATTTTTGATAATATATTTAAATTTCATGATATTTAAATATTTATGAATTATATATAAATTAAATACAATTAAAAGAGGTTATATGCAAAATCTTTTACTCTATATAAAAAATAACCTAACTCCAACCCTAGCCCAAATTCTTTTACAAGCTTTAAAAAATTCGAATAATGAAAAATTTTTTACCTTTGTTTTGGAAAATATTGAAACAATTTGCACTTGGCTCAATTCTAGCGAATTTAAGAATAGATATTTATCAATAAAACATCCTTATCCACCTTTAATCAATCCTAATTTTATAGAAATAGATGCTAGTCGACATTGTGCAGAATTAGCTTGGGATTTAAATTTACCCCTACCCAAACACTATAAATTTATCTATATTTCTCCACATGGCGTTGGAGCAGCAGCATTTTTAAGATATCTTAATCAATGTTGCGATGTAACTTGTTTTGCCTCCTGGGTTTTACCACCTGATGCCAAAGAAAGATATTGTCTTAATTACATGTGTCTAAATGACAATACGATTACTCAATATGCTATTAATATATCAGAAATTAATCTACCTTATTTTGATAAATATCTATCTTTATTGGATTTTAACTCTAAAATTATTTGCGGAGTTCGCGATCCAATAGGAATTTTAAAGCATAACTGGGGAAGAGATTGGAGTAAAGTTTTAAGAAACTATCCCTCTGAATTTAATCTAACTTATGATTGGCGTTATTATATTGACTATCTTACTCATCAAAATCATAAAATTAAAATCGATATAAACAAACTACAACAAGAAGTTTTTATCATCTCTTATTTATTAAAATATTTTAACAAAGACAAAGTATACTATCTTGATATGGAAGAAATCCGTCAATCAAAGGCCTTTGATACTATGAATTTGCTTGCTATAAATTTTAATTTTACCCCCCCCCATAAAGATAAATTAGATTTATTTAAAATTAAAGAATTTAGAGGTTATATTCGCTATCTTTTTCCTATCACACTCTATGCAAATTCTAAAGATATTAATAACACCTTTTATATTAATACTCCTAAAAATAATAAAAATTTCAATATTGATAAAACTTCTAGCATTCCCATAATTTTAGACAGAAAACATATCAATCATGAAAAAATAGACATAATACAAGAAATTATAAAAAACGACCTATGTAATGATATGGGTGTATATATTAATAAAAATGATTTTAAGCAATTAGAACAAAACAATCTTTTATTTTCAACAATTAAACATTATTTGTATGATTTTTTATATCAAATTAAAATAACCATAGATGAAACAGAATCAAAAATGATGAAAGAAAAAGATGTAATAGATTATTTTATAAAAAATAAATCACTTATTCACACTTTTTTTAATATTTTTGAAAATGATCTAAATCATTTAAAGCAAAAATTTCCCAATATAATTAACTCTTGGACATACTATAAAGAATTTGAAAAATGCGTCAAGAGTTAGATGACAATATTCAGGGAAAAGATGTAAGGGGTATTTTAAAAAGAACATGTAACTATCCCTAAATAATTTTAGCAAAACCACCAAATAATAGGATTTTAAAGCTCATAAAAATAACTTTTTATCTTTCCTAATTTAAAGTGTAAAAAATCCCAAATATCCCAAAATATCCGTTTTGTCCCAAAAAAAGTGATTAAATGCTGTTTAAAAGGCAGATAAACACGAGTTTTGATTTTAATTTTATATCCCAAAAATGTTTTTAACCCTATAAGATAGTTGCATTTTTACTTAAAGTATTCTTATGTTTTTTAACCATGTAACTATCTATAGCTTTAAGGTTTGGAGGATAGTTACATATAAAACTTAAACATTTAGTTGGTTTTTGTAAGCTTATAATAGACTAAGATTACTTTAATTTATTTAAAAATTATTTTTATTTTTGATTTTATTTTTTAACTTTGATTTCTAATGCAAAATTAAATATATTTTTATTTATAAACTTATAATTTTAACTTAAAAAATCAACTTTTCAAAATAAAATATTTTAATTACTTTTTGTAATTTTATGTTTAAATTCTTTGAAATTAAAATTAAAGGATTTAAAATGCAAATGCAAGAAGTAATCGAAAAATTAAAAGACATACTTGCTAGTGAAGGTAAAAGATATTTAAAAACAAAAAATATAGCTAAAGAATGAAGTTTAGAAACCCCATTCCTTATCCACAAATACTCAATTTTTTACAAGAAAGAAATATAAGTATAAATTATTTCTTTTACGGAAGCTCTCCCAAAGATCAATTGGTAGTAAAGAGTGTGAGTTTATCACTTGCTATGGAGAAAGCATGGAGCCATCTATAAAAGATGGAAGTATTTGTGTAATAGATAGAAATAAAACTTTTAAGAATAAAAGCATTTGTGTGATTAATACTAGAGATGGACTTTTTATAAAACAAGTTTTAAAACAAGTTGATGGAGTGATTTTACACTCTTTACATCCTTTATATAAAGATATATTTTATAAAAATGGAGATTTTTTGCTAATTGGTGTGGTAATTGGAGAACTTTCTAAGATGTAACAGCACATATTCAGTCAAACGAAGCTAATCTTGTCTCATCAATACAAAAGGATATAAAGATGGATAGAGTATCAGCAGACATAAGACATGGTGTTAGCAAAAGATTTATAAACGCAATTAGCAATCATAACAACGAACTTGTTTTAGAATATCTTAAAAATGGCATGAGTGCTACTAAAGAATGTATAGGAGATAAACCTATATTTTATGCTATTACTCATAATAATTTTGGAGCGATTTTACTTTTATTAAAATACGGAGCTATTTTAGATAAAGAGTATCTAGAAGAAAGCAATAAAGATTTTAGCAAAGAAGCTTTAGAATTTTTAGCGTCTTTGCTTTAAATAGGTAAAATATCATTGGTTAAATACCCCAATTCATGTGCCAATGTAAAACGCTGTCTATTTTCATTTTTAAGTGGATTTATCCAGATAACAGGCTTACCTTTTACATCTATACTAATTTGACCCTCAGTGTCAATTTTATCAAGGTCAAGATCTTTAACTACATTTATACCTAACTTTTGAGCAATTTCAAACGGATTGAATGGCGGTTCTTTCATTTCTAATAAATCTAAAATCTCATAAGGGGTTTTATCTTTTATTTCTTTATAAGTCATTCCAAACCTCCTATTCTTGTTGATTTTTCTTGTTCGATATCTGTTAACATAGATATTTTATCATTTATTATATAAATCGACCATTTTTTCAAATTCTTCCATAAATTCACTATTTTTTAAAATTTTATTTATAAAATCATTGCGTAATTCCTCATCTTCTATAATTTTATCCAAAAATACATCAATTGCTTCTTTTAATAATTTTTTTCTATCTCGATTATAGTACATAGTAAGTCCTATGGCAACAATAGCTGTCAATAAAGTAGCAATAGTAACAATTGCAGTCGCATGGGTTAAATAAGAATTTGCAATAGCAATAATATCAGAATTGGTGTAATTGTTTTCTATAATAAATCCTTAAATTACTTTTAATTTTAAAGGTACTTTACCATATTTTTTACAAAATTAAATATTAAAGAGAGCATTTTTACTCTCTTAGCTTTTAAACAAAAGCTCTTTGCTTTCTTTTCTTTTTAAAACATTATTATTTAAAGAATACCTTACTTTCAACTCCTTAAAATTAAAATCTTTATAAAGCTTTCTTATAAGCTCACAATCATTATAAGAAAGCATAAATTTACCTTTGATATTTTTTAACAACTTGCAGCGAGATGCTAATTTTTATTCAATACCAAAACTTAATGTTTCCGCTTCTACCAGTGGTGACAATGAGTTAATTGGGCTCGAAGGATATGAAACAGGTGAAATGCTTGAGCTTAGTAAAGCCTTTTTTAAAACAACGCCTAAAAATGTGAAAGCTATTAAAGTTGATGGTTATTCTATGGTTCCAATGCTTTTACCTGATAGCTGGGTTGTTTTTGAAGAAACGCATAAGTATCAAGGAGATGGATTGTATATTTTAAATTTTGATAACCAATTAATGGTTAAACTTATGCAATTAGATCCAATAAGTAAAGTTTTAGATATTATTAGTGTAAATAAGGATTATAAAAGCTATAGTTTGGACTTAAAAGACTCGCAAGTTGAGCTGATTATACAAGGCAAAGTTTTGCGTTTTATTATATAATTTAAAGGAATTAAAGTGAATATTGTGTTGCTAATATTAATAATCTTTTATGTAATTATTTATATAGAAAAATAAAAGGAACACCAAATAAGCCGCTAAAAGAAATTTGGAATGAATATAAGCAGGAAATGCAAAAAATCAACGAAGAGCATAGGTAAAAAATGCAGAAAATTGATGAAAATTTTAAAAAAGAAAAAGAGCAAAATAAGGACTTGGAACTTAATAAATTTCAAATAACCTCACGCGAAATTTTTACCATAAAAACTCCAGAGAATAAAGATGTTGAGGTTGAATTAACTTGTACAGCTGGATTAATTCAAACTAGCCAAATTAATTATGAAGAGATTGCTAGAAAAGAATTTTTATACAAATGTTTTCCAGTAACTTGGAATGATTTTTTAAAGCTTAACAAGTATGAAAAAATATTGGCATATACAGTTAAAGATTGTGATGATATTGGATTGTTAAAAGAGGTTTATGAGCAAATATTCAAATATTTAAAATGACAAAGTGAACTTCCTGAATATTTTAAAAAATATATACGATCTAGGAAGAGATATTTGCACGAATTTTCGGACCCCGTTCAAATAAAAAGCAAATTAAGTTTAAGAGCTTATCGCTACTATATCGACTTCTTTTTAATGAAATACCAGAAGGAAGCTATTTTCCTATGCAAACAATGCATAGGAGTGATGAGTTGAATGAAGCTTTATATAATACTTACTTTTTTAAAAGATGATGAAAGTATAGATATATATTATCCGCCAAATTTTTATGAAGATACATCAATTTTTAATATAGTAGAACATAGTTTTTTTAACAGTAGGGAATATTATAAAAATTACAAACTTTTAATCGTTTTGATTTAAAGCCGCACTCTGATTACGACTTTAACATTCCAAAATATATAGTAAAGCATTATTTGGATATGAAAACTATTGTTAAAGAAGATGAACATCATAAACGAATTTTTTGTTAGTTTTATTTTAATAAAGTTATATTTTAAGTTTAAGGTTTGTAGAAAAATAAAATTTCCACTTTTATGGAAGTTTTATTTTTCCAAATGGAAATTTTATTTTTCCGCCGACAAAAGATTTGTAAATTAATAAAAAAAGATATAATTGTGTTTAAAATTAGAGAAAGGAATTAATATGAAACAAGGAGATTTTACAGAGGTTGCAAAGCATTATCATAACAGACCTGCCTATAGTCCATTTTTACTTGAAAAACTCGTAGCTTGTATCAATGATAAAAATAAAAATTTAAAAGATTTAAATATTGTTGAAGTAGGAGCTGGAACTGGAAAACTTACTAAGATGCTGGGAGAAATGTTTGGATGCCAAATTAGTGCTGTGGAGCCAAATGATAATATGCGTAAAGAAGGGCAAAAATTTACACAAAATTTATCAAATATTTCTTGGCACAAAGGAAGTGGTGAAGAAACCTGCATGAGCAATAATCAAGCTGATTGGGTCATCATGGCTAGTTCTTTTCATTGGACAGATCCTAAAAAATCTCTCCCAGAATTTAATCGTATATTGACAGGGGGGGGGTATTTCACTGCGATTTGGAATCCTCGCCACATTGTAGAGGGTTCGGTTTTTGATGAAATCGAAAAGGAGATTAAACATATTGTTCCAGAGCTTGCTCGTGTAAGCAGTGGCACTCAAAATGTTAAAAAATGGGAAGAAATTCTTGTTTCAACAGGAGATTTCACAGACTGCTTTTTTATGGAGTGCGACTATAAAGAGTTTTGGGATAAAGAGCGTTATCTTGGAGCTTGGCATTCTGTAAATGATATACAAGCACAAGCAGGTGAAAAAAGATGGAAGGAAATTTTAGAGATGATAGAAGCTAAAATTTCTCATATGCAAAGTATAGAGATTCCTTATAAAATAAGAGCATGGACAGCTAGAAAAGCATAAAATACCTCCTTTTTTTCATCAAGCTTGTCAAAGATGAAAAAAAGGAAACAAAATGCAAAAACTAGTAGAACAAGTGTGGGATTATACCAAGCATGCTAAATTTTATAGCTATAGACCAAATTATGCTCCAAAAACTATAGATATGCTAATTAGTCTTATTGGAAAAAGAGATATCAAGGTGGCTGATATCGGTGCAGGAACTGGAAATTTAAGCATTATGCTTTTAGAAAGAGGATGTAGGGTAGTATCTGTAGAACCAAATGATGCGATGCGTGAGATTGGGATAGAAAGAACCAAAGGTGAGAAGATTGATTGGGTTAGGGCAACAGGCTTAAACTCAACACTTCAAAATAGTGAATTTGATTGGGTGACTTTTGGTAGCAGTTTTAATGTAATGGATAGAAATGAAGCCTTAGAAGAGGCGCATCGCTTATTAAAATCAGAGGGATATTTTTCTTGTATGTGGAATCACAGGGATTTAAACGATCCTGTGCAAAAAATAGCTGAAGATACTATTGTAGAATTTGTACCAAATTATACAAGGGGAACAAGAAGAGAAGATCAAAGACCAATTATAGAGAGTCGAAAGGATCTTTTTGATAATATTGTTTATATTGAAGAGGATTTTTATTTTCATCAAAGCATTGAAAATTATATTAATGCATGGAAGAGTGTTAAAAATCCTTACTGGGATTTGGAGACTGATGAAGGAAATGAACTTTTTAATAAAATTAGTGATAAAATTTCACAAAGACTTCCTAAGGAATTTAGCATAAAATATACCACTCGTTGTTGGAGTGCTAAAAAAATATAAAACTAAGGAAAAATATGGCGGAGTTAAAATTTAAAACCAAAGCACAAAATTTAAAAAATTTACAAACAAAATTAAAAAAAGCAAAAGTTCTACCTTTGGTTTTAACTTCGCTTGAAGAATTAATATCAAATGAAGATAAAGTTTTACAGGGCATTCAAACTTTAAAGGCTAATAGACTCATTATAAGAAGTTCTTCTTTAAGTGAAGATAGTATGAAAAACTCCAATGCAGGCGCTTTTCTTTCTTTGGCAAATATTAAAGCTGATTCTAAAGATGAATTATTAAAAGCTTTATATGAAGTTGCCAATTCTATGCCATCAAAAAGCGATGAAATTTTAGTTCAACCTATGCTTGAAAACATTACTCTTTGCGGTGTTGGTTTTAGTGTTGATAAGGATAATTTTTCCCCTTATTTTTGTCTTCAATATGATGAAAATGGTTCAAATAGCTCTATTACAGATGGAAGTAGTAAGAGTGCAAAAACTTACTATCATTACAGAGATTATTTAGAATTTAAAGATATTAGACTTCAAAAAATTATAGAACTTATAAAAGAATTAGAAGTTTTATATGACTGTTGTTTTTTAGATGTTGAATTTGCATTTGCTATTCAAGATGATGAGGAAGAACTTTTTTGCTTGCAAGTGCGTCCTTTGGTTATGCATGAAAAAAATAATTTATTTCACTCTTTACCAAAAGAAGCTTTATATAGATTTTATAAACGTTTTGAGTCTTTAAAAGAATCAAGATCTAGGGTTTTGGGAGATAAAGCCATTTTTGGGGTAATGCCTGATTGGAATCCAGCTGAAATCATAGGGTTAAGACCTAAGCGTTTAGCTTTTAGTTTATATAAAGAAATCATTACAGATAATATCTGGGCATATCAAAGAGATAATTATGGTTATAGAGATTTAAGATCCCATCCTTTAATCCATTCTTTTTTAGGCATTCCTTATGTGGATGTAAGATTATCTTTTAATTCTTTTATACCAAAAAAATTAGATGAAAATATCGCGCAAAAACTTGTCAATTTTTACTTAGATAAGCTTAATAAAAATCATGAATTGCACGATAAGATTGAATTTAATATAGTTTATTCTTGTTATGACTTTAATAGTTCTAAAAAATTAGAGGAACTTTTAAATCATGGTTTTAATGAAAATGAAATCAAAAGATTAGAATTTTCATTATTGGAACTTACAAATAAGATTATTAATCCTAGATCAGGGCTTTATTTAAAAGACATACAAAAAGCTTATAAGCTAAAAGAAAGATATGATGGCATTATTAATTCTAATTTTTCTTTAATTGATAAAATTTATTGGCTTATTGAAGAATGCAAGCGTTATGGAACATTGCCTTTTGCTGGGGTGGCTAGGGCTGCATTTGCAGCAATGCAACTTTTAAATTCTTTAGTTGAGATTGATTTTATAACTAAAGAGGAAAAAGATGATTTTTTAAATTCACTCAATACAGTGAGTAAAAATTTAAGCAAACAAACAAACCATCTTAATTTTCACAACAAAGATCAATTTTTGAAAGATTTTGGACACTTAAGAGCAGGAACTTATAATATTTTATCTCCAAGATATGATGAAGATTTTGAACTTTATTTTGATGTGGATCAAAAAGATAGTAAAGTTTATTTACAAGATAAAGCTTTTGTTTTTTCAGAAGAAAAGACAAAAGCTTTAAATGCTTTACTTAGAGAACATGGATTAGAGATTAATGCTTGTGAATTTTTTGATTTTTTAAAGCAGGCTATTGAGGGTAGAGAGCTTGTTAAATTTGAATTCACTAGATTGCTTTCTAAGGCTATAGTTTATATAGAAGAATTAGGCAAATATTATGGTATTGAAAAAGAAGATTTGGCTCATCTTGATATAAAAAGCATTTTAAATCTTTATTCTAGTCTTTATTCTATAAATCCAAAAGAGCAGTTTGTAAAAGAAATTAATCGCAATAAAAAAGAATATGAACTTACACAAGCTATAAAACTTCCTTCTTTACTTTGCAATGCCGATGAAATTTTTTCTTTTTATAATCATAGTATTATTCCAAATTTTATTACACAAAAGAGCATTACTGCATTTACGGCGAAGGAAAATGATAAAGATTTAGAAGGAAAGATTGTTTTAATTTATGCAGCAGATCCTGGATATGATTATTTATTTACAAAAAATATAGCAGGACTTATTACATGTTATGGGGGTGCTAATTCACATATGGCCATTCGTGCCTCAGAACTTGGAATGCCTGCTGTTATAGGAGTTGGAGAAGAAAATTTTGAAAAATATTTAAAAGCTAAAAAAATAAATATAGAATGTGAAAGTGAGCAAATATTTTGTTTATAGGTATTACTCAAAGGCTTATTTGCAACGAAAGTTATCATGAAGAAAGAGAATGTTTGGCTTTGGATTGGGGGAAATTATTTAATAAAGATTTATTTAAAAATTTTACTCCTCTTCCTCTTAGCTATGAAATAGATTTTTCTCATTATAAACATCTAATAAAAGCTGTGATATTAAGCGGTGGTAATGATTTAAGTTTTTATAGTCCTAATGTTTTATCTAAAAAGAGAGATTTATACGAAAAGCAAGTTATAGAAATTTGTTTAAAAGAAAAAATACCACTTTTAGGAATTTGCAGAGGAGCTCAGATGATAGCTCATTATTTTAACAGTCATATAAGTCCTTGTGAAAATCATATAGGCAAACATGAAGTATTTTTCTCAAAAGAAAAATTTATAAGTAATTCTTTTCATAATTTTGCTATTGAAAAATTAGGTGAAGATCTTGTAGAACTTTGCTTAGCAAAAGATAATACTATAGAAGCTTTTAAACATAAGTATGAAAATATTTTTGGTATAATGTGGCATATTGAAAGAGAAAATGGGCTTAATAATATTCAAATTTTAAAAGAGTGGTTTAGTTTAATCAAGGAATAATATGAATGCAATTATCTTAGCAGCAGGTTTTGGATCAAGGCTGATGCCTTTAACAAAAGATCAACCAAAGTGTATGGTTGAGTATAAGAATAAAAAAATAATAGATTATGAAATCGAAGCTTTAAAATCAGCAGGTATAAATGAAATAGCTGTTGTGGGTGGATATTTAAACGATGTGCTAAAAAATTATCTTAATAAATATGATATTGAGCATTTTTTTATTAATTCAAAATATGATAAAACCAATATGGTTCATACTTTTTTTTGCGCTAAAGATTTTATGTTAAAATGCATCGAAGAAAAACAAGATTTGATTATTTCTTATGCGGATATTGTTTATTTTCAAGATTGCGTGCAAAAGCTTATAAATGCCAAAGAAGAACTTGCTATAATAGTTGATAAGTCTTGGCGTAAGCTTTGGAGCAAACGCTTTATAAATCCTTTAGAAGATGCTGAAACATTAAAGATGACAAATGGTTATATTATAGAACTTGGAAAAAAAGCTAATGCCTATGATGAGATAGAAGCTCAATATATAGGACTTTTTAAATTTTCTTATCAATTTCTTTCTGAAGTTATTACTTTTTATGAAATGCTTGACCGAGATATTTTATATGATAATAAAAATTTCGAAAATATGTATATGACAAGTTTTTTGCAGGCTTTAATTGAAAAATACAACAACGCAAAAGCAGTGGAAATTGATGGCAATTGGTGTGAAATTGATTTTATGAGTGATTTAAAAATTGATTTCATATAAAATCAATAGGGTCAATATCCGCGCTTACATTTTTAAATTGCAAAATATAATTTTCAATTGCCACTAAAGCTTTATAATTTTCACTTCTAAGTAATAAATAAAAACGATATTTTCCATGCAGCATTTCAACTCCACAAATTCCATAGCCTATCAATTCTACTTGTTTGATATTTCTAAATTGAGAAACAAATTTTTCACAAAGTTTTTGTGCATTTTTTTGATCTTTATCTTCTATAAGAACTCTTAAAAGGCGTTTAAATGGAGGATAAAGATCTTTTCTATTTTCTAACTCATCTTTTAAAAAAGCATCATAATCCTCTATATACCTTTCAAAAAAAGCTCTATTTTTTGTTTGCAAAAGCACTCTTGCTTCACCTTTACGCCCTGCCCTACCAGCAACTTGCATAGCTAAAGCTAAAGTTTCTTCACTCGCTCTAAAACTAGGACGCAACAAATACTCATCAAGCCCTAAAATCACACTCAAATCCACACTATGATAATCATGTCCTTTGGCAAGCATAGAGGTGCCAATAAGTATATCGATCTTATTTTCATTAAAGTCTTTTAAAATAGTATTAAGCTTTTTAACGCTTGTGATTTCATCGCTATCAAATTTTGCTATTTTTGCTAAAGGCAAAGCATTTTGCAAAAGCTCTAAAAGTTCAGCAGTCCCCATTTTTCTAGCTTCTAACATTTCTCCTTTGCAACTTGGACAATTTTGCTCTATTAAAGAAGTATAATTACAATAATGACATTTTAAAACATTTTTCTTTTTATGCATACTCATAGCAATAGAACAAAAAGGACATTTTATCGTTTCCCCACAATCCTTGCAAATGATTTGCCTAAAATTTGCCCTTGTAGGTAAAAACACTATAGCTTGTTTTTGATGTTTTAAACTTTTTTCTAATTCACTTAAAAGCATAGGCGTTATACCAAGCTCATTTTCATCATATAAAAAATGCTTTTTACTCTCAAAAAAAGTTCCTTTTAGTCTAAAACTTTTTTGTTTGTAAAAACTCGTTAAAGATGGGGTTGCAGAACCTAAAACCACTTTAATATTATTTTTTTGACCCAAAAAAAGTGCTAAATCTCTTGCATTGATAAAAGGCTGATTAGAAGCCTTGTAAGAATTATCATGTTCTTCATCTACTACAATAAGTCCTAAATTTCTAAAAGGCAAAAACAAAGCCGATCTTGCACCCGCTACTAAAAGCACTTCTCCCTTGCAAAAACGCTCTAAATATTCTTGCTTTTTTTTCTTTGAAATTTTAGAATGCCACAGGAAAAAATTATCCTTAAAATACACTTCCAAACGCTTTTTCATTTGTGGAGTAAGTGCGATTTCTGGCATCAAAAGCAAAGCTTGCTTACCCTGTTCTAAACACTCTTTTATCAAAGAAATATAAATTTCAGTCTTGCCACTACCCGTATCAGCAAAAAGCAAGGAATTATTTTCTTTTTGAAGAAAACTTAAGGCATTTTGTTGTTGATTGCTTAGCTTAGGGGTATCTTTAAAAAACATTTTTTGACATTCATACTTAGGACTAGTTTCAAAAAATCCCAAAACAAAACCAAGTTTTGAAGCATAATAATAAACAATAAAATTTGCCAATTCAAACTGCAAAGGAGTTAGAAAATACCCTGCAATTTCTTTAATTTCTACGGTTTTAAAATCAGGTTTTTGACATTCTTTAAGCACGATGGCTTTAAGGTTTTTTTTAGTTTTTAAATCCACTAATACTTGTGTTAAAGGTTTGATTTCATCAAAACTATGAAAAGTTAAATTATCCAAATACAAACCACAAATTGCAAGTTCATAATATCTTATATCAGATCTTTGCATCTAGAACTTCCTATACACTTTAACAAACCTTCTTTAGAATCATAAATAAATTCAACCATCTCTTTGGCGTTTAATGCAAATCTATAGTGATTTTTACCTATTTTTATCCAAGATTTAAAATCAGAATAAATAGGTGTATCAAGCAAAGAATAATCACAATCATTTAAACAATAAAAGAGTTTTTCTTTGGCTTGATTGTTTTGCGCATTATCTAAAATTTCTGGAAAATTTAAATTTTTAAGTCTCATTTGACTACGCATTAAAGCAAGAGCTGAGCTTAGCATTTCATAGTCCATTTTTAATTTTAAAATTTTAACCTCATCTTTTGTAGTATTGATAAAAGATAAAGATAAGCTTGATAAAATTCCCAAAATCAAAATCACAAAAACAAGCTCAAGCAGAGTAAAAGCTTTATTCATTTTGTCGGGAGTTCTTCATTGATTGCTTTTATTAGTTTCTTAAGTTCTCTTTCTAAAATATAATTTTCATAACTTTTTTTAACAAACGCATCTACAAAGCGTTTAAGTTCTATTTTTTTAGTACCGCCAGAAATCAAAGCGATATCATCTTCTAAAAAATTTGCAAATTCTTCACTGCACTTAACAATGAAATCTTTTGCATTAACATTAACAATGACTTGTTTTAGATTATCTGCCAAGAACAGCCTCTATTTTCTTATAAATATCTTCGCTTTCTATATTGCGAGATTTAAGTTCTTCTTCTAAACGCATGATTTGATTACTTTTTGCTTCATTTTGTGCTTTAACGCTTACAAGCTCATTTCTTAAAGCCTCATTGGCTTCGCAAACTTCGTTATACTTTTCAATTAATTCATTTACTTTATCTGTCATAGTATTGATTATTTTTTCATCAAACATATTTTTGCCTTCTTAAGAAATTTGTAATTTATGGAAAATATTATTTGATATTGTAGCAGAAAAAAATTTAAATTTAGGTTTTTATTGTCAATTAATTTTTAATTAAAGCATTTTCTTTTAAAATTTTTTCAAAAATAAAAATAAAGTAGAAAAATGTTAGAACTTACCAGCGAATTTAAACCCAGTCCCGATCAACAAGAAGCCATAAAAGGCATAGTAAAAAGTATAAAAAAAGGCAACAAATATCAAACCTTACTAGGCGTTACAGGAAGTGGAAAAACCTTTACCATGGCAAATGTCATTAAAGAACTTAATATACCTACTCTTATCATGAGTCACAACAAAAGCCTTTGCACTCAACTTTATAGCGAATTTAAAGGCTTTTTTTCTAAAAATCATGTGGAATATTTTATATCTTATTATGATTATTATCAACCTGAAGCCTATATCCCACGCACTGATGTTTTCATAGAAAAAGACAGCTCTACTAACGAAGACTTAGAACGTTTAAGACTGAGTGCTACTGCTTCTCTTTTAAGTTATGAAGATGTAGTTTGCATAGCTAGTGTTTCGGCAAATTATGGACTTGGTAATCCAAATGAATACATAGGCATGGTTTTAATCTTTGAACTAGGTATGCAAATTTCACAAAAAGAACTTTTAAAAAAACTTGTAGATATGGGTTATAAAAGAAATGATAATTTTTTTGATCGTGCAGATTTTAGAGTTCAAGGAGATATTATAGACATTTATCCAGCTTATTATGAAGATGAAGTAGTAAGGCTTGAATTTTTTGGCGATGAGCTTGATACTATGTATCATTACAATGTTTTAGAAAATAAAAAAGGCAAAGATTTAAAACGCTTCATACTCTATCCTACAAGCCAGTTTAGCGTGGGCGAAACAAGATTAAAACAAGCAATAAAAGACATAAAAACAGAACTTAACGAACGCCTTGCTTATTTTGAACATGAAAATAAACTCGTAGAATATCAACGCCTTAAACAAAGGGTTGAATTTGATCTTGAAATGCTTACAAGCACAGGAATGTGTAAAGGTGTTGAAAATTATGCAAGGCATTTAACAGGACTTAAAGAAGGTGATACTCCTTATACGCTTTTTGATTATTTTGCGATTAAAGATAGAAAATTTCTTGTTATAGTCGATGAAAGCCATGTATCTTTACCACAATTTAGGGGTATGTTTGCAGGAGATAGAAGCAGAAAACAAACCTTGGTTGATTATGGTTTTCGTTTGCCTTCAGCCTTGGATAACCGTCCTTTAATGTTTGATGAATTTATCCATAAAAATTGTCAATTTCTTTTTGTTTCAGCCACACCCGCACCTTTAGAACTTGAACTTAGTAAAGAAAATATCTTTCATCAAATCATGCGTCCTACAGGACTGCTTGATCCTTTAATAGAATTAAAAGATAGTGATAATCAGGTTGAAATTTTATTTGATGAGGCTAAAAAAGTCATACAAAGAAACGAACGGGTTTTAGTAACCGTGCTGACTAAAAAACTCGCTGAAGAACTTACAAGGTATTATTTAGAACTTGGTATAAAAGTCAAATACATGCACTCAGATATCGATGCTATAGAACGCAATGAAATCATAAGAGGTTTAAGAAGCGGTGCTTTTGATATGCTAATTGGCATTAACTTACTTAGAGAAGGACTAGACCTACCTGAAGTTTCACTCATTGCCATTATGGATGCAGATAAGGAAGGCTTTTTAAGAAGTACAACAAGTTTAATCCAAACCATGGGAAGAGCAGCTAGAAATGTTAATGGTAAGGTTTTGCTTTTTTGCAAAAAGATTACAAAATCCATGCAAGAAGCTATGGATACCACCAATGAACGTCGCAAACTTCAAATGGCTTATAATAAAAAATATAATATCATGCCAGCTTCAGTCAAACGCCATATTGAAGAAAGCTTGAAAAATGAAGAGGATTTAGGCGAAATTTATCGCAAAGGTAAAAAACTAGAAAAAATGCCTGCTAGCGAAAGAGCAAAACTTGTCAAGGAATTAAGAAAGCAAATGCTTGAAGCAGCAAAAGCACTTGAGTTTGAAAAAGCTGCTGCAATTAGAGATGAGATTAATAAATTAAGGGATTTATAATAAAAATATATCCCTTGTTCTAACTCCCGCCTCATTAAGTAAAGCACTTAAAATTTCATACTGAAAGTCTTGTAAGGGACGTTTTTCTTTTAAAACTATACCTATGACCCCTTTAGTTTTTTCCCCATCTTCTATAGGTAAATACATAGCATTGGCATTAGGCAGGGTATTTGTGCAAACACCTGCTCTTTCTTTATTTGTTGCAACCCATTGAGCAATAGCAATCTCATCGGCACTAAAACAATTTTTTAACATTTGCTTATCATCGTTAAAAAACAACAAAGGTTTCGATAAAATATTGTTTTTATTTATAGGATAAATAATAATAGGTAAATTTAATAATTTTAAAGCTTGATTTCCAAGTTGTTCCCAAAGCTCTTGTTTGCTTTTTACTCTTGCTAACTTTTCACTATTTTCAAGCAAAATAGCTGTTCTATAAGCTCTTTTAGTGAGTTCTTTAGATTGCAATTTTAATCTTCTAGTAAAAACAGCTGTTAAAAATCCAACTATAAACATAGTTGTAAAAGTAATAATATTTCCACTATCATGAACTTTAAGACTAAAAATAGGTTCTAAAAAGAAAAAATTATAAATCAAGACACTTACCAAAGAAGAATAAAAGGCGAAAATTTTATTATCAGAAATAAAAGAAGAAGCAAAAACTGCTAAAATAAAAATCATAACTATATTACTTGGCTGAGTATTAAATTTATGAAATACAAAAGCTATAAAAGTTGCTAAAAGCAAAACTCCTGTGATTTTTAAAAAACCTAAAAAATCAAAACCTTTTTTACTTCGTATTTTAGGAGTAGAAATTTGATTTTCATTAACAAGATATAAATCAATATTGGGTGCTTTTTTAGCAACAGCTTCAAAAATCTCTTCTTTAAACTTTTTTTTATCTTTATTTTTACCTAAAACAATTTTAGAAACATTGCTAAGGCTTGAATACTCTGCAATTTGTCTTGCTATATCATCATCATATACGCTAATGATTTCAGCATCAAAACTTTTAGCTAGTTCTATATTTTCTTCTAAGGCTTTTTCTTCTTTAATATTGGGATTTTTTATATAAAGCGCACTCAATTTAGCATGAAAAGCTAAAGCAAGTCTTGCAGCTGCACGAATAACCTTTGCATTTGAAGCATTAATACAAACTAAAATATGCTCTCCAGTATGATAAGCTAAATCATCATTAATAAGCCTTTGTTCACTTGCTCTTAAATTCACTCTTGAAGCAAGTCTTCTTAAGGCAATCTCACGCAAAGCTATAAGTCTTTCTTGGCGAAAGAAATTTTCAAGTGCTAGTTTAGCTTGTTTTTCCTTATAAATTTTGCCATCTTGCATTCTTTTTAAAAGCTTATTGGGTTCAATATCAACAAGTTCAACCTGATCAGCCTCATCAAAAATACGATCAGGAATACGCTCTTTAACTTCTATCTTACTGATATTAGCGACTAAATCATTTAAACTTTCTAAATGTTGTATATTTAAAGTAGTATAAACATCAATACCTGCTTTTAGAAGTTCTTCTATATCTTGAAAACGCTTTTCATTACGCAAACCTTTAGCATTAGTGTGTGCAAGCTCATCTACTAAAACCAAAGCAGGTTTTCTCTTAAGGGTAGCGTCTAAATCAAATTCTTTTAATACTATATTTTTATAAGGAATTTCAAGATTAGCTATACTTTCAAAACCTTGTGTTAAAGCCATTGTTTCAGGTCTATCGTGAGGCTCTATATAGCCTAAAATAACATCAACTCCATTATCCCTTAAAGTTCTAGCTTCACTTAACATAGCATAAGTTTTTCCAGAACCTGCAGCATAACCTAAGAAGATTTTTAATTTTGCAAGTTTGTTTTTTTCTTCTTCCTTGGCTTTAACCTCAAGTTTTTTAAGAATTTGTTCAGGACTTTGTCTTTGCATGTTTATTCTTTTTTCATGGCTTTAGCAATAGCTATATTAACGGCTAAAACATTAACTTTTTCTTCCCCAAAAATCCCTAAAAATTTAGACTCGGTATTTTCTTGAATGATTTTTTCTAATTCTTCTTTGGTGATTTTTGAAGATTGACTTATCCTAGGAATTTGCACTAGGGCTGCTTGAAGACTAATATGAGGATCAAGACCTGATCCTGAAGCGCTTAATAAATCCAAAGGAATTTGTTCTTTTGTAATTTGCGGATTTTCATCTAAAAATTTTTGCAAATCTTTTTGCACACGCTCTTTTAAAGCAGGATTTGACATAGCATAATTAAATCCACCTGAACTTACACTGCTTTCATTTGCATCACTTGTATTGTAATTTAATACAGATGCTCTTGAATGTAGAAAATAAGGCTTATTAAAATCTTGACCCAAAAGCTTTGAACCTACCGCTTTACTTATATCCAAAGTTGGACGACCTTCTTTATCCACTAAACTTCCACTTGATTGATAAGGAAAAATAAATTTTGCAACTGTATTTAAAGCAAAAGGATAAATAAGAGTACACAATATTAGCATTACCACAAAAAAACTAAGCAAAGTTCTAAGCATATCACACTCCTAAAATTCTAAGTATCCAAGCTGTAGGAATATCAATTATTTTTATCCCTATAAAAGGTGCGATCATACCGCCTAAACCATAAATACTCAAATTTCTTAAAAGCAAATGCTCGCTTTTCATAGGCTTAAATTTAACTCCACGCATAGCAATAGGTATGAGCAAAGGTATAATAATAGCATTAAAAATAAGTGCTGATAAAATAGCACTTTGCGGGGTAGCCAAATGCATAATATTTAAAATTTGCATTTGAGGTAAAACCACACTAAACATAGCAGGTAAAATAGCAAAATACTTAGCAATATCATTTGCCATGCTAAAAGTTGTAAGACTACCCCTAGTAATAAGCAAACCTTTTCCTATTTCAACTACTTCTAAAATTTTAGTAGGATTAGAATCAAGATCTATCATATTGGCTGCTTCTTTGGCTGCTTGAGTTCCTGAGTTCATAGCTATACCTACATCAGCTTGTGCAAGAGCTGGAGCATCATTGGTTCCATCTCCTGTCATGGCTACTATCTTACCTTGGGCTTGTTCTTTTTTAATGGCTTCTATTTTATCTTCAGGCTTGCATTCTGCTATAAATCCATCAAGCCCTGCTTCTTTAGCTATAGTAGCTGCTGTTAAAGGATTATCTCCAGTACACATTAAAGTTTTTATGCCCATTTTTCTAAGCTCATCAAAACGCTCTTTAAGTCCTGGTTTTACTGTATCCTTTAGATAAATCACTCCTAAAATTTTTTCATTTTTACACACTACCAAAGGAGTGCCACCAAGATTTGAAATTTCCATTACCTTAGTTTCTAAATCGCTAGGAATTTTTCCATTCATTTCGCTTATATAAGCTCTTATAGCATCAAAAGCACCTTTGCGAATTTTTGTATTATCTTGCAAATCCACACCGCTCATTCTATTTTGAGCGCTAAATTCGATAAATTCTTTAATATCATTACCTTCTAATTCATAACCCATTTTTTGAGCCAATGCAACTATACTTTTACCTTCTGGAGTTTCATCTTTTAAAGAGGATAAAACACAAGCTTTAATCATTTCGTCTTTGCTTATACCTTGAACTTCATAAAATTCATTTGCCAAACGGTTTCCAAAAGTAATCGTTCCCGTTTTATCTAAAATCATAGTATCAACATCACCACAACTTTCAACAGCCTTGCCTGAAAGTGCGATCACATTAAAACGCGTTACCCTGTCCATACCTGCTATTCCTATAGCTGATAAAAGCCCCCCTATAGTTGTAGGAATAAGACATACAAGCAATGCTACTAACCACGAAATAGGCAAACTCACGCCTAAAAATTGCATAAAAGGATATAAACTTACAACCACTACTAGAAAACTCAAACTAAGCACAATTAAAAGAGTATTAAGAGCAATTTCATTTGGAGTTTTTTGACGCGCAGCACCTTCTACAAGATTGATCATTTTATCTAAAAAACTTTCCCCAGATCCAACTAAAATTTTAATCTTTAAAAAATCAGTTAAAACCGTAGTCCCACCTGTAACAGAAGAAAAATCACCGCCCGCTTCACGCATAACAGGAGCACTTTCACCTGTAATAGCTGATTCATCAACACTTGCAGCACCTTCTATAATTTCTCCATCATTAGGTATAAGTTCACCTGCTTTAACTAAAACTATATCACCTATTTTTAACTCGCTAGAATTAAGCATTTCTTCACTGCCATCACTTTTTATGCGTCTAGCTTTAGAATCCTTTTTACTTTGTCTTAAGGTAGCTGCTTGGGCTTTACCCCTTCCTTCTGCAATACTTTCTGCAAAATTTGCAAAAAGCAAGGTTACAAATAAAATAAAAGTGATTAAGATGTTATAAATTCTTTCATCAGAATTTCCATTAAACAAAGTAGGAAAAATACTTAAAATCAAAGTAAGAATCAATCCAACTTCCACCATAAACATAACAGGATTTTTTATCATAAAGCGTGGATCAAATTTTAAAAATGCTCCTTTTATGGCATTATTTAAAATTTCTTTTGTAATGAGTTTATTTTGTTTTTTAGACATTGACTCTCCTTAATGCCATAAAGATAAATATTCTGCAATGCTTGATAAAGTAAGCACCGGAAAAAAAGTAAGTGCAGCAAAAATATATATAATACAAACAAGCACAAACATAAAAGTTAAATTATCCGTTTTTAAAGAATTTGCAGTATTTTCTTGTGTATTTTTAGCCAAAAGCGATCCAGCTATAGCAAGCTGAGCTATTAAAACCAAATAACGCCCACAAAACATAGCAAAAGCTGTACTTAAATTCCAAAATAAATTATCATCTTTTAAACCTTCAAGTCCTGAACCATTATTTGCTGCCGAAGAACTAAATTCATACAAAATTTGAGCCAAGCCATGAAAGCTAGGATTGCTTATACTATCTTTTGCAAAAACAACAGCTAATGCACTTAAAACAAGGATTAATAAAGGATGGATAAGAATTACCAAAGCTATAAGCTTCATTTGTGCGCTTTCTATTTTTTTACCCAAGAATTCTGGAGTTCTGCCTATCATTAATGCACAAATAAACACGGTTAAAAGCACATAAATAATCATATTCATAAGCCCTACTCCTTCGCCACCAAAAGCTACATTTAACATCATATTTAACAAAGTAGCACTGATGCTTAAAGGATTTAAACTATCGTGCATATTATTGACGCTTCCTGTAGTAAAAGCAGTAGTTACAGCACTAAATAAACTCGAACCATCTGTGCCAAATCTTATTTCTTTACCTTCTAAATTTCCCAAATTTGCATTTAAACCCAAAGAATCCAAATTTGGATTTGACATTTTTTCGCTAAAATAAATTAAAAGCAAAGAAATGATAAAAATAATCCCCATTGCACCAAAAATAACTCCCCCTTCTTTTCCCATAAGAGCAAAACCTTGTCTTTCTTTTCTATGATAAACCATCAATCCAAAAGCTACAACACAGGCGCTAGGAATAAGCATCATGGATAAAATTTGTAAAAAATTTGTAAGTGAAGTAGGATTTTCAAAAGGCATACTTGAATTAGCACCAAAAAAACCACCCCCATTTGTCCCTAAATGTTTTATAGACTCAAGAGCTGCAACAGGACCTGTGGCAATACTTTGAAATTTATTTTCTAAAGTAAGCACGCTAAAATTTGCGTGATAGTTTTGCACCACGCCTTCAGAGATAAAAATTACAGCCAAAATAAAACTTAAAGGCAACATCAAACGCGTAATAATACGCGTAAAATCTTCATAAAAATTTCCCATTTGCATACCACATAAAGCACGACAAAAAGCCATACAAGCAGAATATCCACTTGCACTTGAAACAAACATAGCAAGTAAAATGCCTGTATTTTGGGAAAGCAAACTTAAAGCACTCTCTCCACTATAATGCTGAAGGTTTGTATTTGTAATAAAACTAATTACAGTATTTAAATTCAAATCCCCTTTCATAGAATTTATCGAATTGGGATTTAAAAAAAGTTTATCTTGTAAATAAAAAATCACGAAAGAAAAAATAGCTACTAAAGCATTAAAAGCAATTAAATGCAAAGAATATTTTTGCCAAGTCATATTTTTTCTATCAATCGCACAAATTTTATAAATTAAGTTATCAATTGGATTAAAAATAAAATCAAAAATAGTTTTTTTACAGCTTGCAATTTTATAAAGATAATTTCCAAAAATTAAAGCCAATATAAAAGCTATAATCAGTGTTATTAAAATTTCTAGCATATTTTTCCTTTAAAATTTTTCAGGATATAATAGAGCATAAAATAAATAAAGAGCAAGTATTAAGCTTAAAACTAGTAAAAATATCATCCGCGTGTCCTAGTTTGAATTTCACAAAAACGGATAAAAAACCATAAACTACCAAAAGCTAAAAGCAGAAGCAAAGCAAAGATAACATCCATAGGATAGCCCTTTCTCATTGATTCAAAATAGGATTTATTCTATCCTTGTTAAGCTTATATTTTGATTAATACTAATTTTATGATTTATTTATAATTTTTATCTATATTAAATAAAAAGACAAATGAAAAATTTAGCAGGAAAAATCCTGCTAAAAATTGTTAAAGATAACCCGCTGCCATAGCAATAAAATATCCTGCTATACAAGAAGTGATTACACCTATAAGACCTGGTAAAATAAAACTATGATTGATAACAAATTTACCGATGTGAGTAGTACCTGATCTGTCAAATTGTATAGTAGCTAAATCGCTTGGATAAGTTGGTAAAATATAATATCCATAACAAGCAGCCGCGAAGGCAACAATTACACCAGGTTCAACACCAATTCCTAAAGCCAAAGGAACAAAAGCCGAAATAGCTGCTGCTTGAGAGTTTACAAATTTTGAAATTAAAAGAAGCATTACAGCATAAGTCCAAGGATGCTCTTTTACTATATCTCCAAGTGCTGCTTTCATCATAGGAGTGTGAACTGCAAACATAGTATCAGCCATCCAAGAAATTCCAAAAACCGCAACAAGTGCTATCATACCTGATTTAAAAATTTCATTAGAGCCGATTTTCTTTGCATCTGTTTTAGTAAAGATGATAATCAAAGAACCTGCTAAAAGCATAAACATCTGAATAACTGAAACCATGGATAAAACATCCATTTTAGGATTGCCTAAAGCATCTACTTGAGGAATGCCATTTTTTACAACTTGTCCCCAGTTTGGACGCAAGAAATCAAATACACCCAATAAAGCTACTAAAGCAATAGCTCCTAAGAAAATCCACATTGCAACCCAATTGCTTTTTGGAAGTTTAACACCTAAAAGTGTTTTAGAATCCCCATAAACATATTTTTTAAATTCAGGATCTTTAAGTTTTTCTTGAAATACTTCATCTTTATCCAAATCTTTTCCTCTAAACCAAGAAAAAATTCCTATACACAATACACCAAATAATGTACTAGGTATAGTAATTTGAAGAAGATTGATATAACCATCAAAACCTGCTAATTTATGATTAGCATTTAAAAGCAAAGCAGTCAAACTCACAACAGCCACAGATACAGGAGATGCAATAATACCCATTTGTGATGATATAGAAGCTGCTGCCATTGGACGCTCAGGGCGAATACCATTTTTAATCGCTATATCATAAATAATAGGCATAATAGTATAAACCACATGTCCTGTTCCACAAAGTATAGTCAAAAAGCAGGTTACAAAAGGTGCTAGTATTGTTAAAAACTTAGGATTGCGTCTTAAAATTCTTTCTGCTATTTGAAGCATAACATCTAAACCGCCACTCGCTTGCAAAGTTGCACTCGCAACCACCACCGCTAAAATTGTAAGCATAACATCTATGGCTGGTTTTCCAGGCTTTATATGAAAAGCAAATACAAGCATTAAAATACCTATACCACCAAGCAAACCAAGCGCTATACCGCCTTTTTTTGCACCGTAAAAAAGACAAATTAAAACGATAATGATTTGGACTGCAAATTGCCCTCCCTCACTAAGGCTTGTTAAAAAGTCCATTTTAACTCCTTTGAAAATTGATATTTAAAAACAGTTATTATTGTATCACATTTTTAAATTAAAGAATAATATTTATAAAAATAAAAATAACAATTTTTTAAATTATTTAAATTAAATTTAAATATAAAACACAAGCGTAATGGATTTGATAGATTGATAGAATTTTATCCTTCAAGTTCATATATTTTTTTTCTATCTGTAGAGCTTGCTATATTAAGATGTTTGCGATATTTTGTAATAGTTCTTCGTCCGATATCGACCTTAAATTCTTCTTTGATTAATTCTAAAATTTTACTATCACTTAAAGGTTTATTGCGATCTTCATTCTTTACTAAATTTGCCACAAATTCTTTAACACCTACATTTGAAGTCTCTCCCTCTTCATCAAGAGCAAAAGCAAAAAAATCACGCAAGGGAATAAGTCCTCTTTCACAACTTAAATATTTATTTGCCACAGCTCTTGATATAGTCGAAGCATTACGTTCTAAATCAAGTGCTAAATCCTTAAAAGTCATAGGTTTTATCTCTTTTCCCATGAAAAAATCATATTGATATTCTACTATCATAAGCCCTATTTTATAAAGAGTAGCTTTTCTCATCGCTAGAGCATCGACTAAATTTTTTGCTTCTTTGATGTAATGACTTAAAAAATCATGCTCTAAACCATCAGTTTGGATTGAAATTTCAGGATAATAATCATCATTGATTTTTACTTTAATTTCACCATTTTCTTTATAAACAAAAATATCAGGAACAATTATACGAGAATCTTCAAAATATTCCAAAAAAGGAGGAGTGCTAAAACGCTTAAGTACAGCTAATGCTTCTTTATATAAAGGCTCTTTGGTATAGTTTTGCATATTTTCAAAATCCATAATCAACATTCTACAAAACTCATCAATATCTTCATCTAACTCCATATTTTCAAGAGCAAATAAAAATGCTTCTTTATAATCTTTAGCTCCCACTCCTACAGGATCTAAAAATTTAAATCTTGCTCTTACTCGCTCAATTTCTTCCAAAGAATACTCTTTTAAAAATTCTTCATCGTATTCAAAATATCCTTCCTCATTTAAGCATTCTATAATTTTTTTTGCAAGTTCTTGAGATTTGTTTGTAGGAAACAAAGGAGGAAGAATCTGTTCATTTAAAAGCTCATAAACACTTTTTTTGGCAAGTCCTTTACTATCCACAAAAGCCGAATTTACATTATGTTTATAAAATGAATCAAAATAATTCTTACCCTTATCATGAGTTTGTATCGAATCTTGAACATTTAAGAAAGGATTATCCTCAGCAAATTTATCTAAATTTTCTTTTAAATCCTCTATGTTTGCTTGTAAAATCGGCAACCAAGAGCGTAAAGTTTGAGAAATTTTAGTCTTGGGTGCTTGGGTGATTTTTTGCTTTAACATCAATCAAGGAGTTTAAACTCCGCTCCTAAATAATACTTTTTCACGTCTTTATTGGTTGCAATTTCATCAGCATTCCCACTAGCAAGCAAAGAACCTGATCTTATAACATAAGCTCTATCACAAATAGCCAAAGTCTCACGCACATTATGATCGGTAATTAAAACCCCAATCCCTAATCTTTTAAGCTCTTTAATTAAAGTTTGAATTTCAGCCACTGCTATAGGATCAACACCTGCAAAAGGCTCATCAAGAAGCAAAAACTTAGGTTCGCACATCAAGCTTCTAGCGATCTCACAACGCCTTCTTTCACCTCCACTTAAACTTAAACCTTTCCTTAAACGAATAGGTTCTATACTTAAAAGTTCAAGCATTTGCTCAACTTTATCATGTAAAATTTTTTTATCTTTATAAAAAATCTGAGCCGCTAAAAGCAAATTATCTTCTACACTTAAATCCTTAAAAATACTACTTTCTTGAGGTAGATAACCTATCCCTGATCTAGCTCTTTTATTTAAAGGATCTTTTGTTACATCCAAACCATCTAAAAGAACTTTTCCACTACTTGGAGAAATAAGTCCACATATCATATAAAAAGTTGTTGTTTTTCCTGCACCATTTGGCCCTAAAAGTCCTACAACTTCTCCGCTATTAACCTCTAAAGAAATTCCATGTATAATCTTAGTTTTTTTAATAATTTTTTCCAAATTTACAATTTCTAATTTACTCATAAATTTCATACTTTCTTTTGTCATCTTTAATGCTAATTTTAATCTGAATAGTAGAAATTCCAAATTTCATTAAAGTTTTTTTCAAATTTTCACCGCCCCATTCAACCAAATGTAAACCTTTTTCAAAAAAATTTTCAAATAAACCATTCGCTAAAAGTCCTTCTAAACCTTCTTGATAAATATCATAATGATAAATGCAAATATCATGATTTTCATATTTTTGCATAGTGGAAAAAGTTGGAGAATCTACCCTTGCATCAAGACCAAGAAATTTAACCCAAGCTTGCACCAAGCTTGTTTTTCCGCTAGCCAAATCTCCTTGAAGCAAAACAACACCTTCTTTAGGCATTATTTGAAGCATCGTTTTGATCTCATCTTTTGCTAAAATAAATTCTTTCATAATTTTACCACATATTCATTTTGTGCGTTTTTAGGAATACTTTTCGTACTAGGTAGAGCTAGCACTTTATATTTTTGAGTGTATTCAGTAAAATGTAAAGTGATAATATCACCCACCTTAACCTCTTTACTCGCTTTAACAATAACACCATTAATCCCTACTACACCACTTTTACACATATCTTCAGAAATAGCTCTTCTTTTCGTGATATTAACTACATTTAAAAATTTATCTACTCTCATAAAAGCAATTTTAGCAAAAAAAATCAATTTTTGGAACAAAATTTGCTTACGCCTTTGCTTTATTTTTTAAGAAAATAGCAAGTAAAAACTTTTCTTTAATGAAATTTGGATACAATTTCATAATTTTCAAAATCTATTTTAACAAAGGATATCTTATGAAAAATGAAGTAAAAAAAGTAGTTTTAGCGTATTCTGGAGGGCTTGATACGAGCATTATTTTAAAATGGCTTCAAGATGAGTATAATTGCGAAGTTGTAACTTTTACAGCAGATATTGGTCAAGGCGAAGAACTTGAACCTGCAAGAAAAAAAGCCCTTTCTTTAGGCATAAAAGAAGAAAATATTTTCATTAAAGATTTAAGAGATGAATTTGTTAAAGATTATGTATTTCCTATGTTTAGAGCCAATGCGATTTATGAAGGAGAATATCTTTTAGGAACAAGTATAGCAAGACCACTTATAGCAAAAACTCAAGCACAAATTGCCCTGCAAACAGGTGCTGATGCGGTAAGTCATGGCGCCACAGGCAAAGGAAATGATCAAGTGCGTTTTGAACTTGGTTATCTTGCTTTTAATCCCGATTTAAAAATCATCGCTCCATGGCGTGAGTGGGATTTAAACAGTCGTGAAAAACTCCTTGCTTATGCACAAAAACACGGTATTGATATTTCTAAGAAAAAAGGAAAATCTCCTTATTCTATGGACGCAAATTTACTTCATATTTCTTATGAAGGACTTGTTTTAGAAGATCCTGCACACGCACCCCAAGAAGATATGTGGAGATGGAGTAAAAGCCCAAAAGACGCTCCAAATGAAAGTGAAATTATAGAACTTGATTTCCAAAAGGGAGATTTAGTAACGATAAATGGAGAAAAACTAAGTCCTGCAGGACTTTTAACCAAACTTAACGAACTAGGCTGCAAACACGGTATAGGACGCCTTGATATAGTAGAAAATCGCTATGTAGGAATGAAAAGTCGTGGTTGTTACGAAACTCCAGGCGGTACTATACTTTTAAAAGCACACAGAGCGCTTGAAAGCATCACGCTTGATAGAGAAGCAGCACACTTAAAAGATGAACTCATGCCAAAATACGCAAGTTTAATTTATAATGGCTATTGGTTCTCGCCTGAAAGAATGATGCTTCAAGCCTTAATCGATGAGTCTCAAATTCACGCCAATGGCAGAGTAAAACTCGAGCTTTATAAAGGCAATGTGATGGTTATAGGACGTGAAAGTGCGAACGATAGCTTGTTTAACGCAGCTTATTGTACTTTTGAAGAAGATGAAGTGTATAATCAAAAAGACGCAGCAGGCTTTATCAAGCTTAATGCTTTGCGTTTTATCATTGCAGGAAAAAATGGAAGAAAATTTTAATAAAGGAATAAAATGAAAGTATTATTAATCAAAGATGTAAAAACACTTGGAAAAGCAGGAGAAATAAAAGAAGTAAAAGACGGCTACGGACAAAATTTCTTAATCGCTAAAGGCTTTGCTAAAGCAGCTACTAATGAAGTTTTAAGAAAATATGAAAGCGACAAGAAAAAAGAGGCTGAAAATTTACGCTTTGAAATCGCAAATTTAGAAAAACTCAAAGAAGAACTTAGCAAAATCACTCTTGAAATTTCAAAACCCGTAGGTGCAAATGGAAGTTTGTTTGGTGGCGTAACCAAAGATGAAATCGCTCACGCCCTAAAAGAACAAAGCCATATAGAAATCGATAAAAAAAGTTTAGAATGCGACACCTTAAAAAGCTTAGGAATTCACGAAGTAAGCGTAAAACTTGGACACGCAATCCATGCTAAATTTAACATAAATATAAAGGCAGAATAATGTTTCACGCAACAACGATTTTAGCTTACAAAGGTAAAAATAAATCCGTAATTGGCGGAGATGGACAAGTAAGCTTTGGAAATACGGTGCTAAAAGGCAATGCTGTAAAGATTAGAAAACTCAACAATGGCAAAGTTTTAGCAGGTTTTGCAGGATCAACAGCTGATGCTTTTAATCTTTTTGATATGTTTGAAAATCTCCTTCAAAGTTCTAAAGGCGATCTTTTAAAAGCAGCGATTGACTTTTCTAAAGAATGGAGAAAAGACAAATACTTAAGAAAACTTGAAGCCATGATGCTCGTACTTGATAGAAATCACATTTTTCTACTTTCTGGTACAGGCGATGTGGTCGAACCTGAAGATGGACAAATCGCAGCCATAGGAAGTGGTGGAAACTATGCACTTTCAGCTGCTAGAGCCTTAGCAAAACATGCCAATTTAGATGAAGAAGAACTTGTAAAATCAAGTCTTCAAATCGCAGGTGAAATTTGCATTTATACTAATACCAATATCAAAACTTATGTAATCGAGGATGAGAAATGAATCTAACTCCAAAAGAAATTGTTAAATTTTTAGATGATTATGTTATAGGACAAAAAAAAGCTAAAAAAATCATAGCCATAGCTTTAAGAAATCGCTACCGCAGAATGCAACTTAGCCCTGAGTTGCAAGATGATATAGTGCCAAAAAATATCTTAATGATAGGTTCTACAGGTGTAGGAAAAACAGAAATCGCTAGGCGTTTAGCTAAAATGATGGGCTTTCCTTTCATCAAAATCGAAGCAAGTAAATATACTGAAGTAGGTTTTGTAGGTCGTGATGTAGAAAGCATGGTAAGAGATCTTGCCAATGCGGCTTTAAATTTGGTAAAAAATGAGCAAAGAGAAAAAAACAAAGATAAAATCGATGAATTTATAGAAAATAAAATTTTAGAAAAACTTTTACCACCCTTACCAAAGGGTATCAGCGATGAAAAACAAGAAGAATATAAAAACAGTCTTGAAAAAATGAGAACTAAACTAAAAAATGGCGATCTTGATGAAAGCACTATAGAAATAGAAATTTCACAAAATATGTTTGATACCAATCCCAACCTACCTCCTGAAATGGGTGCAATGCAAGATATAGTTAAGGTTATAGGCGTTGGCAGTAAAAAAGTCAAAAAAGAAATGAAAATCAAAGACGCTAAAAATGCTTTAAAAAATGAGGCAGGAGAAAAAATCCTAGACCAAGAAAGCATCAAAAGCGAAGCCTTAAAAAGGGCGGAAAATGAAGGGATTATTTTTATTGATGAAATCGATAAAATCGCTGTTTCAAGCGGAAATTCAAACCGCCAAGATCCAAGTAAAGAAGGGGTACAAAGAGACTTACTTCCTATAGTCGAGGGATCAAATGTACAAACAAAAATAGGTACTTTAAAAACCGATCATATTCTTTTTATCGCTGCAGGGGCTTTTCATCTTAGCAAACCAAGTGATCTTATCCCTGAACTACAAGGACGCTTTCCTTTAAGAGTGGAATTAGATAGTCTTGATGATAAAGCTCTTTATGAAATTTTAACACGCCCTAAAAATTCACTTTTAAAACAATACTCTCAGCTTTTAAAAACTGAAAATTTAGAACTTGAATTTGATGATGAGGCAATCAAAGAAATAGCAAAAATAGCTTCAAGAGCCAATGAAGAAATGCAAGATATAGGTGCTAGACGCTTACATACTGTGATAGAAAAATTACTTGAAGATTTAAGCTTTGAAGCTGATGAGTATGCGGGTAAAAAATTCGTAGTGGATAAAAAAATGGTAGAAGAAAAACTCGGAGATATCATAGAAAATAAAGATCTTGCAAGGTATATTTTGTGAAAAGTGGCTTTGTTAGCATCATAGGGCGTACTAATGCAGGAAAAAGTACTTTAATCAATTCCTTATTAGAAGAAAAAATCGCCCTAGTTTCTCACAAACAAAATGCCACAAGGCGCAAAATCAAAGCCATAATGATGCATGAAAAAAATCAAATCATTTTTATCGATACCCCAGGACTTCACGAAAGCGGTGCTACGCTTAATCAACTGCTTATCCAAAGTGCTATTAAATCCATGGGGGATTGTGATGTGATTTTATTTGTGGCAAGTGTTTTTGATAGTACAAAAGACTATGAAAATTTTCTTAGTCTAAACCCACAAGTACCACATATCATCGTTTTAAATAAAGTAGATTTAACCGACAATGCTACGCTCTTAAAAAAACTTAGCGAATATGCAAAATTTAGCCAACATTTTAAGGCTATCATTCCTTATTCCTCTAAGAAAAAAAGCTATAAAAAAGGCTTGTTAGATGAGATAGTCAAATATCTTGACGAACATGAATATTTTTATGATCCTGAATTTTTAAGTGCGAGTAGCGAAAAAGAACTTTATAGAGATTTCATACTTGAAAGTATTTATGAAAATTTAAGCGATGAGCTTCCTTATAGTAGCGAAGTGCTTATCAATCGCACCAAAGACACACCTAATCTTTTAATCCTAGAAGCCAATATCATCACAGATACAAACTCTCACAAGGGTATGTTTATAGGAAAAGAAGGGGTAACTTTAAAAAGAATAGGCAAAGATGCACGCTTTAAAATTTCAAAACTTGCCCAAAAAAAGGTACTTTTAAAGCTTTTTGTAACAGTGAAAAAAAACTGGCAAAAAGATGAAGAATTTTTAAAAAAACTTCTAAATGATGAAAATTAATTCATTAAATAAAATAAATTTTATAAAATCTACAGATTTACTTTATGCTCAAAGAACGGGAATATCCAAAGAAGACGAACTTTTTAACAATTTAACCGCAGATTTTAAGCTAAGCAAACCCTTTGACTATCAAATAGCTTTTTTTAAACATAGTGAAATTTATCATTGTTTTTTAACACCTGTTTGCAAATTGAGAAAAAGTCGTTTTTGCTTTCCTGAACCTTTAATTTTTCAAGCTTTATTTGATGAAAGATTGATTGAAGAAAGTGATTATTGTGTTTTAAATTTATATGATCAAACTTTATATTTATATTTTTACCAAGAAGGAAAATTTATCAATCTTAAAAAAATCGAAAATTTCAACCCAGGTAATATGGATTTATTTTTTAAACAAAATCGATTTACAGAACTTTTAAAACACTATGAAAGCAAATTGCTACTTTATCAGGATTTGGATACAATCAAACATTACTTCTCATCTCAAATAAAATGTTTAAATCTAAATGATATTCTTGATAAAAATAGTTTATTGAAATTAAGTTCATATAGTATAAAAAATCTAGATCAAAATTGTAATTTTATCAAGCATAATAAAATAAAAATATCTATTTCTTTTAAAATTATATTAATATTTATTTTTAGCTTTAGTCTTAGCATGATGATTTTATTATTTAAAGATTTTATAGAGTACAAACAAAATAAGGAAATTCAAAATAAAAATTTTATCATACAAGAAGAAATTTCTAAACTAAAACAAGATAAGCAAAAATTATTAACAAACATACAAGATTTAAACTTTACTCTTTCCAATAAAATATCATCTACACAACAACAATTTCATATTTTATCCACCATAACAAAAGAAATCAATTTAGATAAAAATAAAGCAATCATTCTAAATCAAATCATATCATGGCTTAACTCCAATGACCTTAAAGTCACAAATCTTGAATTTGAACAAACAAAAATCATTCTTTCTTTTATCGATGAAAACCACTTTAAAAGAGCATTAGAAAATCCAAATTCTGCTTTTAAAATTCTTGATAAAAATGAAGAAACATTTAATATCATATTAGAAGTCATACATGAATAAAATAGAAGTATTTTTGCAAAATTTAAATCCTAGGGAAAAATTTCTTTTTATTTCTTTTATCTGCCTTTGTGCTTTGTTTTTAGCTTTTAAAATTCACGATCACTTTTTGGAAGATATTTTTCAAAAAACATTAATAGAACATAATTACCTTGCATTAAATGAAGCAAAAATAGAAAATTCACATCTTAAAGAAATAGAGACAAAGCTAACAAAACAGATAAAAACAGAGGAAGAAAAATTAAAATACTATAAAGAAAAATTGCATTTATTTTCTTATGATAAAGATTTTTTCAATAAAAAAATCAATAATTTATCCAAAAATTTAACCATTAATGAAATAAAATTTTCCCAAGAAAACAAAAATTTTATCCACTATAATTATGTTTCTCTAAGTTTAAATGGCAACTTTAAAGACTTACTCAATTTTATACAAAATTTAGAAAATCTTCCTATAGCTTTAAAAATTGATAAAATAAAACTATACAATACACAGGGTTTAAAATTAAAGCTTGATTTAATGTTTAAATTTATTAATTTATAATAATATTAAAATGTTATATTTTTAAATATTACTATAAAAAATATTTAAAAATATTGTAATTTAATTATTTTTCTATTACTATGAGTTAAAATATTTTAAGCATAAAAAAGAAAGGTATTGAGAAGTGACTAAGCAAGAAATACAAAAACTCGATACAAATTTCCTAGGTCATCCCAAGCCTTTATTCTCTCTATCAATAGTAGAACTTTGGGAAAGATTTGCTTTTTATTGCAACAACCATAAACAAAGGTGGACTTGGAATAGGCACTGAATGCGCCTTGGCAATTTATGGCATTTTTGTAGGATGCTTGTATTTAGTAGCACTTCCTAAAGGCTGGATTACTGATAATTATTTAGGGCAAAAAAAAGGCTTTATTTCTAGGTTCTTTTATTATAGCTTTAGGATATTATCTATTTTGAGCACATCTATATTTTTCCTAGGGTTTACTTTTATCGTTATTGGTGCTGGATTTTTAAAACCAGCGCTTCTGTAATGGTTGGAATGTTACATAAAAACAAAATGATACAAGTTGCAGTACTAGCTATACAATTTTTTATATAGGAATTAACATTGGAGCATTCATTGCTCCTCTTATATGTGGTTTTGTTCAAGCAAAATAGAATTATCATTTAGGATTTGGAGGAGGTTTAGGTATACTAATCTCTTTGCTTATTTTATATTTTAAAACTGCCTCTGAGCTTGAAGAATTTCATAAAAATTACACCTTAAAGCAAAACTGGGAACAATCATTTAAAAAAGTAAAAAATTTAACTCTTATACTAAGTATAAGCCTGTTAAGTATTATTGGATTTTTTCTAATTTTTATTAATCTTGTAGATATTAATCTCATGATACTATCAAAAAAACTTCTAATTGTAATTTTGCTATGTTTGGTAAAATTATTTCATATATCTTTTTGTTTTTAAAGCCTTAAAATAACAATTAATAATTTTAATTGTTTTATTCTTTGCAGCCACTTTTTTGGAGTACTTTTGAACAAAAACCTACTACTTATAATCTTTTTACGCAAGATTTTACAAATAGAAATATTTTTGATTGGAAAATTCCAACAAACTGGTTTCAATCTTTTAATCCAATTTTTATCATCATACTTACTCCTATAGCAAGTTATATTTAGATATTTTTAGAGAAAAAATATATATTTTTCTTCCATTGGAAAATTTACTTTAGAAATATTATTTGCCGGTATTGGTTTTATGATAATGACCTTTGCTTCACAAAGTCTAATAAACAACAATGGTTTACCAATATCCATGGCTTGGATTATTATAAGTATATTCTTTTAACACTTGTGGAACTATGCGTGTCTCCTATTGGACTCTCTATAATGGCTGAGATTGCCCCTGATTTAATCAAAAATCAAATCATGGGACTTTAGTTTGTAGCAAGTGCGCTTGGAAATTTTGTTGCAGGATTTATGTTAATATTAAAAACATCGATCAACTTCCCAGTATTTTTGGACAATGCATGTGGATGCTTTTTATTGCTAAAAAACCAATTTATAAAATTCTTAACGAAAAAATAAGCAATTATCTAATTAAACTTAAAATACAAAATACACCAAAGTTGAAAATTGATCTTAATATTTCTTTTTTTATATTTGCAAAAAAGTAACATTATGATATAAATTATTTAAAAATATTACAAAGTTATACATATTTTTTAATTTCTTGTCTATAATTTATAAATAAAAATACATAAAGGATATAAATTGAGTAAAAATGTAAAAAATTTAGATACTTCATTTTTTGGACATCCAAAACCACTTTTATCTCTTTCGCTTACCGAGCTTTGGGAAAGATTTTCTTTTTACGGAATTCGTCCCTTGCTTTACCTTTTTATGATAGCAAGTTTTGAAAAAAGTGGAATGAACTTAAAACCTGAAGAAGCAAGTGCAATTATGGGAATTTTTGCAAGTTGTTTATATCTTGCTGCTTTGCCAGGTGGGTGGCTTGCGGATAATTACTTAGGACAAAAAAGAGCAATTTTACTAGGTGCTTTAACTATAGCATTTGGACATTTGTGCATAGCCTTTTCTTATTTTAACAATAAAATGATTTTTGTTGGTATGGTTTTTTTGGTTATAGGTTCAGGACTTTTTAAAACTTGCGTTTCTGTAATGGTTGGAATGCTTTATAAAAAAAATGATACAAGGCGTGATTCTGGTTTTACTCTTTTTTATATGTGTTTTAATTTTGGTGCTTTTGTAGCTCCTTTAATTTGCGGCTTTTTACAAAAAGAATACGGATGGCATTTTGGTTTTGGTGCAGGTGGGATTGGTATGCTTTTAGCGGTAATTATTTTCTACCTAAAAACTATGCCTGATTTAAAAGAATTTGATGAAAAAGTTGGCATAGACTCTACTTGGGATAGACCAAGCAAAAAAAGCAAAAACGCATTTTACATCATCATTGTATCAGGTATTGTTTTGCTTGGAGCAATATTTTTAATCCTTGGTGGTTTTATAAAATTAGATGCACAAGTTATTAATAAAAATATTATTCTAACTATCTTAGCTTGTGCTGGAATTTATTTTTTATATCTTTTCGCTTTTACTTCTTTAAAAATAGAAGAAAAAAGAAATTTAATTATTTTTATTGTTTTATTTTTAGCGGCTGCGTTATTTTGGTCAGTATATGAGCAACAATACACTTCTTTTAATTTTTTTGCAGAAAAATTAACAGATAAAACCATATTAAATTATGAAATTCCTACAATATGGTTTCAATCTCTTGGAGGTTTATTTGTTATACTTTTTGCACCTTTTAGTGCTTTTATATGGACTATATGTGCCAAAAATAATAAAGAAATTTCATCTATTATTAAATTTGCATTAGGACTTTTGGGTGCAGCTTTGGCATTTTTAATAATGGCTTTAGCTTCAAATCATGCAATTAGTTTAAATGGCGATGCTAATACATTAAGAGAAAATTTAGAAAATTCATCACAAATTATTTTAGTTTCACCTTGGTGGCTTGTCAGTAGCTTTTTGCTTATGGTTTTAGGAGAGCTTTGCCTTTCCCCTGTGGGACTTTCTATAATGACAAAAATTGCACCTAATTTAATTAAATCTCAAGTCATGGGACTTTGGTTTGTAGCAAGTGCATTAGGCAATGCTTTAGCTGGATTCATAGGTGGTAAAGCAAGTGAAGAAAATATAGCTTATTTGCCAAATTTATTTTACCAATGTATGTGGATATTACTTGGTGCTGTTATAATTTTACTTATACTCAAAAAACCTATCAATAAAATACTAAAAAATTAATATTAAGGAGAAAATATGAGTATTTACAAACAAAGAGTATTAGAACTTAGAAGATTAATGAAAGAAAATAATATTGACGCCTATCTCATCTTAAGCGCGGATCCGCATTTGAGCGAATATTTACCAGAATATTACAAAAACAGAGTCTTTATCAGTGGCTTTAAGGGTTCTGTTGGAACAGTTCTTATCACACAAGAAGAGGGCTTTTTGTGGGTAGATGGAAGATATTGGCTTCAAGCACAAAAGGAATTAGAAGGTAGCGGCATACTTTTACAAAAACAAGATGCTAAAAATACTTTTACCAAATGGTTGGAAAAAAATTTAAGCGAAGATCAAATTTTAGGCATCGATTTTGCACTTTTACCTTTATCTTTACAAAAAGATTTACAGATTAATTGCAAGGCAAATTTAAAACATATAGATTTGATAAGTCCACTTTGGAAAGATCGTCCCACTTTACCACAAGAAAAAATTTATGAACACGAACTAGAATACTGCTCTTACTCAAGAAAAGAAAAATTAGCATTAGTGCGTCAAAAAATGAAAAATTTAAATGCTACCTCTCATTTAATCTCCAGCCTTGATGATATAGCTTGGCTTACAAATTTAAGAG
Source organism: Campylobacter sp. US50a (assembly GCF_004379015.1). NCBI lineage: Bacteria > Pseudomonadati > Campylobacterota > Epsilonproteobacteria > Campylobacterales > Campylobacteraceae > Campylobacter > Campylobacter sp. US50a. The sequence continues at coordinate 76,963 of NZ_RYYJ01000004.1, read as the reverse complement.
GGAATGATGTAAATTATAATCCTGTATTTTTAAGTCATTTGCTAATCTTGGAAGACAAAGCTTTGCTTTTTGTTGATCAGAAAAAAGTAAATTCAGAACTTGAAAAAAAATTAAATTTAGATGGGTTTTGGCTTAAAAATTATGATGAAATCATCATGGAGCTTGAAAAACTTGCAAATACAAATTTGCTTATTGAGCCTTCAAAAATGACCGCTTTACTCATAAATTCTTTAGATAAAAGCGTAAAAATCATTCAAGAAATTAATCCAAGCACTCACTTAAAAGCAGCTAAAAATACAAAAGAAATAGCGCATATACAAGATGCTATGATAGAAGATGGAGTGGCTTTATGTAAATTTTTTGCCTGGCTTGAAGAAGCGATAGAAAATAAAGAATTAATAAGCGAATTAGACATAGATGCTAAAGCAAGCGAATTTAGAGCACAAAGCAAGTACTACATAAGTGATAGTTTTGCCACTATAGCAGGCTTTAACGAAAACGCAGCATATCCACATTATAAAGCCACAAAAGAGAGTTTTGCTTATCTTAAAAAAGATGGGCTTTTACTTATTGATTCTGGTGGACAATATAAAAATGGCACAACAGATATTACACGCGTTGTACCTATAGGAAAGGCTAATGCAGAACAAATTCATGACTATACCTTGGTTTTAAAAGCACATATTGCCATTTCCAGTGCAATTTTTCCAAAAGATATAGCTATGCCACTACTTGATGCAATCACACGCGTACCTTTATGGAAAGAACAAATTGACTATATACACGGCACAGGACATGGCGTGGGATATTTTTTAAATGTCCATGAAGGTCCACAAGTTTTATCTTATCTATCCCCTGTGCTTGAAAAAACAAAAGCCAAAGAAGGTATGCTAACCTCCATAGAGCCAGGTATTTATAAAGTAGGTAAATGGGGTATAAGACTTGAAAATTTAGTTATTCATACCAAAGTAGAAAATCCTAAAAATAAAGATTTTGGAGAGTTTTTATACTTTAAACCTGTTACTCTTTGTCCTTTTGAAATATCTTGTATTGATATAAAAATGTTAGATGAAAAAGAAAAAGAATGGTTAAACAATTATCACAAAGAAGTATTTGAAAAACTTTCTCCTAAGCTAGATGATTATCCAAAAGCTCTAGTTTGGCTTGAAAAAAGAACAAAAGCCATCTTTTAAGATACTTTTGTTAACATAGATAAATTTTCCTTGTATTAAACTTATAATTTGTTTAATACAAGATTTTTAAACCAATTGCTAAAAAAGTTTTTTTGAAAAACTCAATTTACAACTAAAAATTATTTAAAATATCCAAGTTCAATCATTTTTTGATAAATTTTAGCTACAGTTACCCCTGAAGTAATATTTCTCCCACCATGTTCCAAAAGAACGGTAACTACATATTTTGGCTTAGAATAAGGAGCATAAGAAGTAAGCCACGCATGAGATCTAGTATAATACTCAAATTGTTTTTCATCGACCCTATTTTTATCTGTCTGTGAAAATCCCACAACCTGAGCAGTTCCTGTTTTTGCTGCAACTTTCACATCAAGATTATGCAAATAACGATAAGAGGTTCCTCCTTGCTCATTAGCAACAGCATACATTGCATCTCTTATATAAGGCAATTGACTCTTTTCAAATAAAGTAAAAATTTCTTTTTTATTTTCATCCATTTGATTTTCTATAGTTGTATTATTATTTTCTATACTTTTTAAAAAATGAGGTATAACCTCTCCACCTTTTGCGATTTGAGCTGTATATCTAGCAATTTGCATAGGTGTTGCAAGAAAATTACCTTGACCTATAGCTGTATTTAAAGTATCACCTTGAAACCAAGATTGTCTATATCTTTGCATCTTCCATTCTTTGCTTGGTAAAGTCCCTACAAATTCACTAGGTAAATCTACCCCTGTTTTCGCTCCAAAGCCAATGCGAGATAAAGTTTCACTTATTTGATCGATTCCAACTTGCAAACTGCCATTATAAAAATAAACATCACAACTATATTTTATCGCATGTTTTAAATCCACAGGTCCATGGCCCGATCGATTCCAACATCTAAAAAACCTGCCTCCAAGCTCAATGCTTCCATTGCAAACATATTGAGTCGTCGGGCTAATATTTTTAGAATTTAAAAAAGAAAGCCCTACTCCCATTTTTACAACAGAACCTGGAGGATAATATCCATTTATAAGTTTATTTGTAAAAGGATGATCAAGACTATTTGAAAGCTCATCCCAATCCTTAAAAGAAATCCCTGTTACAAAAGGATTAAGATCATATTCAGGGAAACTCCCTGCAGCTAAAATAGATCCATCATTTACATTCATAATTATAGCAGCTCCAGCATTCCCTTCAAACAATGAAGTTAAATAAGACTGAAGCTCTATATCTATCGTAAGTTCTATATCATTAGACATAGCAGGAGTGTAAGAAAGCTGTTCTATTTCTTGATTTAAGGCATTAACCTTATAAACCCTAGTTCCTTTTTCTCCTTGTAAAATATCATTATAATAGCGTTCTATACCGCTTTTTCCCGTATAGTTAGAAAGTTTTGCTATTTCATTTTCTTGAACATCTTGCAAATTTGCCTTACCTACATACCCAATAATATGCGAAGCCAATTTTCCAAAAGGATATTTTCTTTTTACAACAGGATCTATTTTTATTGTTTTATTAAGATTTAACTCTGAATAATGCGGAATAATCTCATCGTAGGGTATAAAATCTACAACTTTAATAAAATCTTGATTATAGTAAGAATCATTTCTCTTATAAATTTCTGCTAATTTACTAGCATTTAAATCAGGAAATAAATTTGCAAGTTCAGATAGTTCTTTATCTAGAATTCCTTTATTTGACTTTTTAATACTTAAATAAGGTTTAATAGAAATACTAAAACCCAAATCATTAATAGCCAATAAAGTTCCATTTCTATCTGTAATTTGACCCCTAACAGGTGCTAAAAATTCAGTTTTTATGGCATTTTGTTTAGCAAGTTCTTCATAATATACATTTGATTTTATACTCAAATAATACACACGACTTAATAAAAATATAAAAAACAATAGTATAAATCCAACAACTAAACGCATTCTCATTTAAATTTTACCTTTAAAAAACACATAAGCTAAACAACATTCTATAAAAACTGAAACAATATACGCCCATCCTAAAATTTTAATTTTTTCATCTCCAATATAAGACAATATCATATCCAAAAACAAAATAATGCCGTAAGCACAAAGCACAAAAACAACAGGGATAAATTTACCAATTTTTAAATTTGTCTTAATCCAATCTGCACAAAGATAATAAAAAATAAAAAATGCCAACCAAGATGAAAAAATAAAAAAATTATAAGTTATATCAGTAAAAAATAAAAAAAATAAAGAAAAATACCATCTAAAATCAAGCTTTGAAAAAGTTCTTTCTCTCTCTTCTAGTAAGCAAAACATATAACAGAAAAAAATCCCATAAAGTAACGGAGCATATATAAAAGTCGAACCAAGAATCTGATAGATTAGAAAAAAAAATCCTAAAAAGACATAAGCTCCATTAAATTTTGCTTTATAAGCACTTAAATTTCTTCTCATTTATCAAGACCTAAAGTTTGATTGATAATAATATCTTCTAAAGAATCAAGGCCAAATTTATTCAAATTTGAAACTAAAATAGAGTCTTTAAATTCATTTTTTAACTTAGCTTTTTCACTTTGATTTAATTTATCGCATTTGGTAAAAACTTTTAAAATTTTTTGATCAGATCGTAAAAATCTTTTCAAATAGTCATTTAAATTTACATCGATCTCTAAATGAGTATGTCTTGAATCGATTAAATGTATAAATAACTTTATCGAGGTTCTTAATTTTAAAAATTCATCTAAGTTTTGATTCCATATTTCTTTTAAATTTTTAGAAACCTTTGCATAACCAAACCCTGGCAAATCGATAAAATTGATATTAAATTTTTCTTCATTTCTTTTGCAAGTTACTTCGAAAAAATTTATAAGCTGAGTTTTTCCAGGAGTTGCCGAACTTTTGGCTAAATTTTTTTGTTTACACAAAGAATTGATTAAAGAACTTTTTCCGACATTGGAACGCCCCAAAAATGCTACTTCACTAAAATTTGAGCTCAAATTCTCATCAAATTTCACTAAAGAAGTGATAAATTTAGCACTAATTATCATTTGTCTTTAAGATCAAACACAAAACGAGCAGGTTTTTGATCCTTACTCTCCACTCGATAAATATTAGCTTTTCTATCGACTATTATTTTATCACCAAAAAGTTTTTGATTGCTTCCAAGCTCATTTATATAAGCATGACCATTAATCTCGTAAGTATCTTTAATAACATTATAAATAAATTTATCTCCACTACCTTTATAAGTTTTACCCTTTAAAACAATCTTAAACGTAGCATTTTGCATTGCTTCATAACGAATAGGTTTGCGATTTTTATCCGTATAAATAATCAATTTTTCAGAATTTAAAATATCATCACCCCTAATTACTTCTACATTTCCACTAAGAATACTTTCACCCTTATTTTCATCTGAGTAAAAATTTAAAGCTTTTACTTCAATTTGAGTTGCCCAAGTTACACTTACACAAGCTAACAATAAAATTATTTGTCTTGCAACCACGCATTTACTCCTTGGATATTTAAAATTTTGTTTTTTGTATCATAGTTTAAAGTATTTCCATTAATAATACTTCCATTGATCAGAGCTTTAAAATTAGTATTTGTGTGTAAAATTTTATCCTTAGGTTGGTATTCTACCTCTTGAGAAATAATTTTGACATTATTAGCACCTATATAAGTAACATTTCCTTCAAACAAAACCTTGCTCATATCTTTATTGAAAAACTCTAAACGATTCGCACTAAGATTAAAATCTAAATTTAAAGTAATAAAATCATTAAATTCATCTCTATCTGCATATCTCACCCAAGAATTTGCCTTATAATATGCCTTAATTGTACTAGCATTACTCTCATAAGCTTTCAAATTTTTAGCCTCAATATTTTTAAAATTTAAAGCATTAGTTTGCAAATTTAAAGAATACGGATCTTGCAAACTTAAAATCGTAAAAGTAATTGTAAAAAGAGCAATTAAAATTCCAAAAATTTTTATAGCCAAAGCCTATTCCATTCTTCTTTTAGATGATTTTTTTCTACTAAAATTTCTATCATCTGTGCTACAGCAGCCTTACCACCTTTTTTGCTAAGCACTATGTCTACATTTAAATCTTTATGACCATCTTTTGGCTTAAAACTAAGTCCTACGCTTTCAAGCAAAGCCTTATCGTTAAAATAATCCCCAATAGCCGCACACTGAGAAAAATCTAAATTAAGTTTTTGTAAAATTTCTTTTGCACAAGCTAACTTATCCTTGATGCCTTGATATAAAATTTCTATTTTTAAATCTTTAGCTCTTTTTTCAACACAAGAACAATTTCTACCTGTAATAATAGCAATTTTTTTACCAAGCTTTAGCCAAGCCTCGATAGCCGCTCCATCTTTTACATCAAATTCTTTAATAAATTCTCCATTAGAAGTATAAATAATCTTCCCATCAGTTAAACAGCCATCTACATCCAAAAAAATCAATTCTGTCATAATTTCTACTCTCTTACAACAAATGCACCTGCAAATGCACCACTTGCAGCAAAATCCCTTGCTTCATCTTCACTTCTAAAGCCTGTTAAGAAAACGCGATTTAATCCATCCACTGAGCTTGTGCGTATAGTAGAGCTATAAGTTCTATAAGTTTTATATCTTGCTGCTATCGTTTGTGCTCCAGCTGGGTTTTTAAAGGCTCCAATTTGAACCATGAAATTTCCACCTTCATAAATTTGTCCATTATTTGCAATCTCTCCACTATTTCCATAGTTTACATTAGAATGTACAATATTATTACCCGAATTACTTGATCCAAACCCTATAACCTCAAGCCTTACTGGAGCTGTTCCTGAAGCAATCATATCAATTTGACTGGCAGCTCCTTTTGATAAATCTATAATACGATTATTCACAAAAGGACCTCTATCATTTACACGAACGGTAACTTGACGATTGTTATTTAGATTGGTTACTTTTAAGATAGTATTCATAGGTAAAGTTTTATGAGCTGCGGTTAAAGCATTTTGATTATAGGTTTCACCATTAGAAGTTTTCTTGCCGTGAAAGCCTGGCCCATACCAACTCGCAATACCATCAGCAGTTTCGCCTACTGCTACAACAGTAGGATAATAAGTTTTACCGTTAATAGTATAAGGCTTCATCGTTCCTTTAGTCCCTGAAGAACTAGGACTGCTTTTAAAATCATTTGAAGGATAATACACTTGAGCATTATCCAAGCTAGAAAAAAAACTAGTGCCTAAACAACCACTAAAAAATAAAGCCCCTAGACTAACGGCTGACAACTTTAGTGTAATTGTTTTTATTTGCATTTTTATTCTCCTTGATTGGTATAATTAATTTTTGATTAATGCTAAGATGATTTTTTGCTATTTTATTTAATTCTCGAATTTCATCAACACTTATATTATAATTTTTTGCTATTTTATACAAAGAGTCACCAGGCTTAACAGTATAAGTTTTTGTCATAGGTATAGTTGTATCAACCTTCGCAAGTTTTTCTGCTTTAAAATTTTTATCAAAAAATGCTACTTTATTAAGTGGTATATACATATAATACCCTTTACCAGGAGGCGTAAAATTATGTTTAAATTGTGGATTATATTTCTTAAAAGTTGCAAGATCCATGTTTAAATTTTTAGCTATTTCTTTTAAAGATGCAGAAGAAGGCACATCAACTTTTGCAAATTCGTTGCTTAAGGCATAATTCATTAAAGACGCATCTTTATCTAGTAAAAAATCCCTATCATTGGCTAAAAAAGCAAGCGTTAAAATCTTTCTTATAAAATTTCTAGTTTCTAAAGAAAGATATTTCTTATCAGGGTTCAATAAAACGCTTAAATCATCACTTCCTGCTTGTTTGATAGCTTGTCTTAGTTTACCATTTCCGCAATTATAAGCTAAAAGCGCTAAATACCATTTGCCAAATTCTTCTTTTAACTCTTTTAAATAATTTGTAGCGGCATAAGTTGACTTGACCGGATCACGCCTTTCATCAACATAAGCATCAATTCTTAAACCCAAATTTCTAGCTGTTGGTTGCATAAATTGCCAAACCCCTACAGCCTTAGCATTAGAAACGCTATGAGTTTTCAAGCCTGATTCAACCATAGCTAGATACAAAATCTCATCAGGAACTTCCTGCTGGGCTAAAATTTTTCTTATCATAGGAGTAACTTTTGAAAAATTTTGCATACTATCTATTAAAGTTTGAGCGTGTTTTGATTTTATATCTTGTTGAGTTTGCACGAAAATCAAATCACTAATAAAACTTGGATTAATATCTAAATTTCTTAAAACATTCATTTGTCTTTCATAAAATTCAGGAGTATTAATTTGTGCAAAAAGAAAATTAAAACATATTAAAAAACACAATAAAATTTTTTTCATTAATAACCTTTAAAAAATAATTTTTCAGAATTATTAAAACAAATTTCTAGAAGCTCTTTTCTTGATAAATTCAATACTTCACACATTTTATTTGCTACAAATTGAGTTAACAAAGGTTCATTTCTTTTACCACGATAAGGCTCTGGAGTAAGATATGGAGCATCAGTTTCAAGCAACAATCTATCTTTTGGAATTTTAGGTAAAATTTCAACTAATTTCTTAGCATTTTTAAAAGTTAAAACTCCCCCGATACCAAAATAAAATCCCTCTTTAAAAAGAGTTAGCAAATGTTCGCTTGCATTAAAGCAGTGTAAAACTCCTCCTACAAGATCCTTAGAATACCCATGTAAAATCTCATAAGTATCATGATTTGCTTCTCTTGAGTGGATGATGACAGGTTTTTTAAATTCAATAGCAAGTTCAAGCTGTGCGATAAAAATCTTTTTTTGATTTCCTTTTTCTTTTTGAATTTCTTCAGCAAGATCACTTTTAAAACGAAAATAATCAAGCCCACATTCACCTACAGCTACACACTTTTCATCGCATAAATATTGCCTTAAAATTTTCTCATCATAATTATCAATTTCATAAGGATGCACCCCTGCTGCAAAAAAAATATTTTTATATTTATGAGCAATTGTAGCTGCATAAGGCAAGTCTTTTATATCAGCACCAGGTATGATGATTTTCTCTATACCATTTTTAAAAGCACGATTTAAAGTTTCATCTAAATCATCTTTAAATGCTTCACTGTCTAGATGGCAATGCGTATCAACAATCCTTAAACCATCTTGAAAATCAAGATTTAAGAACATACTTCAACTCTATCCTTGCCATTATCTTTTGCTTGAGACAATATTTTACTCGCTTTATTAACCAAAGAATCAATCTTATCTCCACTTTTTCCAAAAACCACGCCTATAGAAGCTGTAAAAAAGATTTCATCTAAATTAACCAAAACACCAGCCTTTTTTATATTTACTCGTATACGAGAAAAGATTTTAATCGCTCTTTCTTGGGATATATTTTTAAGTAAAATACAAATTTTTTCTGCACTATATCTACCTACAAGATCTCTTCCTTTAGTTTCATTAACTATTTCATTAGCACAGATTTTAATTACTTCATCACCAACTTCACGGCCGTATTCATCGTTAATCATTTGAAGATTATCTATATCTAAGAAAGCAAAAGCAAATTCCTCGTCTTTTGTCGCTATTTCATTAAAATAATCATCTATTCCATCGATTAAGGCATTATAATTTTTAACCCCAGATACAGGATCTAAAACATTATAAGTGCTTAAAAATTTTTTATCATCCATATAAGATAAACAACGATCTAAGCGACAATTAAAGCTTTCTTTGCTTAAAGGCTTGAACAAATACTCATTAACTCCATTTTTAAAAGAATTCGCTTCAAATGAATCATTATGATCCCCCAAAAGAATCACACCTAATTCATCATCACTAAAACGCTCTCTTACTTGAGTTAAAAGCTCAAAACCACTAATTACTGGCATATTGACATCTGCTATAATAAGCTTAACATCATTATTATCATTTAAATAACTCATTGCTTCTTCACCATGAGCTGCAGCTAAAACATTAAATTGTCTTTGAGTAAGTATTTTTTTAATTTCATTACGTTCAGGTAGCTTGCTCATAGCTAAAATCACTTTAGTTTTTGCATATTGATTAAGTTTTATAATAGAACTAATAATCTCATCAATGCAAGTTTCACTTTCTTTAAAAATATAATCTAATATATCTTTATTCATAAATTTTTCTTTAGTAGCCTTATCACCACTAGCCGTAAGAACAATAGCAGGAATTTTCTTTTCTATAACATAATCCACAACTTCACCATTTGGGGCATCTGGCAAACATAAATCCACAAAAGCTAAAAAATAATTATTATTCATTAACTCCTTAGCTTCAGCAAAACCAAAAGCAATATCTACCTCATAATTTAAAGTCATTTGAATTTTTTTAGCCAAAAGTTTGCCGAGCATTTTATTATCATCAATAATTAAAATTTTCTTATTCATAGTGTGTAAAATACCTTTATATCTAAAAATTTTTTAATATATTTATTTCAAAAGAAAGGAAATCTTATAGTTATATATTCTAACATAGTAAAATAAAAAATCCGCTTAATTCTTAAACAAGGTCTTAGCAAATTCGATTGCTTCATCACTAACAAGCTCTCCACTTACCATCCTAGCAAGCTCTTTAATTCTTTCTTCTTGATCGAGCTTTTTTACCTTACTTTCTTCGCCATTTTTTTCAACTAAAAAATGATTATGTGCCTTAGAGGAAAGTTGAGGCAAATGAGAAATAGCAAAAATTTGATAAAACTTAGAAAGCTCCTCTAAAACCTTGGCTATACTCATAGCCTCTTTTCCGCTTAAATTTGCATCGATTTCATCTAAAAATAATATCCCTTTACCTGCATTTAAAATTTTACATTCTGTGGCTATAAAAGCAAGTCTTAAGCGATTTAATTCACCTGAACTTAAATTTTTTAAATGAGCTAAATTAATATCTAGCATTATCTCATCTTTGCCTAAAATTGAAATTTTTCCACTTTCTTTAAGCGTCAAACTTGCATCTTTCATATAAAGTTCTTTAAGATAATTATTTAAACATTTTTCTAATTTTTTAAGGTTTTTCTTTCTTGTTTGAGTTAAAATTTGTGCTTTTTCTTCTAATTTTTGTTTTAATTCTTGAATTTTTTTTTCAAGTTCTTTTTTTTCAAAACTTAAATTTTCATAATGTTCTAGTTCATGTTTTTTTTGTTTTAAAACTTCTAAAGCATTTTCTATGCTTTCATAACGCTTGATGAGATAGGATAAATTTTCAATGCGATCTAAAAGTGTCTCCACATCAAAATCCAAATCTTCCATTTTTTGATTTTCACAAATCACACGCAATTCATTTAAACATTCACTAAAAAAACTCGCATCAACTTCGCTTAAATTTAAAGCTTCAATAACAACTTTTTCAAGCTCAAAAATACGCTCTGCCTTACTCCAAGCTTCTTCTAATTTATCTTTTTTAGAAAGCTTCTTTTTAAGTATTAAAAGCTCTTCATACTCGCCTATTTTAGGATTAATGCTTGAAATTTTTTCAATTTGTACTCTAGCTAATTCTTTTAATTCTTCTACTTTTTTTTCTTCTTCTAAAATTGCATTAAGCTCATTAGAAATTTGACTATAAGCATTAAAATCTTTTTTAAAATCTTCCAAAAAGGAAACAAAATTTGTATTTTCTTGCATTTCCAAGGCATCTAAGAGATTTAAAAATTTTTCATTTCCAAATTCGTTATTTTCCTTTGCGCTTAAATACTTAATAAAAGTTTTACTTAAATTTTGCAAACTTTTTTTCGCTATGCTTTGATTGTTAATAAAATATTTTGTGTTTTTTTCTTTTAAAAGCTTGAAAACATTCTCCTCTTCACTTTCTATGCCAAAACTTTCTAAATCTAACTTATCATCTAGTTCTATTTCGACAATTTTAGCCTCACTTTCACTCAAAGAAAATGCGGATAAAATTCCTTTAAACAAGACCGATTTTCCAGCTCCACTTAACCCTGTAAAAACGGTAAGTCCTTTAGAAATTTCAAGCTCAGCCTTTTTAAAACCAAGATTTTCTTTCATAAAAATTCTATTTATCATCAATTTCCCCAGTGTAATTTTTCTTTTAAAATTTGAAAATAATCTCTATTTTTTGGGTGAATTAAAGCCACATTTTTATCACTTAAACCCACTTTTATACTTTTAAAATTATTCACTTTATAATTTTCTTGCCCATCAATGCAAAGTATGCAATCCTTTGCCATAATCTCTATTTCAAAACCTTTTGGCAAGACAATAGGGCGTTGTGTTAAAGAATGAGAACAAACAGGAGTTAAGATAAAAGCTTGAGCTAAAGTGTAAACTATGGGCCCATTTGCACTTAAATTATAAGCTGTTGAACCCGCAGGAGTTGCAACAATAAGCCCATCTCCAAAATATTCATTAAATTTCTTTTCTTTTCTAAAAACTTCTATATGAGCCATAGAAGCTTGATTATTTTTACTGATAACCACATCATTAAAAGCCAATTTTTCTAAAATTTTTCCTTGCTTATCTTCTAAAAAAACACTTAACAAATAAGGCTTTTCTATTCTAAATTCTCCTTGAAAAAAAGCTTGAAAAAAATTTTCAGCTTCATCAACTTTAAAATCTGTTAAAAAACCTAAATGTCCAGCATGAATTCCTAAAACTGCTTTATCGTATTCACAAGCTTTACGGCATAAAGAAATCAAAGTCCCATCTCCACCTAAAGAAATAACAAAATCAGATATTTTAAACAAATCATCCAATCCATACTTTGGCAAATCTAAAATTTCAGAACTTTCTTTAAACAATACAAGTTCAACTTTATATATAGATAAAATCGATTGAAGTTTTAAAATTTCCTTATCTAAACTCACATTGGGTCGTGTAACAAGTCCAATTTTTTTAATATTTTTATGATCTATTTTATTTTGCATAAAAAATTATATCAAATCTTAGCAAAGCAAAAGAATAAAAATACTATAATTTTGCTCATTATCTTAAAAAATCTTTTTCAAGGAATAAATTTGCGAAGTCATTATAATACAGACTTGGGAATTTCCCATGTTGGTCAAAGCGTTAAACTTTGCGGTTGGGTAAATAGCTACCGCGATCATGGTGGAGTTATTTTTATAGATTTAAGAGATAGAAGTGGTATTATCCAACTTGTTTGCGATCCAAATGATAGTAAAGAAGCTCATAAAATCGCTTCCAATGCAAGAAATGAATTTGTACTTATTGCAGAAGGTGCTATTCGTCCGCGTGGCGAAGGACTTGTAAATCCTAAATTAAAAACAGGAGAAATCGAAGTAGTTGTTTCTAAACTTACCATAGAAAATGAAAGTGCCGTGCCTCCTTTTGCTATCGCTGATGAAAGTGTAAATGAAGAATTACGTTTAAAATATCGCTTTTTAGATTTAAGAAATCCTAAACTTTATGAAAATTTTGCCCTGCGTTCTAAAGCTTGTATAGCAGCTAGAAATTCTTTGGCAAATATGGGATTTTTAGAAGTTGAAACCCCTATTCTTACCAAAGCTACTCCTGAAGGCGCAAGAGATTATCTCGTACCTTCTCGTGTGCATCAGGGTGAATTTTACGCTCTTCCACAAAGCCCTCAGCTTTTCAAACAACTTTTAATGTGCAGCGGTTTTGATCGTTATTTTCAAATCGCAAAATGTTTTAGAGATGAAGATTTAAGAGCTGATCGCCAACCTGAATTCACACAAATTGATGTTGAAATGAGTTTTTGCGAACAAAAAGATGTGATCAATGTAGCCGAAACTTTTTTAAAAGATATTTTCAAAGCTTGCGGCAAAGAAATTCAAACCCCTTTTAGACAAATGCAATACAAAGACGCTATGGAGAATTATGGCTCTGATAAGCCGGATTTAAGATTTGATCTTAAATTTATTGATGTTATTGATATTTTCGCTAAGTCAAATAATGAAATTTTTGCAAATATCGCCAAAGATACAAAGAAAAATCGCATCAAAGCCATACGCGTTCCAAAAGGCGATACTATTTTTTCAAAAAGACAAATGCAAAGATTTGAAGAATTTGTGCGTAAATTTGGCGCTCAGGGCTTAGCTTTCATACAAGTTAAAGAAGATGGACTTAAAGGTCCACTTTGCAAATTCTTTAGCGAAGAAGATTTAAATGAACTCAGCAAACGCTGTGAGCTTGAAATAGGAGATGTGGTATTTTTCGGTGCAGGAGCTAAAAAAACCGTGCTTGATTATATGGGAAGATTTAGAATTTTCTTAGCCAACGAGTTAAATCTTATAAATCCAAATGCCTTAGAATTCTTATGGGTTGTTGATTTTCCTATGTTTGAGCAAAATGATGATGGAAGTTATTCTGCAATGCACCATCCTTTTACCATGCCAAAAAATATCGATGAGACTGATTTAGAAGAAATTTCATCTATTGCTTATGATGTAGTACTAAACGGCGTTGAGCTAGGTGGAGGTAGCATAAGAATCCATAAAAACGATATTCAACAAAAAGTATTTAAACTTTTAAATATCGATGAAAAACAACAAAAAGAAAAATTTGGTTTCTTGCTTGATGCTTTAAGTTTTGGTGCTCCACCACATGGAGGTATCGCTATAGGACTTGACAGACTCATCATGCTAGTTACAGGAGCAAACAGCATAAGAGAGGTTATAGCCTTTCCAAAAACCCAAAGAGCACAATGCTTAATGACAGATGCACCATCGCCTGCTAGTAATGAAGCAATGAGAGAATTAGGAATCAAATTAAGGGAGAATATAAAATGAAAGAATTGTTTTTAATCATAGGTGCACCAGGTAGTGGAAAAACTACCGATGCTAGTTTAATCGCACAAGCAGATGCGACAAATATTACACACTATTCAACAGGAGATCTTTTAAGAGCTGAAGTAGCAAGTGGGAGTGAGCTTGGAAAAACTATAGATAGTTTTATCTCCAAAGGCAATCTTGTTCCTTTAGATGTTGTTGTAAATACTATAGTTTGCGCACTAAAAGCTGCTCCAACTAAAACTATCATCATCGATGGCTATCCAAGAAGCGTAGAACAAATGATGGAATTTGACAAGGTTTTAAGTGAGCAAAATGAAATTTGTCTTAAAGGCGTCATAGAAGTAAGAGTAAGCGAAGAAGTTGCCAAAGAAAGAGTTCTAGGCAGAAATCGTGGTGCAGATGATAATGAAGAAGTGTTTTACAATAGAATGAAAGTTTATACAGAACCTTTAAATGAAATTTTAGATTTTTATCAAAAGAAAAAACTTCATTTTATTATCGATGGAGAGCGCACTATCGAACCTATCGTTGCAGATATGAAAGAACTGATTAAAAAAATTCAAAGTATATAAGGAGAAAAAATGGATTTAAGCAAAATCAAAATCGGAGATATTCCAAATAAAGTCAATGCCGTAATCGAAATTCCATACGGCTCAAACATAAAATATGAAATCGATAAAGATAGTGGTGCTATCATGGTAGATCGCGTTATGGCTAGCGCGATGTTTTACCCAGCAAACTATGGTTTTATTGCCAATACTTTGGCTGATGATGGTGATCCTGTGGATATTTTAGTACTTAATGAATATCCTATCCAAGCTGGAGCTGTGATTCCTTGCCGCTTAATCGGTGTTTTAATCATGGAAGATGAAAGCGGAATGGATGAAAAACTTCTTGCGGTTCCAAATTCAAAAATAGATGCAAGATATGATAATATAAAAACTTACACAGATTTACCACAAGCAATTTTAAATAAAATCAAAAATTTCTTTGAAACTTATAAAATTTTAGAGCCAAACAAATGGGTTAAAGTACAAGATTTCAAAGATGAAAAAGCTGCAATTGAAATTTTAGAAAAAGCAATCAAAAACTACAAATAGTCCTAGCCCTTCAAAGGGCTAAACTCAAGGAAAACTCACAATGAAAAATATCGTTTTAGGTGGTGGTTGTTTTTGGTGTGTTGAAGCTGTATTTGAACGCCTAAAAGGTGTAATTGATACTGAAGTTGGATATAGCGGAGGAAATCCAAATCCTAGCTATGAAAGCGTGTGTAATGGTGATGGTAACATAGAAGTTGTCAAAATAAATTACGATGAAAAACAAATCTCTCTTCTTGAAATCTTAACGCTCTTTTTTAAAATTCATGATCCAACAAGTATAGATAAACAAGGTGGAGATATTGGTATGCAATATCGCTCAATAATCTTTTACGAAAATGAAGAAGATAAAATTTTAGCTCAAAATTTTATCGAAGAACAGCAAAAAATATTTAGCAAAAAAATAGTTACTAAAATTTCAAGATTGCAAACTTACTACAAAGCTGAAAACTATCATCAACATTATTTTATAAATAATCCCAATCAAGGATATTGTCAAGCTGTAATAGCTCCAAAACTGCAAAAAATACAATCAGACTAATTTCATCTTTTTAAGGTTAAAAAAATTTCAACTTTATTCACAGCCTTTTCACGCTGTGATTTTCTTTTCAAAGTGCTTAAAAATAGAACTTTAAGCTTTAAAATAAAGAAAAAATTATTTATTGTTTTTTAAGTTTTTTTATGAATTTGTATTTAAATGTGAATAATTTTATTAATTAACATAATTTCCTAAGTTTAGCTATAAAAAATCCATCATAGTTTAAGCTTGGTAAAATCCGTCTGCATTTTGAAATTTCAGCAAATTCTTCACTTTGCCCTGCTTTAGCCTCAACATTTTCCAAATCAATATCTAAAAGCTCTAATTTAAACTCGCTTTTTAAAGCATTCTCTATCACTTCTTCATTTTCTTCCTTGGTAAAGGTGCAAGTACTATATACAAGCTCTCCACCTATTTTTAATGCCTTTAAAGCAGAATGTAGAAGTTTTTTTTGAGTTTTTGCAATATTTTTGATTTCTTTATAACTTTTTTCCAAATCAAAACCTATTTTAGCAAAAGTTGAACAAGGTGCATCAAGTAAAATTTTATCAAATTTTAAAGGACATAAATTGCCTATATTTTTACCATCTTTCATAAAAACTTTAGCATTCACGCCGTAATTTTTAAGATTTTTTTGCAAAATAAAAAATCTATCCCTGCTCATCTCATTGCAAGCTAAATAACCTGTATTTTGCATAAAATTTGCAAGATTGATACTTTTGCCACCCGGAGCTGCACACATATCAAGAACACTTTGCCCTGCTTTGACCTCTAAATTTAAAGCACACAAATAAGAAGAATAATTTTGTATATAAAAGTGCGCCTCATTAAAAGCTTTCATAGAGCTTAAGATGGCTTTATCTTTAGCCTCAAACAAATAACAATAAGCATTGATCTTTTTAAATTTTAAATTTTGTTTTAAAAATTCTTTTTCTAATTCTTCAATGCTAATTTTTAAAGTATTTGCAAATACACAAACATTTTTTTCTTGAGTAAAAGAAGATAAAATATTTTGCATTTCATCTTTGGTATAAAGTTTTTCTATTCTAGAGAGCAAAATAATCCTTTATCATGATAAAAGCGGATAAAGAGTCTAATTTACCATCTTTTTTGCGTGTATTGGCTACACCGTATCCTAAAGCTTCTTTACTTGTTCCACTTTCATCTACAAAGCAAATTTCTTTATCAAATTCAAGCAAAGAAACAAAATGCTTAATGCGTCTTGTCATTTCTTCTTCACTTGACCCACCCTTAGGAATACCTACAATGAGTAAAGAAATTTCATGTATTTTAAGTAAATTTTTGATTTCATTAGCGGCTTGATTGCGATTTTTTCTTAAAACTGCATCTAAAGGCAAAGCGATCTTTTTATCTATGCAAAGCGCTACACCTATGCGTTTTAAACCTACATCTAAAGCCAAAGCTCTCATACTAAAACCCTTATAAAAAGCCCTTCTATGGAAATTTTTCCCTCAAGTTCGTATTCATAAACTTTTTGTCCATAAAATTTTAAAGCCTCATCAACACTCACACCTTTTTTACAAAACTCTAAAAACTCATCTTGATTTGTATCTATACTTGCAAACTCACTTACAAATTCTTTAAAATCACAGATTAACTTTGCTTTATTTTCCTTTAAAAGCAAATTAGTCCCTGTGCTTTCTCCTAGTCTTTGCGGTAAAACATATAAAGGTTTATTAAGCTCTAAAGCAAGCCTTGTACTTTGCATAGAACCACTTTTTATATCTGCTTGTGCAACCACAACAGCTTTACTTAAAGCAATAACCAAACGGTTTCTTAGTAAAAAGTCATAATTTTTTGGCAAATAATCATCTTCGTATTCGCTTAAAGCTAAAGCGTTTTCATAAATTTGTTTAATGATTTTTTCATTAGTTCTTGGATAAATTTGATCTAAACCATTAGCAAAAATACCTATAGTATTTGGCATAGCTGCCATACTTGCAGTGATATCCACACCCAAAGCACCGCCACTTACCACACAAAGATGAGCATTTTTAAGCATACTCGCTAAAGAAAAAACACAATTTTTCGTATAAACACTCATACGCCTTGAACCTATAATAGCGATTTTGTCTTGTTTTAATAAAGATAAATTTCCTTTGTAGTGTAATTTTTTAGGAGGCTTTTTTAAATCTTTAAAAAGTTTCAAAAATTCATCAGGCAAAATTTCACTTGCCATAAATTTCACTCAAATACACAAGATCAACGCCTTTTAACAAATCCTTACTTTGCTCTAAGGCTTTAAAAGTATTTTTCCTAGGATGTCCTATGGCTATAACAAAACCTTTTTTTTGTGCAAGTTTTACAGCGCTTTCGAGTTGTTTTTTAACATAATTAACATCATCTTCATTATCCAAAAACACATCTCTTTGTATATAAGGGATACTGAGTTCTTTAGCGATTTTATTTGCCTTAGAATTTCCTATAGTTTTAGAATCTACAAAAAATATATTTTGATTTTTTAAAGCCTCGTAAAGCTTTCTCATAGATTCTTCATTGCTTGTAAATAAACTTCCTGTGTGATTATTGATATATCTTAAATCCTTAAAATCTTTTTTAATTTGCTTGATTTTTTTAAAAATTCTTTCTTTGCTATCATTTGGATTTAAAGTATCAAGCTCGGGTTTATTGTAATTAATTGCTGCTAAAGGTAAATGCACCATATAAAAATCAAATTTTAAAGCAAGTTTTGGCGTTTCACTATGGTTTTTATCTGGCGGAAAAAAAGAAGGATTTAACTTTAAATTTAAAGCTTTTAAACCTCTAACCTGACTTGCATTTGCCATATCGTCGATAATAATTGCAAGTTTTGGTTTTTTAGAAATTTTATTTAAATGAATATCTTCATCAAAAGTTAAATTTTGATCTTGGGTTAAATTTGTATCTTTTGGAATAAAATTTTGTTCTAAACTCTGATTTTGCTCTAAACTTAAATTCTGCTCTACATTACTTAAATTTTGCTCATTTAAACTTGTGTTTAAATCATCAATTTCTTGAATTTTTTGCTCTAAAATACTTACAGATTTATTATTATCAAACTCATTCTCTTGAAAAATACCAATTTCATAATGTTCTTTGTTTGATGAAATTAAATCTTCTTGTTTATCAACAAAATAATCCGGCTTAACAGAAGAAACATCTTGGGAATTTTGATATTTTACTAAAATTCCCAAAGCTAAAGCTATACAAAGTAAAAAAAGTATAGCTATGATTAAATAACGCTGAATTTGAACTAATTTTTTCTTTGACAATGTTTAGTTCTTATCTTTATCTACTAATTTTTTAGCACTGATCCAAGGCATCATAGCACGCAAATTGCGTCCTGTTTTTTCTATCAAAGAATCATTCATATTTTTGCGTTCTGCATGCATTCTAGCAAAACCTGCACGGCGTTCTAAGATAAAATCTTTTGCAAAAACACCATTTTGTATATCTTTTAAAACACCTTTCATCGCTTTTTTAGTCTCTTCAGTGATAATCTTTGGCCCTGTAATATAATCGCCATATTCTGCAGTATTTGAGATAGAATAACGCATATCTGCAATACCACCTTGATAAATCAAATCCACAATGAGTTTCATTTCATGCAAACACTCAAAATAAGCCATTTCAGGTTCATAACCTGCTTCAACCAAAGTCTCAAAACCTGCTTGAATCAAAGCACTAAGTCCACCACAAAGCACGGCTTGTTCACCAAAAAGATCTGTTTCTGTTTCGGCTTTAAAGGTTGTTTCTATAATACCTGTGCGTCCGCCCCCAATCGCACTTGCATAACTTAAGGCTAAATTTTTAGCATTTTTACTTTCATCTTGATGGATAGCTATTAAACAAGGGGTTCCACCTCCTAAAGTAAATTCATTTCTTACTGTATGTCCTGGTGCTTTAGGTGCTATCATGATAACATCTACACCTTTTGGAACAACAATTTGACCATAGTGGATATTAAAACCGTGTGCAAAAGCTATAGCCTTACCTTCACTTAAATTTGGTTTTATTTCGACATTAAAAATATCTACTTGAATTTCATCAGGAGCTAAAATCATAATCACATCTGCTGTCTTAGAAGCTTCACTTACACTCATTACTTCAAAACCAGCATTTTTTGCTTTAACAGCACTTACACTACCTTCACGAAGTCCGATAATTACATTTACGCCATTATCTCTTAAATTCATCGCATGAGCGTGTCCTTGAGAGCC
Organism: Campylobacter sp. US50a; assembly: GCF_004379015.1. Taxonomy (NCBI): domain Bacteria; kingdom Pseudomonadati; phylum Campylobacterota; class Epsilonproteobacteria; order Campylobacterales; family Campylobacteraceae; genus Campylobacter; species Campylobacter sp. US50a. Next base: position 57,173 of record NZ_RYYJ01000004.1, on the reverse strand, counting down.
AAAGCCTATAATTGCTACTTTTTTTGATTTGATTAAATTTAAATCACAATCTTTATCATAATATACTGTAATAGCCATATTCACTCCTTAAAAATTCAAAAATTAAAGGTATTATTATAGCAATTAAAGTATAAATTTCATATTTTTTTTATAAACTTTATGTAAGAATTTTACAAAAAATCATAAAGTATCAAAAGTGAAAGAATTTTTAAACAGTCTAAGTTATGGCATTAGCCCTCATGAAGTAAGCAATGAATTTAAACAAATTTTAAGAGAGCTTTTAGCCAATCATATCATCAAAGAACACAAAAACAGATACTATCTTAACAATGGTTTTGCCTTTGGAGTACTTGATATTTCAAGCAAAGGTACAGGTTTTTTACAATGCTTTGATGAAAGTTTTAAAAAAGATCTTTTGATAGAAAACAAAAACCTAAAAGGTGCTAACTATAAAGATATAGTTGCTGTAAAACTTTTACCTTTAAAGAAAAAACGCCCCAGTGCAAAAGTGATTTTAGTTCTAAAAAGAGCCAATGAAACCTCTTTAGTGATCACCAAAAGGTATGGCGAAGCCGTACTTGGAATGAATATCAAAACAGGATTAAGCACTGCCTTAAAAGCTTCTCAAAAATCCTTAAAAGCACTACCTTTAGGGACAATTTTAAAAATAGAAAATGAAAATAATAATATCATAGAAGTTTTAGGACATATCGATGATGAAAGCGTAGATGAAAAAATCTCCTTAGCTCTTTTTAATAAAAATAGCGAATTTAGCGACGCTTGTATCAAAGAAGCTCTAGCAAACGGTGATAGTGTTGATGCGAGTATGTATGAAAATCGCATGGATTTAAGAGCCTTGCCTTTTTGCACCATAGATCCTATACATGCAAAAGATTTTGATGATGCGATTTATTTTGACACCCAAAAACGAGAAATTTATGTAGCTATTGCTGATGTTAGCGAATATGTTTATGCTTATAGTGCTATAGATAAAGAAGCAAGAAATCGTGGATTTTCTATTTATTTTCCACATATTGCTATACCTATGTTACCGCGTCCTTTAAGTGAAAATATCTGTTCTTTAAAACCTCATTTAGATCGCTTAGCGTATTGTTTTAAAATCACGCTCAATCATGAAAATAAAGTCATCAAAGAAGAACTTTTTGAAGGCATTATCAACTCAAAACGCCGTTTTAATTACGATGAAGTTGATGAAATTTTGGTACAAAAACCTGATTTAAAAGAACTTTCATGGCTTTATGAGCTTTTTGAAATCACAAAAAATTTACGCAAAATGCGTCTTAAAAATGCCTTTGAATTTCGCACCGAAGAATTAAGAATGAATTTAGATGAAAATTTAAGTCTAAAAAGCACAGTTTTTGAAAAAGACACGCCTTCGCATAATTTGATCGAAGATTGTATGCTTTTAACCAATAAAGCGGCAGCAAAACTCATAGATATAGGTATTTTTAGAAATCACTTAAGTGCTGATACAAGAAAAATCGATAAACTTTTAAATGAATTACGCGAACTCGGAATCGATGTAAATTTTAAGCCCAATCTTCCTGAACTCATACGAGACATACAAGCTTTAGCCGATGAGTTAAATTTAAGAGCAGAAGTAGATAAACTCATCATCAAAGCACAAAAAAAAGCAGAATATTCTAGTGTAAATGCGGGACATTTTGGCTTAGGTTTTGATAAATACTCACATTTTACAAGCCCTATAAGAAGGTATTCTGATCTTATTTTACACAGACTTTTAAAAGCCAAACAAAAAAACGATGAAAAACTTTTTAATTATCTGCTTTTAAACATAGAAAGCACTTGCGAGAGTCTTAGTACGCTTGAAAGAGAGGCGGATAAGGTTGCTTTTGATTTTATGGATAGAAAATTTGCTAGATGGGCAGCCAAAAATATAGACAAAAAATTTAAAGCTTTAGTTGTGCAAAATGATGGAGTTTGCATAGCCAAACTAGATGATGAAATCAAAGGAGCGGATATAATCCTTTATGATACGCGTGTGAATTTGCTAGAAAGTGTTGAAGTGCAAATCATGGAAGCAGATATAGTTATGGCAAAAATTTATGCTAAAATCACCCAAAGACTTATAAAGGAAGAAAATGTATAGAAAAGAGCTCCAAACCCTGCTTTCTAAAGATTCAATACCTAATTTTTTCTTTCTTTATGGAGCAGATAATTTTCAAAGCGAACTTTATGCTGAATTTATAAAAGAAAAATATAAGCCCGATGAAACTTTAAAGCTTTTTTTTGAAGAATACAACTTCACTCGTGCGAGTGATTTTTTAAGCGCAGGATCGCTTTTTAGTGAAAAAAAATTACTAGAAATCAAAACTTCTAAAAAAATTGCAATAAAAGATCTTAAAATTTTAGTAGATCTTTGTAAAAACAATGCGGACAATTTCTTTCTTTTAGAATTTTATGATGAAAGTTCAAAGCAAAGCGACATAGAAAAAATTTTCTCTCCTCATTTTGTAAGATTTTTTAAAGCTAACGGAGCTAAAGAAGGCGTGGAACTTTTAAGCATAAAAGCAAAACAACTAGGGGTTGAAATCACTCAAAATGCTTTATTTACCCTTTTTACAAGTTTTGATGAAAACTTGTATCTTGCTGCAAGCGAACTTAATAAATTTAGCGGTTTAAGAGTAGATGAAAAAACCATAGAACAATACTGCTATAGTTTAAATACAGGAAGTTTTGAAAGCTTTTTTGATAAAATTTTAAAAAAACAAGACTTTAAAAGCGAACTTGAAAAAATTTTAGATAATTTTAATGAAATTGCTTTAATCAACTCTTTATATAATTCTTTTTATCGTTTATTTAAAATCGCACTTTATGTTAAAGTCAATGGCAAAATTGATTTTAAAGAGCTTTTAGGCTACACTCCACCCCCTCAAGTGGGACAAAATTTAAGCTCTCAAGCCTTTAGTTTAAAAATCGAACAATATAAAGAAATTTTCACTCTTTTACTTAAAAGCGAATATGAGCTTAAAATCAATTCTAAGCTCGTAAAAAAAGAATTTTTGATTTCAAATTTGCTTAAACTTGCAAGGATTTTAAAAAGCTAGATTCATTTCTTATTTTGCTCTTTAAATTTCTTATAAAATTTCTCTAAAAAATCTTTATGTTTGCTTGAAGTTCTAAGAATATACATTGGATGATAAAAATCATTTTTTTCAAACAATACTTCATAATTTTCTTTACTTGTAATAGGAGCATTTTTAAAAATGTCACATGCCCTCTTTCTTAAAATATCGTATTTAAGCATTTTTTTACCAAAACCAAAATAAACAATTTTATTATAAAATCTAAGATGAATATCATTACTAAATACTGATTTTCAATTTGACACATTTCTTTAATTGCACTATCGGAATCAGAATTTTTCAAATAAATAAATTAAAAATTTGAATAATTCCATTCAATTCTGTTTTTTTATCTATATGTTGGCCATTAAAAATTTTTTCAATTTCTCTCATTGTACTATCAGGAGAAAATTTTTTTCAAGAATCAAAATCTCCTACATCTTTTTTATCCTTATAAAATTCTCGTATTTTATTTAATTCATCACATGTAAGACTTTCTTCTTTACATTTTGAAGAACCAGGGTTTAGCAAAACAGCACTTCCTAAAAGCTCAGCACTTTGGCCAAAACATAATAAAGTATTCCATTCTAAAAGAATAATCTTGTGTATCAAAATATCTTGCATATACTTCCATTTTAAACTCCAATAACATTTAATAAAACTTAGCCCAAACAAATCTCATAAACAATATCATATTATCATTTTGTAAAAAAAATCAATTTTTTGACTCACTCCATCACAAGTCGCATAAGGTGTAAGTCCTCACCTTGTGTGATTTTATATTCTATACTTTCACATTTAGGACACTTAAAAACATTTTCTTCTAAAATGCTTGTTTGATCACATTTTAAGCATAAAATTATAAGTGGGGCAAGTTCTATAAAAAGTTTAGCATTTTTACAAATATTTGAATTTTCTTTAAAAGTTTCAAAACAACGCTTAAAAAGATCAACTTCTATACCGCTTAAACGCCCAATTTTTACATAAATTTCTTGTACATTACAAGCCTTATTGTTTAAGGCATTTTCTTCGCAAAGTTCGATTAAAGATTCTACTATACTTAATTCGTGCATTAGCAAATTCTTGGTAAAAGTTCGCCTTTAGGGCTTTCTAAAAAGCGTTTTGCCCCATAAGCGTTTTGTAAGATCACGCGTGCTTTTTTCTCTTCTAAAACTTCTCCTATAATACTCGCATTTACATTGTATTTTTTTAGAATTTCCAAGGCTTTTAACTCATCTTCTTTTTCCACACAAAGTATAAAAGTGCCTTCATTTGCAAGTTCATAAGCTTCATAACCAAAAAGCTCACAAAGTCCTAAAACCTCATCTTGAACGATGATTTTTTCTTCAAAGATCAAAAGATCATTTCCGCTTTGCTTTGCCCACTCATTTAAAACCGCACTAAGCCCCCCGCGAGTAGCATCTCTCATAGCTACAACCTTTATATCTTTTTCTAAAAGCTCTAAAACCTCTTTATCTAAAGCCTTACAATCACTTTTAATATCAGCTTCTAACTCATTTCTTTTGATTAAAACACTAGCTCCATGCCTTCCTATATCACCTGAAAGAAGTATGCTAAGCCCTGCTTTGATATTTTTACTTTCTTTTTTAGAAATAATTTCACCTAAGGCTGTAGTGTTGATATAAATTTCATCTGCCTTACCCTTAGGAACAACTTTAGTATCGCCACAAACTAACATAACTCCGCATTTTTCACATTCTTCTTTAATGCTTTTTAAAATACGCTCTAGTTTTTCTAGCTCAAAACCTTCTTCTAAGATAAGTCCTAAGCTTAGATATTTTGGCTTAGCACCCACCATCAAAACATCGTTAATAGAACCACAAACACAAAGTTTGCCTATATTAACCTCTTCATCTAAAAAAATCGGACTTAAAACAAAAGAATCCGTACTTAAAGCCAAATTTCCTAAAATCGCCGCATCATTATTTGCGTTTAAAATTTCATTATCAAAGATCTTAAAAAGCTTAGTTAAAAGCTCGTTCATCTCTTCTCCACCACCTCCGTGGGCTAAGGAAATATTTTTCATACATTCACCTTTGAGTATTTATAATACGCCGCACAAGCACCCTCGCCAGAAACCATACAACTTCCTATAGGACTTCTTGGCGTACAAGCCTTACCAAAAACCTTACAATCATAAGGCTTGGCTAAACCTCTTAAAATTTGCCCACAAATACAAGCTTTGCTTTCATTTTTACTTTGTACCATGCAATCAAATTTTTTACTTGCATCATAGGTGCTAAATTCTTCTTTTAGCTCCAAACCTCCATCTTTAATAAGTCCTAAGCCACGAAATTCAAAATCACACACCCTAAAGTATTTTTTTACTAAATTTTGTGCTTTAACATTACCTTCTTTGCTTACGGCTCTTTTGTATTGATTATACACTTTAAAAGTACCTTCATTACTTTGTTTTATAATATTTAACACACTCTCTAAAATATCAACTGGTTCAAAACCACTCACTGCTATAGGGGTTTTAAATTTTGCTGCTAAAGGCTCATAAACACCATAACCTGTTATCACACTCACATGAGAAGGGCCTAAAAAAGCATTGATTTTTACATTTTCATCATTCATGATCGCTTCTACAGGTGCTGGAACTGTGATATGATTGATATGAAAAAAGACATTATTTATTTTTTCTTCTATAACCTTTTGAAGAAGTAAAGCACTCATAGGCGTAGTGGTTTCAAAGCCTATAGCAAAAAAGATGATATTTTTGTTTAAATTTTGCTTAGCGATTTCTAAAACCTCAAGTGGAGAATAAAGTGCTCTAACATCAGCCCCTTTAGCTCTTAAATCAAGAAGAGAAATTTCACTTCCAGGCACTCTTAAAAGATCTCCTAAAGTACAAAAAATCGTATCTTTCATGGAGGCTAACTTGATAGCTGTATCAATGCGAACTCTTGGCATAACACAAACAGGACATCCTGGTCCATGGATGAAGTTAATTTCTTTTGGCAAAATAGAAGGTAGGGCATATTTCATAATACTATGTGTATGCCCACCGCAAATTTCCATGATATTGATAGGATTTTTAAGTTCTTGTTCTATGAGTTTTTTTAAAGCTAAAATGCTTTCTTTATCTCTAAATTCATCGATGAAATTCATTTAAACCCAAATCTCCCTCATCGCTTTTTATCTCTCCGCTATTCATTTTTTCTACTATTTCTTGATAGGTTTTAATGCTTTCTAGTGCAGCTTCTTTGTCGATTTTTTCCATAGCAACGCCTACATGGATTAAGACATAATCGCCTTGTTTTAAAGGCTCATCAATCAAATCTAAATTAACTTTTCTTTTCACACCTAAAGTTTGCACTAAAGCATTGTTTAACTCATCGATTTCTAAAATTTCAGAAGGTATAGATAAACACATTAAAAAAGCTCCTTTTTAAGTTTAAGCACCTTATACCAAAGCTCCATATTGGTGCCATTTTTTGCATCAAGAGTGATAATATCTGCTCTAGGATTTAATTCTTTAATCAACCTAGTCGCCTCTTTAATATCAAAATCAAAATGATGAGCCAAATCTGCCTTTGTGATTAAAACTATATCAGCCTTTTTGAACATCACAGGGTATTTTTGCGGTTTATCACTTCCTTCGGTTACCGAAAGCAAAACCACATTTAAATGCTCTCCTAAATCATAGCTTGCAGGACAAACTAAATTTCCAACATTTTCTATAAAAAGCAAATCCACATCATCAATCGCTAAATGATGCAAAGCTTCATGCACCATAAAAGCATCCAAATGACAGCTTTGCCCTGTAGTGATTTGATACGCTAAAGCTCCGGCATTTTTTACTCTTAGAGCGTCATTATTGGTTTCTAAATCCCCTTCAATCACAGCGATTTTAAGCTCACTTTTCAAAGCCTTGATCGTACTTTCTAAAAGCGTAGTTTTTCCACTACCTGGAGAACTCATTAAATTGATACAAAGCGTGTTAGCTTCATTAAAATGTGCTCTATTGTGCTTAGCTTCTTCGTCATTTTTGCTTAAAATTTTAGAAATCACTTCTATGGTTTTGCTTTCTTTTAAGCTTGGATTTTCATGATGGTGATCGTGATGATCGTGTGTATGGGTTGAATTTATAGAACAGCCGCAATCTTTACACATTTTCTTTCCTTTATAATTTTTGTTTCATTTTAACCTTAAAAGCATTAAAAAATTATGAGTTTTTAGAATATTTGCTTTATTTTTCTAAAATTTAAAAAATGTACCATTTGCCCTAAAGCTATGGAACTATCATTGCAAGGATATTTTAAAGGTACAAAAAAATCAAAATTTTTAGCTTTTAAAATTTCAAGTAAGGTTTTGTTTTGAAAAACTCCTCCACTTAAAAGCACTTTTAAATCATAATCTTTGCTAAAATCTATGATAAAATTTGCCAAAGCATTAAACATACCTGTAATTGCCTTAGTTTTTTCATCTTGCAAAGCCCCTAAAATTAAATTTTTAAAATTAACCTGCCCTTTTTCTACAAAAAGCTTATAAGAAAAATCAAGATTTTTATCATAAAAAGCTTCACACATCAAGCCAACTTGAGCCTCATAAGAGCTTTTTTCTAAGTTAAAAACAATACTTCCAAAAGCATCGATAATGCGTCCTAAGGAACTTGTTTGTAAGTTAGAATGTGAATAAATTTTTTTAAGATTTTCAAGTTTAATTTTTGGAATTTTTGCTAAAAACTCCTTAGCCTTATCTTCTAAATCATAATGAAAAATAAGACTTAGAGCCAAATTTTGTATATTTTTAATATCACTATTTATAAGAGTGAAATTTTCAAAATGTGCAATTCTTTCATATTCTTTTAAATTTCCTACAAAAACTTCTCCACCCCAAATTTTGCCATCTTCGCCATAACCTGTTCCATCACAAATAAAAGCTAAAGCCTTTTCATCTTTTGCAAAATTTTCTTCGTATTCAAAATAAGCCGCACAAAAATGCGCATAATGATGAGAAATTTTAATCCTTTCTTCAAATTCTTTTGCATAGCTAAAATGCGGGTGTTTATCGCACAAAATCGCATCAAATTTCAAATCATAATTTTGTTTAAAAAATTCTAAAAGTTTAAAAAATCTCTCATGCACATCAAGACTTTTCAAATCCCCTATATAAGGAGAAATTAAAAGTTTATTTTCATAAAAAATCACAAATTCATTTTTAAGCTCCGCGCCCAAAGCTAAAAAAGTGCCTTTTTTATTAAAATTTCTTTCCAAATAAAAAGGATTTAAACCCCTTGAAGTACGCAAAAACATAGTTTTACCATTTACCACTTGAGCTATGCTATCATCACTTGCGTTGATAATTTCTCTATCATAATCCAAATAAAAATCAAAAACTTTATCAAGTTTTTGACACAAATTAAACTCATCTTTAATGATACTTTCTCCGCTTAAATTCGCACTCGTTGCCACAAGACTTCCTTTAAAATACTCAAAAAGCAAAAGATGTAAAGGCGTATAAGCTAGCATAATACCGATTTTATCAACATCAGGTGCGATTAAAGAAAAGGCTTTTTTTGCCTTTAAAATCACAATAGGAGCTAAAACCCCACCAAGCAAAGATTCTTCTTTTTCATCTATAAAGGCAAGTTCTTTAGCACTTTGTAAATCTTTACACATCAAAGCAAAGGGTTTTTTGGGGCGATTTTTTCTAAGTCTTAGAGTTTTTAAAGCTTCTTCATTAAAAGCATCACACATGAGATGAAAACCGCCCATGCCTTTAATGGCTAAAATTTTACCTTCCTTTAAAAACTTCGAACTTTGCATAAAAGCTTCTTGATCTTTGGCTAAAATTTCACCCTTTGAATTTTTAAGAAAAACATTGATTTTACACTTAGGACAACTAATAGGCTGGGCATGAAAACGCCTATTTTTAGGATCTTCGTATTCGCTTTTGCAAAACTCACACATCAATAATTCTTGCATGGAAGTATGGGCTCTATCATAAGGAAGACTTTTTATAATACTAAAGCGTGGCCCACAATGTGTGCAAGTGATAAAAGGATATAAAAAGCGTGGATTTTTTTCATCAAAAAATTCTTTTTTACATTCCTTACAAAGCGCAAAATCACTTAACATAGGTGTGCTTTTTGTGTTCTTTAAAGAAGGAGTGATACTAAAATTTTCATAGTTTGAAATAGAAATTTGCGTGATTATAAGCTTGTCTATTCTTGCTAAAGGTGGGAGATGATTTTTTAAATTCTCTATGAAATTTTCACATTCTTTTTGAGTACAAGCAAGGATGATTTCTACCCCAAAACCATCATTTCTTACCTCTCCAAAAAGCTTTGATTTCAAAGCTAGTTCATAAACTAAAGGGCGAAAACCCACCCCTTGAACTAGACCTGAAATTTTGATCTTATATCCTAAGTGGCACATCGCTTAACTGACAATTTTTAAGATGTTTTAAAGTATTTTTAAGTAAAGATTTATGTTCAAACAAAGAGCCACTTATAAGCGCTAAGTCGCTTTGCTTTTTCTCTCTTAATTCATCATAAGTATCACGTAAGAAATAAGCCAAACTCTCAACCGCTCCATAAGCGATATTAGTACTATCTACACCTGCTAACATAAAACTCATAGTAGATCTTAAAGTTCTTGTATAATCAAAACTTTTATCTTCTTTCAAACGATAATCAATCTTTACTCCACGAGGCATTTTTGACTCATCAGCAATTTTTAAAAGCTCACTAGCACTCTCTTGTAAATTTTTACCCAAATTTAGCACTCTGCCTACCAAGCCAAGCAAGGAATAAAAATTGTTTTGAAGCTCAAAATTTTCATCTAAAAGAGGAAATTCCTTGCTAAAATTTTCTAAAAGCCTTGCACCAATTTCATCTTTTTTAATCTCTTCATAAAGTTCTTTGCTGTGTTTTGGTAAAGAAAGTTTAAGCAAATTAAGCTCTTTGTTAATAAGCAAAATATCTTCATCATCTTTGCTAAGCTCTAAAATAAAAGCTTTTTCTTTATAACGACTTACAAGATAAGAAATTCTTGCCATATTTTTATCTTCTTTAGAAAAAATAAGCTCTCTTGCCTTAGCATTGATAAATTCAAAGCCTTCCAAAACCACCACTTGCTCATCTAAAGCACTGATATAAAAATCTTTTTGGTATTCTTCTATTTTTTTTACGCTTAAAAATTTATATTCATTTTCAAAAAGTTTTAAACCTAAAGCAAAGCAAAACAAATCTCTAGCAAGTCTGATTTTAAAATTATTAAAATCAAGATTGTGATTTTTTCTAAACATGGCATTAAGTCTTAGCTTCATCAAAGGTTTTTCTAAACTTGCAAGAAGTTTTAAATTTTCATTTGAACAAACAAAAACTGAATTTATAGCCTTAATATCACAAGGAAGTAAAAAATCTCCTATAAATTCGTTCTTAAACAAAGAAAATTCATAAATGCCATTTTTATCTTTTAAATAAATCTTTTTTTCTTGACTTAACAAATCAAAGGCAAGATTTAAAAAAGTATTGAAATTTTCTTCATTGATTTTTTCAAATTCTGATAAATTGCTTGAAAATTCACACTCACAAAACACGCCCCATTCGTTTTTGTTTAAAAGTTTTTTTTCTTGATAGGCATTAGAATTTAAATGAGTAATATAAGAAAATTTTGAAAATTCTTTATCTTCTGGCATACAAGGGTTAAAATCCTGTCCCGCTTTTACATCAAATTTTTTCAAAAAAACACTATGACTCATAAAATTTAAAGAATCACAAAAAGTCTTTAAATTTTCTTCATCTGCATCAATAGAAAAATGATAAATATTTTCTTCTTTACTAAGGGTGTAGTTATAATTTTTCGCATAAAAACGCAATAAATATTCAAAAATATCATTATCCGCATTATAAATAAAATCAAAATCCAAAGTCATATTATGCCTTTTTTGAAAAATAAACTATAAATATAACATTTTTAACTTAAAAATTCTTTCTCTCTTTGTCTAAAATCGCTCATAAAATGCTCCATAAAAGAGTAAAATTCTTTGCTGTGATTAGGGAATTTTAAGTGGCTGATTTCATGCAAAATCACATATTCAATAGCCTTTAAACTCTTTTGAATGAGTTTTAAATTTAAATTAATATAAGCTTTATTATGATTACATGAACCCCAACGCGTTTTCATATTTTTAATGCTTAAATGCGTATAAAATAAACCTGTTTTTTGGCTCCATTTTTCAAGATAAAAAGTAAAAATCTTTTTAGCATTTTCTCTTAAAAATAAATCTAATTTTGCTTTATTTTCACAAAGAATTTTATCTTTATCAAAATAAGTTTTTTTGGCATTTTCATCAAATATAATTTTATATTTTTTAGCTAAAAAGATTAATTCATCATCTTTTAAAACTTTTTTTTCAAATCTTTTTTTTGTCTCATTTATCCAAGAACTTGATTTATCTAAAAACTCATAAACACTTTTAAAAGTGCAAAAATAAGGAATGCTAAGAACAAATTCACCCCTTTCATTTAGCCTTAATCTTAAAGTTTTTATGCGTTTTTTAGAATAAAAATAACACTCATCTTTATAAATAAATGATTTTAAACTAGAGCTTTGCCTTGCCATTTTTTACTTTTCCATCTGTATGAATTTACCATTCCACGCAAAAACTCATCCGCACAAAATCCTATCCAAACCCCTAAAATTCCAAGATTAAAATGAAAACAAAGCACATAACCCACAGGCAAAGATACTCCCATCATAAAAACAAGTCCGCTAAAAAATGGAAACTTAGCATCGCCACTTGCACGCAAGGAATTCACCATAACTATATTAAAGGTGCGTGAAATTTCAAGAAAGATTGAAAGAGCAAATAAAGGTATCATTAAATTTTTTAACTCTTCTTTAAGCCCTAAAATTTGCATAGTAAAATCTTGACAAAGATAATTTAAAAGTGCCACTAAAGCACTCGCTATCACGCTAAAATACAAAGCACGCCAAGCATGCTTATAAGCTATATTTTCATGTCTAGCACCGACTAATTTACCTACTATGATTTCATTAGCTATGCTCGTAGCTTGTCCTATAAGCATGATAAGCATTGAAATTTGAAAATAAATCGTTTGCACACTCAAACTCTCCTCGCCTAAGCTTGCTACAAAAGCAAAAGCTATAGTGTATTGAACTATCCACAAAAGATTTTCTCCTGCTGAAAACCCACCTATATTTAAAACCTTTTTTAATACCTCTTTTTCAAGTTTTATCATTTCTTTGATTTTAAGATGAATTTTAAGTTTATAAAAAAGTATCACAAGTAAAGCCACTATAGCAACAATACGGGCAAAAATATTACTAAGCCCTACTCCAAAAAGTTCTGATTTTGTATAATGCAAAACATAATAATTTCCACAAATCACCACTATATCCATCAAAAAGCCTATAAGCATAACCCAATAAGCCATATTATAAACCCTTACAATAGCCGCTAAAACAATACCTATGGCATCAAAAAACAAACAAATTGCAAGCATATGCAAGTAAATTTTGCTGTCTTTAAGCAATTCTTGTGGGATTTTTAAAAGATAAAGCAAATACTCCCCATGCCATAAAATAAGCGCACCACATACAAAGCCTAAAAGTGCATTTAAAAATAAACTTTGATGAATCACTTTTCTTGCTAAGACATGATCTTTTGCACCAATAGCTTGAGCTATCACCACGCTACAACCCACACTTAAAAATGAAAAAATAGTGATAAAAAGATCTAAAATTTGATTTCCAGCCCCCATAGCACCGACAAGAAAATTAGAATAATGCGACACCATAGCGGTATTGATAATCACAGTTAAATACTTAGAAAGCAAATCCCAAAATATAGGAAAACTAAGTCTTGTTAAAGAGAGTTGTTTTTTTGCCATAATTAATGCCTTACAAAGATAAAAGGCAAATTTTAACAAATTTTTCTTAAAATAAAAACCGCTAAAAAGCGGCTTTATTATCCAAAAGTACCGCTTAGATAAGCCTTGGTTTTTTCTTGTTTTGGATTTTCAAAAAATTCTTTACTTTCACCAAATTCTATGAGCTCACCTAGGTGAAAAAATGCAGTATAATCAGCCACGCGTTTGCCTTGTTGCATGTTATGCGTTACCATAATCATGGAAAGATTATGACTTAATTCTTTTAAAAGCTCTTCTATAACACCTGAGCTAATAGGATCAAGTGCGGAAGTTGGCTCATCTAAAAGCAAGAGTTTAGGTTTTATTGCTAAAGCTCTTGCGATACAAAGGCGTTGTTGTTGTCCGCCTGAAAGAGCTAGGGCATTTTGCTTTAGCTTGTCTTTAACTTCTTCAAAAAGCCCTACTTTTTGCAAACAATCCACCACCAAAGCTTCTTCTTCATCTTTGTTTTTAATCATGCCGTGAAGTTTTGGTGCATAAGAGATATTTTCATAAATGCTTTTTACAAAAACATTAGGTTGTTGAAAAACCATGCCTACATTTTTACGCAAGACTACTACATCTTGATTTTTAACATCCTTTCCTTCAATTTCTACTAAACCACCGATTTTTGCAATTTTATCATTCATTCTATTAAAACAACGCAAAAAAGTGGATTTACCACATCCTGAAGCGCCGATGAGCGCGGTAATTTTGTTTTGTTCTATTTGCATATTGATATCAAATAAAGCTTGTTTTTTTCCATAAAATAAATTTAAATTTGTTGTTTTTGCTATCACTTTAATTTTCCTTGAAAATATTTTCTTAATAATATCGCACTAAGATTTAACACGACTAAAAGTCCTAAAAGCACGATAATACCTGCTGCAGTTCTTTCTAAAAATGCACGCTCTGGCATAGCTGACCATGAGTAAATTTGAGCAGGCAAAACGCTAGTTGGATCAAAAATCGAACTTGCCACATCAGGGATAAATGCTATCATACCGATAATCATCAAAGGTGCAGTCTCGCCTATAGCCCCAGCTAAAGTCAAAATAGAACCTGTTAAAATCATAGGCATAGCCAAAGGCAACATAATACCTTTTACCATTTGAACCTTTGTCATACCTAAGGCATAAGCAGCATTTTTCATGTTAATGTCCACGCTTTTTAAAGCCGCTTTGGTTGAAACAATGATAATAGGTAAACTCATGATCGCCAAAGTAAGCCCACCCACTAAAGCACTTGAGCGAGGCATTCCAAAAAGATTGATAAACACTCCAAGTCCTAAAAGTCCAAACAAGATACTTGGAATACTTGCAAGGTTGTTAATACACACTTCTATAAAATGTGTAAGAATATTTTGTGGCGCAAATTCTTCTAAATAAATTGCTGCTGCAACGCCCATAGGAACACTCACAACCATACAAACAAGCATAACAAGCAAAGTCCCTACAACTGAAGATAAAATTCCTGAATTTTCAGGAGATTTTGAGTCCCCATTTAAAAAGAAATTGCTATTAAATTTAAGCTCTATCTCGCCTTTTTGCACAAGATCATCGACTAAAGTTCTTTGTTTTTCACTAAGGCGATTATATTTTTGCTTCATATATTGATCCACTTCTGAATTTGCCAAAAGCCAAGTTTTTTCAGTGATTTGCCCTGTTCTTATTTTTCTTTGTTCTGCGCGAGATAAAAGATCATAAACAGGAGAATTTCTATTAGCCTCTACAAAAATATAAGTTTGCTTAAAAGCTCCAATTCCAAGATAACCCACACTTCCTAAAAAGATACAAAGAAAAATTAAATTAATATAAAGCCCCATTTTACAAAGTCTTTTAAAAGACTTTGAAGCTTTTTGTCTTTTTTTAAAAAGTTTTTTCATAAATTTTTCCTTTTGTGAAAGCGATTGATAAGATAAACGCTAAACATATTGATGATTAAAGTGATGATAAAAAGCACCAAACCTAAAGAAAAAGCACTCAAAGCTAAAGAACTATCAAAAGCTTGATCTCCGCTTAAAGCTTCTACGATTTTTACCGTTACCGTTGTCATATCTTCTAAAAAATTCATCGTTAAATTTGGACGTAAGGAAGCTGCCATTACCACTATCATAGTTTCACCTAAGGCTCTTGAAAGTCCTAAAAGACAAGCTGCAACTATACCAGGAATAGCCTCGGGTAAAATCACAGCAAAAACCACTTCTTTTTTTGTCATGCCTAAAGCATAAGCACCATTAATCCTTTTCTCGCTTACTGCTTCAATACAATCTTGAGATAAAGAAGCCACTATAGGCACTATCATGATCCCCATGATAAAACCTGCGCCTAAAGCACTTTGAAAACTTGCTTGTATGCCAAATAAAGAAAAAAACCACACTATAAAAGGCGCTACAACTATAGCCGCAAAAAATCCAAAAACAACAGTAGGAATCCCTGCAATGATTTCTAAAATAGGTTTTAAGTAATTTTTAGATTTTTTACCAGCAAAAACACCTAAATATATAGCACACATAACCCCTAAAGGTAAAGCCGTTAGCATAGCAATCAATGAAATATAAAAAGTACCCCAAAAAAGCGATAGCGCCCCAAAAATACCTTGTTTGCTCGTGCCATCTGCATTCATAAAAGCTGCATCAGCTGCCCACTGACTTGAGAATAAAAAAGTAACAACGCTTTCTTTTTGAAAGAATTTTAAAGCTTCAATTAAAATTGTAAGCATGATAGCAAAACTTACTATCACGCTTACAAAAGCACATAAAAAAAGTGCAAATTTGATTATTTTTTCTTTTAGCAAAGTTTTTCCTTAAAAAACTTTTCCAGCTTTTACAAGCTCATCATTTAAAATTTTTCTATCTTCTATATGTTTTTGAGAAGCTTTTAATTTATCATCGCTTAAAGGAACAAGTCCTATTTTTTCAAGTTCTCCGCCACTTTTTGCCAAATCATCACTCATATAAATTTTTGCAAATTCAAAGGCTTCTTTTGGATTTTTCTTAGCATTGATATAAATAAACAAACTTCTTGCAAGTTCGTATTTTTCATCTGCAATATTTTCTTCACTTGGTGCAACACCATCAATAGTAGCGACATTAATTTTATCTGAGTTGCTCACTAAAAAGCTATAACCAAAAATTCCAAAAGCATCTTTATCAATAGTAAGTTTTGAAACGATTAGATTATCATTTTCACCGCTTGGGATATAAGCACCATCTTGACGCAAGGTTTTATACTCGCCTTTATACTCAGGAATTTTTTTAGACACATCACTCATAATAAGCTCTTCTATAGTATCTCTTGTTCCTGAACTTGATGGTGGACCATAAACACTAATTTTACGATTTGGTAAATTTTTATTGATTTGATTCCAGTTTGTATAAGGATTTGGTATAAGTTTTCCATTTTGTGGAATTTCTTTTGCCAATGCTAAGAAAAGTTCTTTTTTTGTGATATTTAATGGAGCATTGGTTTTATTTTGAGCTAAAACTATACCATCATAACCTATCATAATCCCTACTATATCAGTTACCCCTGCTTTTTTGCAAGTTTCAAATTCACTTAATTTCATAGGTCTTGAAGCATTAGAAATATCAGTAGTTCCTTCACAAAATACCTTAAATCCACCCCCTGTTCCCAAGCTCTCTACTATAGGAGTTTTTGTATTTTTAATCGAAGCATATTCTTCAGCTACAAAAGAAGTAAAAGGATACACAGTCGATGAACCTGCGATTTTTAAATCTGCTGCATTTAAAGCACCACAAAGTGCAAGACTTACCACACTTAAAGATAGAATTTTTTTCATTTTTTCTCCTTAGCTTTAAAAAAGTAATGGAAGTTTAAAAAAACTTGGAAACATTTTGGAAACATTTTTTATTTTGTATTTTTCTTAAATATAATTTTTAACTATCAAAAATTTAGCTTGTTTTTAAAAAAATAATATATCATTATAAAACATTTTAAATTTTAATAAGGAGATAAAAATGCTTTCTAAAGAAGTTGTAAAATTACTCAATGAACAAATAAACAAAGAAATGTATGCAGCAAACTTATATCTTAGTATGAGTTCTTGGTGCTATGAAAATAGTCTTGATGGAGCTGGTGCCTTCTTGTTTGCACATGCAAGCGAAGAAAGCGATCATGCCAAAAGGCTTATCACTTATCTTAATGAAACAGATTCTCATGTAGAGCTTCAAGAAGTAAAACAGCCTGAACAAAATTTCAAATCTTTACTTGATGTTTTTGAAAAAACCTATGAACATGAGCAATTTATCACAAAGTCAATCAATACTTTAGTTGAACACATGCTAACACATAAAGACTATTCTACTTTTAATTTCTTACAATGGTATGTAAGCGAACAACACGAAGAAGAAGCACTTTTCCGCGGTATAGTTGACAAGATTAAATTAATCGGGGAACACGGAAATGGACTTTATTTAGCTGATCAATACATCAAAAATATTGCATTAAACAGAAAAAAATAATCTTTGCCCTACTATGGGCAAATCTCGCTTTGGATTAAAAAAGGTATGACTTATTTTTCTTTAGAATTTAGTATTTTAATGATAGCTTTTTTTGCTATTTATTGGACTTTTAAAAATGATTATAAAATACAAAATATTTTAATTTTAATTTTCTCTTATATTATTTATATTTTAATCAATCCTTATTTCGCCTTGGTTTTATTTATATATACCTTTTTTATACATTATTTTGCCTTGCTAATTTTTGTGCGTCGCAAGCGTTATATTTTCGCTACTTGTATGGCTTTTATTATTTTAAATTTATGTTTTTTTAAATACTTTCCTAGCATCAAAGGAAGTGTTGATGAGATATTAAATTTTTTCGGTTTAGAATTTTTAAATATTGATTTAGTATTTCCAATAGGAATTAGTTTTTATACCTTTACTTCTATCACTTATCTTGTAGAAGTTTATCAAAAACGCCGTTTAGAAAGTTTTTTAAATTTGGCAACCTTCTTATCATTTTTTCCAACACTACTTTCAGGGCCTATTATGCGAAGTTCTTTTTTCTTTGAACAGGCCTATCAAAAACGCGAATTTAAACATGCAAATTTAATCATCATCTTGCTTGTTTTTGGTATAGTTAAAAAAGTTTTAATAGCTAATTACCTTGGAATTTATGCTAAAAGTATTTTAGACTTTCCACAATCTTATAATTTTATACAACTTTTAAGCGCAATTTACGCCTATGCGATTCAAATATACTGCGATTTTAGCGGATATGTTGATTTAGTTTGTGCTTTTGCTTTAATGCTAGGTTTTACCCTTCCGCCTAACTTTAACATGCCTTATCTTGCAAAAAACCTAAAAGATTTTTGGGCTAGATGGCATATCAGCCTTTCAACCTTTATAAGAGATTATATCTATATACCTTTAGGGGGTAATAGAAAAGGAATGCCACGCACTGTAGCTAATATACTCATTGCCTTTATACTTTCAGGTATGTGGCATGGTAATACGCTTGCTTTTATTGTTTGGGGTTTATTGCATGGTATTGGCATAGTTTTTATACATTTACTAGCTTTAAGCAAATTTAATTTACAAAAAATTCCAGCTTTAGGAAGATTTTTAACCTTTCAATTTGTATGTTTTACTTGGATTTTCTTTTATTATAGTAAAAATCTAGAGGATGCAATAGAATATTTTAAAGCTTGTTATTATAATTTCTTCCAAATTCCATCCTATAATGATATTTACATGTTGGTTGCCTTTGGGGTTCTTTTTATGATCTATCCTTTATTTGTTAATTTTAAAGAATATTGCATTAAGATTTTAAATCTTACTCCATTTTTGCTAAAACCTTTTATCATAGCTTTTATTTTACTTTTGGTTTTTGCTTTTATGCCAGATGGAATTCCTGATTTTATTTATTCGAGTTTTTAGATGAGTGTAGTTAGATTTTTCTTCATTTTGATTATAGTGCTTGGCTTAGTTGTTGTAGTTATGAATCAGAGTATTAGCTCTTATATAGAACAAAAATATCACTTTGCATTCTATCCTCATAATGATCTTTTAAAAGAAGCCAATGGCTTTAAAATTAAACTAGAACAAATTCGTGCAATTTTAAGCAACGAACCCTTACCTCAAGCTAATGAAGAAACTATAAATCAAGAAAATAAATCAACAGATGAAAATTTAAGCAAAATAGATAAAGTTTCAAACGCTTTAGAAAATGATGACAACACTACTCATAAAGAAGCAAATCTAACTTTAGTCCAAGATGCAAATATTAGTTTTATTGATAATACCAAATTAGAACTGCAAAATGGAGATGAGTTTTTATTTATCGGAGATTCTTTAATGCAAGGTGTTGCAATAGCCTTAAATAGAGATTTAAGAAATTTAAATCTTAAGGTAACCGATCTTAGCAAACAAAATACAGGCCTTTCTTATAAATCCTATTTTGATTGGTCAAAAGCGACTAATGAAGCTTTTATTAAAAACTCAAATATTAAATATCTTGTTGTTCTTCTTGGCGCTAATGATCCTTGGGATATTAAAAAAGGAGGAAATTACCATCGTTTTGGCTCCCCTTCTTGGATAGATATTTACACAAGTCGTGTAGATGAAATCATTAAAATCGCTAAAAAACATAAAGCCAAAGTTTTTTGGTTTGAAATCCCTCCTGTAAAAAAAGAAGATTTGAACAAAAAAATACAAGTGCTCAATAAAATTTACAGCGATGAAATTCTTAAAAATAAAGAAATTTTTATCAACACTAAGCTATTTTTTAGTGTCAATGATGAGTACTCAGCTTATATAAAAGATGAAAACAATAGAAGTATAAAAGTAAGAACAGATGATGGGGTTCATTTTACTCCAAGTGGCGCAAGAGAAATGTCTAAACTTTTATTAGAACACATAAAACTTAAGGAAGAAAATGCTAGTAAATAAATTTAAAATTATCTTATTGTTTTTTATTATTTTTACTAGCTCTTATGCACAAAATTTAAATACAAATGACACAATAGACTCTATACTCAATCAAAACAAAAATCACTCTGCTTTAACAAATTATGTATCAAAAAAAGATCTTAAAAATCTAGAAAAAAAATTAGAAAAAAATCAAAACATAGGAATTAGAATTTATGGGGATTCTCATATGGCAGCTGATTTCTTTCCGCGTGTCATAAGAGGATATTTAATCCGCTCTAACTCTATAGGTTTTGCCTATCCTTTACAGCCCAAATATCAACAAAATCTTAATCTTGTTTATTCTTATAAAAACTTTGAAATTTTAAACTCAAGAAATCCTGCTAATGCTGGACATAATTTTCCACTAGGTGGGATAATAGCCAAAGCAAAAACCAAAGGTGCAAAAATCAACCTTGATACAACCTTAGATAAAAAAAAATTCAAGATAGGATTTTTATTTAAAGCCAAGCAAAATACCAATGCTTTTAGCATCAAAGATGCAAAAAATCAAAGCTATGAGTTAAGAACCACACAAATTAACAAATGGTCTTATAAAGAACTAGAACTTGATCTTCCTTTGCAAATTTCAGCCTTACAAAAAGATGCTGAGCTAGGAGGATATTTCATCACAAATAAAAATAATAATGTTTTCTTAGATACCATTGCAATCAATGGTGCCAAAAGTGATTTATGGCTCTCTTGGAATCAAGCAGTTGTAAAAAAAGAACTAGAACTTTTACACAACGATTTGATTATTCTCGCCTATGGTTCTAATGATGCACTCTTTAAAGGGTTTGAAAAACAAAAATTCAAAAATAATTTAAAAAAATGGATTAGCATTTTAAAAACTTACAATAAAAACGCTGTTATCATGCTAATCTCTCCACCAACTGTAGTTCAAAAACAAGGTAAAAACTACAAGCTTGCTCCTGATTTTTTTACCATACGCAAAGCATTATATGAAGTTGCTAAAGAAGAAAAAACTCTTATCTTTGATATGCATCAGTTTATGCAAGATAGTGGGGGAAAAAACAAATGGATAGAACAAAAGCTTTCGCTCAATGATGTACATCTTACTATAAAAGGCTATGAGCTGATGGCTAAAAAATTACTCGAGGATTTAAAAAATATCATCGATTATTAAATTAATACTTAGGAAATTCTAAGCTTTCATCATTAAAACTTAAAGCTGTGATTTGATAGTAAGAATTAATGGTTTTTAAAAGATTAAATCTAGCTCTTAAAAATTCTTGCTGGGTAGAATTTAAAGTATTATTTGCATCCAAATAATCTTTTAATTCACTTTTTCCTAAAATATATTTTTCATAATACGCCTTAGTGATAAGCTCTTGTTTAATGTTAATATTTTGCAAATTTTGCAAAAGCAAGGTGTTGCTTTGATAATCTTTATAATTTAATGCAAATTCATTCATAGCACTTTGCAAAGCTTGCTCATAAGAAATTAAAAGTTGCTCATAGGTAAATTGAGAAATTTTGATATTTTGCTTTACTCTACCATAATCTAAGAAAGGTAAAGAAATCTTAACATTACCACTTAAAATTTCAAATTTAAAACTATCATCAATTTTTTTATCACTCCCACTTAATGCTCCACCTAAAGAAATACTAGGCAAAATAGATTTTTGCATGGAAGAATAATCCTTAAAGGCTGATTTTAAGCTATTGAGTTTAGATCTCACATCTGCACGGTACGCTAAAGCTTTTAAAGGTATATTAAAATCAGGACTTAAGGTTTTAAAATCATTTAAAGATAAAGTTTTAAAATACTCTATGTAAGCAAAACCTTCTTGCTTTGCTAATAAATCTTGTAAATTTTTTATGAGTAAATTACGATTTTGATCATTGCTTAATAAATTTTGTTTAGCTCTTAATAAGCTTTGTTCTATGTTTAAAAGATCTAATTCTTCTATTTTTCCAAGCTTGTATTTATAACTATAAAGCTCTTTCATTTGTTCTAAATTTGAAAGATAAGCTCGAAGCAATTTATCTACATCGTTAAAATAAGCCAGCTCAAAAACATCATTTAAAGCTGTATTGATCATGCTTATTTTTAAATTTTCAAGATCATAAGCACTTGCTTTTGCACTAAATTCACTCGCACTTACACTATCTCTTAATTTTCCATAAATATCAAGCTCATAGCTTAAATTTAAAGAATTATTGAAATTTTTACTTTGTTTGCCTGAATTTAAATCTTTATCCGCACCAAAACCCAAATTTCCACTTAAAGTCGGATATAAATCATAATCAATCAAATCGGCTCTAGCCAAAGCTGAAAGCAAAGTTTTTCTAGCAATATTAATATCGCTATTATTCAATAAAACAAAATTTAGAAATTCATTTAATTTTGCATTATCATAGGATTTATACCAATCATAAGTGAGATTTAAATCTTTCATTTGTTCTTGAGTTAAATCAACTTCTTTAGGCAAGCTAAGTTTTGCACCACAAGCACTCAAGAAAAATGCTAAAAAAAAGCTAAGTATTATTTTCATATCATTCCTTTGATAATGCACTAATAGGATTTAAATTTGCTGCATTTCTTGCAGGGAAAAAACCAAAAACCACACCGATAAACATAGAACTTAAAAGTCCCAAAAGCACAGAATAGGCATTTAAAATCATAGGAAAATCAGTACTTAAAGTATTAAAAGCAAAAATAACAAAAATCGATAAAATCACACCTAAAATCGCCCCTATAGTACAAATCATAACCGCTTCGATTAAAAACTGCATCATAATATCTTCTCTTCTAGCCCCTATAGCCATGCGTATGCCTATTTCTCTTGTTCTTTCACTTACAGAAACAAGCATGATATTCATCACTCCTATACCCCCAACAATCAAAGCAATCACAGCCACACAAGCTGTAAGTATCGTTGTAGTGCGTTTATTTGCTGTAATAGCTTGCTTAAAGGTGTCAGAATTAAAAGTAAAAAAATCCTTTTGTCCGCGTTTAATTTCTAAAATTCTTATAATAGCATTTTCAGCCAAAGTTGAACTCACATCATCTTTAACCTTAACTATGATTTCACGCAAATTTCTATCTCCTGTAAGCTTATTCATCAGTGTTGTATAGGGTATATAAAGACGTACTACATTATCTTCTATAGGCTTGTCTGTATCTTTTTGCAAAACTCCTATAATCTTAAAAGGTTGAGAATTAAAAAGCACCACACGACCTAAAATATTTTCACTTTTTTCATCAGGAAAAAGATTTTTTTTAGCATTAAAATCCAATACAGCAACATTGGTACTATTTTTTACATCATCATTATTTAAAATTCTTCCCGCATCTATCCTTAAACCTTCTATAGCAAAATTATTTACCCCTACTCCTTCAGCTCTTGCACTTAAAGAAATATTGGTATAAGTTGCCACTCCTGAAGTATTTGAGTGAGCATCAACTGCTTCTAAGTATTCTAGGGATCTTAGCGTTTCTAAATCACTAAAATTAAGCCTTGTTTTACCCGAACGCAAATCCCCAAATCCTTTTCCAGGGCGAATTTCAATAGTATTTGTCCCAAGTCTTGCAATAGACTCAAGCACTTTAGCTTGAGAGCCTAATCCTAAAGCTACAACACAAACTACAGAAGCAATACCTATGATGATTCCAAGCATAGTTAAAATAGAACGAAGTTTGTGTGCAAGTATGGAAGAATAAGCTATCTTAAAACACTCAAAGGCTTGATTTTTAAGCAAAGTAAGTGTTTTTTTCTCTTTGGGCATTGTTTTTAAAATAAGTTTTTCTTGAGCTTTTTCCTTTTTAGTATCGCTTAAAATTTCTCCATCTTTAATCTCTATAACCCTTTTAGCTTGTGCTGCAATTTTTGGATCGTGAGTTACTAAGACTATAGTATGACCTTGTGTGTTAAGTTTTTGTAAAATTTCAAGCACCATAATACCGCTTTTACTATCCAAAGCTCCCGTTGGTTCATCAGCCAAAATAAGCTCTCCGCCATTGATTAAAGCTCTTGCTATAGAAACGCGTTGTTGCTGCCCTCCGCTTAATTCGTTTGGCTTAGAATCTAACTTGTGAGCTAATTCTAAATCATTTAAAAGTTTTTTAGCATTTTGACTTCTTTCTTGTAAATTTTTTCCCGCATAAACTGCAGGTAAAGAAACATTTTCTTTAGCACTAAGCAAGCTTAAAAGATTATATCTTTGAAATATAAAGCCTATTTTTTCACGCCTTAATCTTGCTTTTTCATCGTTATTAAGTTTAGTGACTTCATACTCATCAAAAACATAAGTTCCGCTACTTGGCGTATCTAATGTTCCTATGATATTTAAAAGTGAAGTTTTACCACTTCCACTTTGTCCTATAATGGCAACAAATTCACCTTTTTCTATACTTAAACTTACATTTTTTAAAATGGCATTTTCGCCTATATTTTTGCAAATATTTTTAAGAAAAATCATTAAAATCTCAACTTCATTTTAGGAGCTAAGCCATCAGCACTTGAGCTTACTATCAATTCTTCATTTTCATTTACACCTTCTAAAATTTGAGTATTGATAGAATCTTTAATACCAAGTTTGACATATTTTTTAACAGCTTTTTGATTTTCTAAAATTTCAACATAATAGCCTTTTGGATCGCTTTTAATTGCATAAGTTGGCACTGCTAAAACAGCCTTTGCACTTGCTACAACAATTTCATTTTGTATACTCATGCCAATACGCAAAAAATCATCTTTATTGGCTACATAAAATTTTGCGTAATAATAAATAGCATTTGATGAGCTTGAGCTTGAAGAACTCGAACTTGATGAGCTTGAGCTTGTACTAGAATCACTTACTTCAGTATCAGCTGGATCTATACTTGCAATCTTAGCATGATAAGTTTTTTGAGGATCATTAAGCAAAGAAAAATCAAGCTCTGTTCCTACTTTTATCTTACTCACATCAGCCTCTGCTATTTCCATTCTTACTTCCATTTCGTCTAAATTAGCTATACGGACTATAGTAGGGGTGTTTTGATTAGCATTAACTGTTTGTCCTTCATCTACAGCTACATTAATCACAACACCATCCATAGGAGCAGTAATGGTTGTATAACCTAAATCTTTTTGTGCATTTTTAAGAGTGATTTCAAGCTGAACTACTTGAGCATTAAGCTCTGCAACATTAGCTTTTAAAGTATAATAATTATTTTTTTGAGTTTCTAAATTTTCAAGAGAACTTGCTTTAGCTGCATAAAGTTTTTGCTCTCTTTGATACTGCTTACTCGCAATCTCAAGAGCAACTTTTTTACTCTCTAAATTAGCCTTAGCGCTTTCAAGCTGAGCTTTTGTAATATCTAAATCGTTTTGTTGTTTATCTTTGTCAATTTGAGCGATCAAA
The DNA here is from genome assembly GCF_004379015.1 of Campylobacter sp. US50a. NCBI lineage: Bacteria > Pseudomonadati > Campylobacterota > Epsilonproteobacteria > Campylobacterales > Campylobacteraceae > Campylobacter > Campylobacter sp. US50a. The sequence goes on along the minus strand of NZ_RYYJ01000004.1, from coordinate 31,855 downwards.
TCACCTTGCTTTACATGAGTTCCCACATCCACATAAAGTTTTATAATTTGTCCGCTAACTTGAGCACCCACATCGACTTGATCTTTGGCATATACCTTTCCTACTGCCTCTATGGTTTGAGATATATCTTTTTTTTGTATTTTTTGAGTTAAATAGCTGATTTTTTCATCATTATTAAAAAAAATAAAATAAGCCCCAACACTTCCAAGTATTGCAATTAAAATGATTAAAACAATCTTCTTTTTCATAATAACAAATCCTAAAGAAAAATCAAGATTAAATTTTACTCATTTTTTGTGAATTTTTTGTGAATTTTTAATTCTACTTTATAAATTTAAAAATTCTAAAGCCATCATCACATCACCCTGCATTAAAACTTTTAAATTTTCATCATCCCAACAAAAAGTAGAACTATGGTGCAAAGCTGGATGATTTAAATCCTTTGAAATTCCAACAAATACATAAGCTCCCATTCTTTCTCGTGTTAAAAAAGCAAAATCTTCAGCCCCCATGTCAGGTTTAGAAGAAACAATGATATTTTCTTCTCCTAAGACCTTTGCAAAAGCTTTTCTTGCTATTAAAGCAGCTTTTTCATCATTAATCAATGGAGGAAATTCTTTAGTATATTTAAGCTTATAATCTCCACCGTTAGATTTTGCTGTAGCAGCAGCCACTTCTTCTAGAGAACTTTTTAAAATATCTTGTGTTTTATCATTTAAAAAACGCACGGTTCCTTTTAAATAAGCATTTGTAGGAATAACATTATAAGTAGTTCCTGCACAAATTTGACCTACGGTAATCACCCCTGCTTCATAAGGGGCTAAACGCCTAGAAACAACACTTTGTATATTATTTACAAATTGCGTTGCCATAATTATAGGATCTATACAAGTGTGCGGATGAGCTCCATGTCCTCCTCTGCCAATAAATTCCAAATCAAAAATATCCGTTCCAGCCATCATTTCACCACTTACAATTTGAGCAGTATTTTCAAGCAAAGGCCCCCATAAATGACAACCAAAAACTGCATCAACATAAGGATTTTCCAATACACCTGATTCTATCATAGGTTTAGCTCCACCGCTTCCCTCTTCTGCGGGCTGAAACATAAACTTAATCGTGCCACAAAATTCATCTTTAAGTTCATTTAATATCAAAGCAGCTCCCAAAAGCCCTGCTGTATGTCCATCATGCCCACATGCGTGCATCTTACCATCAATTTTTGAAGCATAGCTTAGATTAGTTTTTTCTTGCACAGGCAAAGCATCCATATCCGCTCTTAAAAGAACACATTTTGGTTTTTTCTGACTCTTCTTTTTTCCTTCTATAATAGCTAAAATTCCTGTTTTTGCAATATTTTTTTGAAATTTAATGCCAAACTCATCTAAAATTTTACACACTAAATGAGCTGTATTTTCTTCTTCAAATTCAAGCTCAGGATGCATATGAATTTGATGTCTTAAATCAACTACTTTATCATAGTACTTTAGTGCTAAATTTTCAACCAGCTTTTGCATTCTTTTCCTTAATCTAAATCTTTTATTTTCTCATCTGCTTTTTTACTGTCAAGTTTTTCCAAATTCGCCTCCATTTTTCGTATTTCTTCTTCTCCACTACGCACTAATTTTGCATCAATTTTGGAAAAATCTCCAGTTTTTTTATTTGGATATTCTACCTTAGAAAGTATAAAACGCAATAAATTTAATCTTGCTTTTTTCTTATCATCAGAAGAAATAATAGTCCAAGGACAAGTTGGGGTATTAGATGCTAAAAGCATAGAGTATTTAGCTAAAGTATATTTATCCCATAATTCTTGTGATTTTTGATCTACAGGAGATAATTTATATTGTTTAAGTGGATCACTTCGGCGTTTTTCAAAACGTTTTTTTTGCTCGTCTTTTGATACCGAAAAATAAAATTTAAAAAAAATAATATCACTATTTGAAATCATATTTTCAAACAAAGGCACTTCTCTTAAAAAATCTTTATGTTGTTGCGGTGTGCAAAAACCCATAACCGGTTCTACTCCTGCGCGATTATACCAAGATCTGTCAAAAATCACAATCTCACCGGCTGAGGGCAAATGTGCTATATAACGCTGAAAATACCACTGTGTTTTTTCCACATCACTAGGTTTTTCAAGAGCCACAACGCGGCAACCACGCGGATTTAAATGCTCAATCAAACGTTTAATCGCCCCACCTTTTCCAGCCGCATCACGCCCTTCTATAAGTATAAGAACCTTTAAACCCTTGGCTTTAACATGATTTTGAAATTTCAAAAGCTCAATTTGCAAATTCTTTAAATCTTTTTCATATTCTATTGTACTTTTCTTTCTTTTAACAGAAACATAAATTTCATTCTTTTTAACAGCAGCTTGCGTTTTTGGAGAATTATTTTCTTGCATTTTCAAACCTTTATAAAGTATTTAAAGCAAATTTACCATAATAAATTATAATTGAAGCTAAAGATAAAGGAAAAATAAGTTTTTAGGAAATTTATGCGTATTTTTGGTATTATTTTATTAAGTTTTTGTTTATGTTTTGCTTCTATATTATCTTTAAATGAAGCTTTTAATGTAAAATCAAACTCTTATAATAATTCTATCTCAATTAATATTGAACTTGGAAAAGATATTTATCTTTATTCTAATAAACTTAAATTATATATAAACGAAAAAGATATAAGTTCTTTGATTAATCTACCTCAAAGTTCTACAAGAGGTAATGAAAATGTTTATTATCAAAAATTAAATTTAGCTTTGCCAAATTTATTACTAGAGCGCTTTGCAAAAAATACTACAAATTTAATCAAACTCGAATTTCAAGGTTGTTCTGAACAAGGCTTGTGTTATAATCCTCAAACTTGGTACTTTGATCTCATTTCTAAAAAAGATGCTTTTGAAATTTCAAAACCTTACAAAACTCAAAAAACAGATAAAAAAACTAAAATTGAATCTGAAGAAAGCTCTATAGCAAATTTTTTAGCAACAGATAACTTTTTTTGGATTTTGCTAAGTTTTTTTGGCTATGGACTTTTACTCTCCTTAACACCTTGTATTTTACCTATGATTCCGATTTTATCTTCTCTTATCGTAGCAAAAAGTAATGCTAAATTTTCAAAAAAACATAGTTTTTTTCTCTCTTTTATCTATGTTTTTTTCATGTCTTTAGCCTATGCTATTGCTGGAGTTATAGCAAGTTTTCTAGGAGCAAGTATTCAAGGAATTTTACAAAAACCTATTATTTTAATACTTTTTGCTCTAATTTTCATAGCTTTTGCTTTTGCTATGTTTGGAGCTTTTCGTTTTGAATTGCCATTAAGATTTCAAACCTTTATACATAAAAAAAGCGAAAAAGGAAAGGGAGTTGTAGGTATAGCTATTATGGGATTTTTATCTGCTTTAATAGTAGGTCCTTGCGTAGCAGCCCCTTTAGCAGGTGCTTTAATTTATATAGCCAATACAGGCAATGCTTTATTAGGTGGTAGTGCGCTTTTTATCATGAGTTTTGGCATGGGTATACCTTTGCTTTTCATAGGCTTAGGATTAGGTTTTATTAAACCTGGTTTTTGGATGGAAAAAGTAAAAATTTTCTTTGGTTTTGTTATGTTGGCTATGGCTATTTGGATACTTTCTAGAATTATTGAAGAAAATTACATTTTAATTGCCTATGGAATTTTAGGTGTATTTTTTAGTGTTTTTATGGGAATTTTTGAAAAAAGTTTTACAATAATTTCTAAAATCAAAAAAAGTATTTTAATTCTTATTTTAACTTATTCTCTAAGTATTTTCCTAGGGGGACTTTTTGGGGCTAAAAATTTCTTAAATCCTTTAAATTTCAATACTATATCTGCCTCAAAACCTGCTTTAAGCTATGATTATATCAACAATTTTGAACAATTAAAGCAAGAAATACAAACAAATACAAAGCCCATAATGCTTGATTTTACTGCATCTTGGTGTGAAAATTGCAAACTTTTAGATGAATTAACCTTTAGCGATGAAAGAATCATACAAAAAATGCAAAATTACAAACTTATCAAAGTTGATGTAAGCGAAAATAATAATGAACAAATTAAAACCATGAAAGAATTTAATGTTTTTGGCCCACCTGTTTTAATTTTCTTTGAAAATGGAAAAGAAAAATTAAAAATCACGGGTTTTATCAGTGCTGATGATTTATTAAAAAAACTAGAACCATGAAAATTCAAAGTTTGCAAATAGGGAAAATTAAAAACTATAAAAATTTCCAAAACGCATTTATTAAAGATATTTACCTAAAAAACACAAATTGATTTTCTAGGTATTTTAGATGATCAAATAGCTAATAAAATTCATCATGGAGGCTACCATAAGGTATTTTTGCCAACTTTTGTCAAAACTATCCTATATGGGAAAGATTTCTTAATAAAAAGCTAAATTTTGGCTCAATGGGTGAAAATTTGAGCATCGATGGGCTTTGTGAACAAAATGTTTGCATAGGTGATATACATCAAATTTCAAATGCAATACTGCAAGTAAGCGAACCTAGAAAACCTTGTGTAAAAATTTCTAAAATTCATAATAATTCAAATTTTACACATGAAATTTTTAAAACGGGCTTGAGTGGATGGTATTATAAGGTTTTACAAGTTGGACAAATACGAAAGTATGAAAATATTAAAATTTTAGAAAAAAATTCTACTTCACTTAGTGTATTTGAACTCAATCAACTTTTTTACTCCCCACATCAAGCTCTTAGACAAAATCCGATTTTTTAGATAAATTAGAAAAATTAAACTCTCTCATATCTCAAAATTGGCACGAAACGATACACAAACGCTTAAAAAATACTTACGATATAAGCTATATGGATAGCTTATAAGTTTTTAAAGTTATTTTTAGGTAAAATAATTCTTTTTCGAAAGGATAATCATGCAAAGACAAACATGGAGTAGCACACTAACTTATATTCTAACAGTTGCTGGAGCAACCATAGGATTTGGAGCAACTTGGCGTTTTCCCTATCTTGTAGGAGAAAATGGTGGCGGTGCTTATGTATTAGTTTTTTGTATAGCTATGATTATCATAGGCATTCCTGTTATTTTAGTTGAAAATGTCATAGGCAGAAAAGCAATGACAAATAGCGTAGATGCTTTCAAACAAAAATGGCAAAGTATTGGATATATGGGACTTTTAGGAAGCTTTGGCATAATGGCTTACTACATGGTACTTGGAGGATGGGTTTTAGTTTATATTTGGGAATTAACCCTAGGGAATTTTAGTCTTGCCAATGTAGTAAGCAAAGAATTTACTCATCAGTTTTTTAACGACAAAATAGCCTTCAATCCTTTAGGAGTTGGTATTTTTACCACTGTTTTTGTAATTATTAATTATATTATTTTAAAAAGAGGCATTATAGATGGTATAGAAAAATCCGTCAAATTTTTAATGCCTTTATTATTTATCTGTCTTATTATTGTTGTGGGACGCAATTTAACCCTTGATGGAGCTATGGCTGGAGTTAAATTTTATCTTGAACCTGATTTTAGTAAAATTTTATCACCAAAACTTTTAATCGATGTTTTAGGGCAAGTCTTTTTTGCTTTATCCCTAGGTTTTGGGGTAATGATAACACTTTCATCTCATCTTAATAAAAATGAAAATATGGCAAAAACCGCTATTTATACAGGGGTTTTAAATACTATCATAGCTGTTTTGGCTGGTTTTATGATTTTTCCAGCACTTTTCTCAGCGGGACTTGCTCCAGATAGCGGGCCTTCTTTGGTTTTTGAAACTTTACCTATAGCATTTTCTCATATCCATTTTGGCACCATTGTGTGTATTTTATTTTTTGTCTTACTCTTGATTGCAGCTTTAACCACAAGCTTGCCAATTTATCAAGTTATTATTAGCGTATTAGAAGAAAAATTTAAATATTCTAAAAATCTTTCTATTAACCTAACTCTAGGGTTTATCTTCATACTTGGCAATCTTCCTTGTATTCTAACTTATGGGCCTTGGCGTGACATTTTTATCATCAAAGGAAAAAACATTTTTGATAGTTTTGATTTCATTAGTGGAAATATTTTGTTTGTTTTAACTGCATTTTTTTGCTGCATTTATGTAGGTTGGATTTTAGGCAAACAAGAAAGTTTAAAAGAACTTAGCAATAACGATACACTTAAAAGTCCATGGTTTGGAATTTGGTTTTATTATGTAAAATATATAGTACCTTTGATTATTTTAATCATTTTTATCTATGGAATTTTAAACTAATTTTTTAAATTTATATCTCTCTAACATAGTGGAATTTCCTAAAATTCCACCTTGATGTATATAAAGCAATGGTTTTTTCCACTCTTGTTTTAATGCTATACTTAATCCTAAAATATCATACAACAAGTCAAATTCTATATTGCACTTTAACTTTAAATCCATATAAAGCTCATAAAATTCTTTATACGGCTTAGCAAAGTGATATTTTTTATCACTTGTTAAAAATTCTAAATTTGAAAAATCATAGCTTGGATCTAATGTTAAAATTTGTTTTTTAAGATATTTAATATCACCTACACAAGCGCAAGTAAATACTTTAAATTTAGAATACTTTGCCAAAAAAGCTGCCGAAGTGCCTGTACCCGAAGGTAAAAAAATATCAAAATCAAACTTTAAACTTTGACTTTGCATTTGAATTTCTTGAGCAAGTTCCATATAGCCATATTGAGCTTCTAAATTAGCTATGCCTTGTTCTATAAAAATATCATCTTTTTTACACAAAGACAAAGCAAATTGCTTTAAGGATAAAGAATGGATATTTTCTACAAAATCAACACCATTTTCTAAAGCTAAAGCATAGTTTCCACAAGGATTATTCTTAAGAAAAGTAGAAATTTTTTCACAAGCAAAAACAAGCTTACATGATCTTTGTTTAGCAAAAATACTTAATGCCGCCAAAGCATTACTTTGGCTTCCTCCATAACTTACAAAAGATTGATTTTTAGGATATCTTTGATGGATATAAAAAGCAAGTTTCCTAGCTTTATTTCCATTAATTTCCCCTAATAAATCATCTCTTTTAATATAAAATTCAAATCCGTTAAAATTGATTTTTTGTATAGGACTAATTGTTTTAATGAAATTCAAAGAATTTTTCTACATCTTTTAAAGCATTATCATTTTTAATGCTAAATTTTATCTCTATGCGACGACTCTTATCCTTATCTTCAACTCCGTTGACAAACACAGGATCTGAAAAAGAACGTCCACTTGCCATTAAAAGCTTTTGAAGCTTATCACTCTTATAAAAAGTATAGATAAAATTCATCACCTCATAAGCTCTTTTTTGCGACAAATCTAAATTGTAAATATAAGATCCATCACTATCAGTATGTCCTTCAATAATGATATTTTCAATGTTAGAAAAAATTTTTGGATCTTCAAGAATAGCATCAAAATATTCACTTAAGATTTTTCTCAAACTTGCCTTTGCCTCATTTTTTAACACATAAGAATCTTTATCAAAAAGTACTTCAGCAGGCAAAGAAATAGATCCTGTCTTTTCATCTATAGTGATATTATTATCAAGTTTGCTTTGTAATTCCTTGCTTAAATTTTCACGAATTAAACCAAGATTTTGCACCTTTTCTTTAGCTTTGTGAAAATCTTCTTGTAAATTTTTAAGCTCTTCATCTTTTTTCTCTAGTTGACCTAGTAAAATCAAAATTTGCTTATCTTTATTATCTAAAGTTGAGTTTAAATCTTTGCTTAATTGCTTGTAATTTGTAATATTAGCCTCTAATTCTGCTTTTTGAGAATTAGCAAGATTTAAAGCACTAGAAGCATTGTTTAAATCAGAACTTAGTTTAAACACTATGGCTTCTTTATTTCTAAGCTCTTCTTTACTCTCCTCTAAGCGTGCCTCTTGTTTATTGAGATTGTCTTTAATTTCTTTTAAATCACTTTGAGTTAAAACATATTTTACAACAATAGTACCTATTAGCAAAATAAAAACAAACAGCAATCCCGCCATTAAATCAGCATAAGCTATCCAAAAATTGCTATCTTCTTTTGACTCATTTTTCATTTATTTTCTTTATCTTCATTTTTTAGCTCATCATTGCTTTCTTGCTTAGATATTTCTGCTTGAATTTTATCTTGATTTTCTTCAGTCTTAGACTCTGAAAAATCTTCTATTTGTTTGGTTTCATTTTCTTTATTCTGATTTTCGTCCCCAGAAAGCTTGCTCATCATTTGACTTGTTTCTTCATCAAGTGCTTTCATTTCTTTTTTAAGCTCATCCATCATTTTGATTTTAGCATCGATACTTTTTTCTTCTTCATATACTTCCTTAAATTTATGCATACCTTCAAACAAGCTTGCTTTAAATCCCTCAAAAACCTTTTCTTGACTTTCCAACATTGCTTTTTCATAAAGTTCAAAATTTTTACCAAAACGCTCTACTTTTTCATCGAATGCACTTAACGTCTTATCAAGATGATGAATTTTATCACTACTGATATCGAGCAAGCGATTATATTGTTCTGACATTCTTGTATTGATTTCTTTCAAATTTTGATTGAGCAAACCTATGCCATTTAACATTTCACTATAAAGCTTTCCAAGATCGCGTTGATCTCTTTGTGCTTTACTAAGCTCACCCATGGTTTGTTTGATGTGTTCACTACTTAATCTAATAGCCTTTTCTTCTACATTTAGCATATCTTGAAAAATGCCAAATTTTCTATCAATAGCATGATCAAGCTCTGCAAAAAAATCATCATTACTAACTTGTTTAAAAATTGCTCCAATTTTTTCAAAATGTTGCAAACTCTCGGTTAAATATCTCTGATCAAGCTCTTCTTTTGTCCAAAAAAATCCGCTTGTGGCGTTTTTTTGACGATTTAGCAAACGATCTATTTTACTTTTACCATATTTTTCAAAAAACATCCACCATAATGCAAGAAAAATTCCATAAATTGAAACATAAAAAGCAGTTCCTACTCCACTTAACAAATCTGCAATTTCTTGTTCTAAAGCAGCTGTATTACTAGAGCTAAAATTTGGCATTGAAAAAGCTATACTGATAAAAGTCCCTAAAATTCCCATCATTGGAAAAATTGCCGAACCTATACTAGCAAAATTCTCATTTCTTGCACCTTTAATATATGTATAAGCAAAGTCATCAAAATTGGCATTTGATTTCGTGTCTTTCCCTATGGCAAGAAAATGCCTCATAATATGTCTTTTTAAAGCCTGTTTAAATTCATCTTTTTGTTGTTCAAAAATACTATACGCATACTCAGCACTATGTCTAGCAAAAATCAATGCTGTAAAAAAAATCACACCTGTCATAATAACCGTATGTAATTCAACCTTAAAGTCAATTACATTAAAATAACCCAATAAAATCAAAATATAAAGAAAAGCTGGAATAAAAATAATTTTAAAATAAACCAAAGAACCTCTTGCATCTTTGCCTTCAGGCAAAACAAGTTCTGAAATTTCATCTGATTTAATCTCCATGAAACCAATACCTCAATAAAAATTTTATTTTAAAGATTGCTACTTAATTTGATAAAAATTTTTAAAACAAAATAAAACTAAGCCTTTAAAATGCTTAGTTTTTGTTTATACAGTTTAAATCTTCAAAAGCGACTTCAAGACGCTTTATCATGCTTTCTTCACCACTCCTTAACCAAACACGCGGATCATAGTATTTTTTATTTGGCTTGTCATCACCTTCTGGATTTCCAATTTGTCCTTGCAAATAAGCCCTATTTTTAAGTTCATATTCACGTACCCCATCCCAAAAAGCCCATTGGGTATCTGTGTCAATATTCATCTTAATTACGCCATAGCTTACTGCATCTTTAATATCTTTTAGCTCACTACCACTACCGCCGTGAAATACAAAATTTATAGGCTTATCACTATTTAAAGCAAATTTATCTTTTACAAATTTTTGTGAATTTTTTAAAATTTCAGGTTGTAAGCTAACATTTCCTGGCTTGTAAACTCCATGTACATTTCCAAAGCTTGCTGCGATTGAAAATTTATCACTAATTTTTCCAAGTCTTTCATATGCAAGTGCTACATCTTCTGGTTGGGTATAAAGCTTGGAATTATCAATACCTGTATTATCCACTCCATCTTCTTCACCGCCTGTACAACCTAGTTCTATTTCAAGCGCGACACCTAAAGCATCAAGTTTTTGAAGATAAACTTCACAAGTGCTAAGATTTTCTTCTAAACTTTCTTCACTAAGATCAAGCATATGAGAACTAAATAAAGCTTGTCCATGAGTTTGTTTATATTGCGCATTTGCCTCAATAAGCCCATCAATCCAAGGCAAAAGTTTTCTTGCGGCATGATCAGTATGTAAAATCACAGGTACACCATAAGCTTTAGCAAGTAAATGTACATGTTTAGCCCCACTAATTGCACCTAAAACTTCTCCATTAGGACAATTCTTCCCTGCATAAAATTTTGCCCCACCATTTGAAAACTGGATAATAACTGGGGAGTTAACTTTTTTTGCAGCTTCTAAAACTGCATTAATAGAATCAGTTCCTACAACATTAACAGCAGGGATAGCAAAACCCTCTGCTTTAGCATAGTCATAAACTTTATTAAGCTCATCTCCGCTAATCACCCCTGCTTTTACAATGTCTAAAACACCCATTATTTATATTCCACTTTAGCACTATTTAAAAGATCTTGACCTTTTTGATTGATAACTTTTTTAAATTCTTCAAATTTAAGTCCGTTTTCAATACCTTGTTTTACTTCATCAAATTTGATTTGACCTTTAGCCTGTGAATTTTCTTTTAAGATTACATGATAACCAAAATTCGTTTTTACCGGAGTTGTAGTAATAGTACCATTTTTAAGTGCGAAAGCAGCATCTGTAAAAGGCTTTACCATAGTTGATTGATCAAACCAACCAAGCTCACCACCTTGGTTTTTTGAACCTGGATCAATTGATTTCTCTTTAGCAAGCTCACTAAATTTAGCATCTAGCTCTTTACCTTTTAAACCTTTAAGTTCGTTAATAATATCCTTAGCTTCTTTTTCTGTCGCTACTAAGATATGTTTTGCTTGCACTCTTGCAGGTTTTACATATTTGTCTTTATTTTGTTCATAAAAAGCTTTAACTTTAGCCGCATCAATTTTAATTGTATTTAAAATTTTCTCTTGATAAACATTAACAAGTATTGCATCTTTTGCACGATCAAGTTCTTTTGTGTATAAAGGATCTTTTTCTAAATTTTGTTTTTTAGCATCTTGCAAAATTAAGTCTTGCATAATATACTGCTGAATAAGAGCTTTTTTTTGATTATCTGGCAAAGTTTTAAAATCCTGTCCTCTAAGCATAGGGGCAAAAAATTCACTTACTTCTGTATCACTAATGCTCTTGCCATTAACAGTGGCTACTGTAGCTGCATTTACATTTAAAGCTACACCTGCAATCAAAGCTGCTGCAACTAAAGAAATTTTTTTCATTGAGTTTCCTTTTTAATAAAATGTATATAAAATCGATTATATCTAAACTTGGTTTAAAGCTAATTAACTAAAATTAAAAAATGAAAAGAAATTTAGAAATCAAAGAGCTTTTTTTAAAACATTTTGAAAAACCTGTAACAGAACTTAAATTTTCAAATTTATACGAACTATTAGTCTGCGTGATGCTTTCAGCCCAATGCACTGATAAGAGAGTTAATCTCATCACTCCTGATCTTTTTAAAGCCTATCCTGATATCAAATCCCTTGCAAATGCAAATTTATCAAGCCTTAAAACCTACATACAAACTTGTTCATTTTTTAATAATAAAGCACAAAATCTTATAAAAATGGCAAAATCAGTTTGTGAAAATTTTGACGGAGAAATTCCTCTTGATGAACAAAATTTAAAATCCTTAGCAGGTGTGGGACAAAAAACCGCCCATGTGGTTTTAATAGAATGGTGTGGAGCAAATTTCATGGCTGTAGATACTCATGTTTTTAGAGTTTCTCACCGCTTAGGACTTAGTAAAGCAAAAACTCCAGAAGCCACAGAAGAAGATTTAACACGCATATTTAAAGATAATCTTAACTATCTCCATCAAGCCATGGTTCTTTTTGGACGCTACACCTGTAAAGCTAAAAAACCTTTATGTAAAGAATGTTTTTTAAATCATCTTTGCAAAAGTAAAGATAAGGAACTTAAATGAAAATTTTCATCTTTTTACTCGCTATATCTCTTAATATTTTTGCCTTAGAATCTTACAAGCCTAGTGCTGATTTTTCTTCTTATTTTAACAACACAAATTGCTCGCAAATCTTAGATAAGTTTTTTTATCTAAATTGCTATGATTATAAACTCAAAGGTACAAAAGCCGTTGCTTATAAAGTAGAAGCTTCAAATTTAAAAAATAAACAAATCAAAAAACGCCCTCGCTTTGAAGATGATACAAATATTCCTAAAAAATACCGCACTACTTGGAGTGATTATAAAAACAGCGGCTACACGCGAGGACACACTGCACCCAATGCTTCTTTTAGCTTTAGCAAGGCTGCTCAAAATTCAGTATTTTTAATGAGCAATATTACCCCACAAATTGCACAAATAAATAATAAAATTTGGAATGAAATCGAGCAAAGAGAAAGAAATTTGGCTTTCAAATTTCAAAGTATCGAGGTTTTAAATTTGGTACTTTACGATAAAGAACCACAATACATTAAAAACCGTATTGCTATACCAAGTTTTTATGTAAAAATTATTAAAACTCCGAAATTTAAAGAATGCTATCAAGTACCAAACCACGAAGTAAATGATGAAAATATTAAACAGTATCAAATAAATTGTGATAAATTTTAAGGTATAAATTATGGAGATAAATGCTCTTACGATAACTACTCTTTATATCATAGGTATTTCCGCAGAAGGAATGACAGGAGCTTTAGCTGCAGGACGCCATAAAATGGACCTTTTTGGAGTTATTTTTATTGCTCTCGTAACAGCAATTGGAGGCGGAAGCATACGAGATGTGCTTTTAGGGCATTATCCTTTAACTTGGGTTAAACATCCTGAATATATTATTTTAATCTGTTTTTGCGCCCTTGTAGCAACAAAAATTCCACGTGTAGTAACCAAGCTTGAGGCTTTATTTCTAACTCTTGATGCTATAGGACTTGTTGTTTTTAGCATACTTGGAGCTCAAATAGCCATAGATCAAAATCATGGTTTTATCATCGCTGTTGCTGCTGCTGTAATCACTGGTGTCTTTGGTGGAATTTTAAGAGATATTTTATGTATGAGAATTCCCTTAGTGTTTCAAAAAGAAATTTATGCAGGAATTGCCATAATTGCAGGAGCAATCTACTATTCACTTATAGTTTGGTTCGAACTTAATGCCCTAGTTTGCACGCTTTTAACTCTTTTTGTAGGAGTTATTGCAAGGCTTTTGGCTATCAAATATCAATGGTCTTTGCCTATTTTTTCCTACAACGAGGAAAAATAATTTATCGTTGCTTTATACAAGTTTGCTAAGATATTAAAAATTTTAGGAGATTGATAAATGCAAAGACTAAGTATTTTACTTACAATTTTAATAGTTATTAATATAACAGCTTGCGATAGCAAAACAGAAAATTACTACAAAAATCATCCTAGTGAAGCAAAAGAAAAAGCAAAAGAATGCAAAGAAAGCGAAACTCTTAGCGAAGATTGTATTAATGCATTAAAAGTTGGTGTTAAACCAACAAATGAAGAGAGTAAATACAGTCCAAACACACCAAAAAAATCTGATAATCAGATATTAGAAGCTTTAAAACAAAATGATTTAACCACAAAAGATATTAACCAAAGTTCAGAAAATAATGAAAGTATTATAATACCACCTATAGCAGAAACACCTTCTGAAATTTATCCTTCTAAAACAAAGGATGACAATCAAAGTTCTATCTTTAGTGATGATATTAACATAACACAGGAAAAGTTACCATGAAAACAACTATTTTTTTAAGCCTTATTGGTATATTTTTTGCAGCATGCGAACAAACCAAAAGTGTAGAATATTATCAAAATCACCCTGAAGAAGCAAAAAAAAGAAGTTTAGAATGCAGACACAAAGCTATCATCAGTCAAGATTGTGTTAATGCATATAAGGTAGGTTTTCCAAAAGATGAATGGGAAGATGAAAATATCTCTAATCCTTAAAAGCTATGAAAGTTTCAAAATTTGCCCATTTAAAAATACTTTCTATTTTTTTAAAACCTGCCTTTTCTAGCATATTTAAATTTTCTTTTTGACTATAAGGAATTAAAACATTTTCTAAAGCCTCTCTTTTAGCTGCGATTTCAAATTTAGAATAACCTTGTTTTTCTTTATAGTCTGCATAAAGCTCTATAATATTTTTAGACAAAAAAGCATCTTCATAAAGGATTTTTTCACTCATAATCAAAATGCCTTTAGAGTTTAAATTTTTATAAATTTTATCAAGCAATTCTTGTCTTTTAGGGGGACGAATAAACTGCATAGTATAATTTGCCACAAAAACATCACAAACAAAAAAATCAAACTCACATAAATTAGCTTCAAAAAAACTTATATCAAGTCCATAAGCCTTAGCTTTTGACTTTGCAACTTCAAGCATGGAAACAGAATTATCCACACCAAAAAGTTTAAAATCCTTTCTTAAGTTTGCCAAAAAAATCAAAAAATTAGCACTTGAGCAGCCTAAATCACAAATATTTGCGTTTGTAGATAAAATTTTAGCCAATAAATTAGCACAAAGTTCTAAATTTTCTCTATAAAACGGCACAGAACGATTGATCATATCATCAAAAACACTAGCCACGCTTTTATCAAATTCAAATTGTTTTTTAGGGCTTTGTTTAAAAAGTTCATCTTTCATCATTTTTCCTTAATAATTCTCTAGCTTGCTCTATGTCTTTAGCAATTTGATTTTTAAGCTTTTTTAGATCTTGAAATTTTTGATTCTCTCTTAGAAAAGATATAAACTCGAGTTCGAAAAACTCCCCTTGTGTGAAATTTTCACCCAATTCTTCTAAAATATGACTTTCTATGGCAAAATTTTCATCGCTTGACCTTATACCTAAAAAACTCACACTTTTATAAATTTTTCTTTGACTTTTTAACAAAGTAGCATAAACACCATTTTGAGGCAAAAAATAACCTTCACAATCTAAATTTATAGTCGCAAAAAGTTCTTTAGATCCCAAACCTTGTCCTTTAATCATCTTCCCTTTGATACTATAATCTCTTCCTAAAAATTCTTTTGCTTTTTGCAAATTTGCTTTTGATAAAAAATCCTTAATTAAACTTGCATGAACACCTACTCCGCCTATGCTAAATTCATCAACTATTATAGTTTTTATCCCACTTAAAGACTCAATATCTTTAGCATTATAAGCCCTATTTTTCCCAAAAGAAAAATCATATCCCACCACTATAAATTTCAAATTGACAAATTCTTTTTTCAAAAAGCTTAAAAAATCTTTACCATCTAAAGATTTTATATTTTCAAAATCCACTTCTATAACTTTTTTTCCTGAAATTTCTTCTTTTTGACGATTTGAACAAAGAAATTGACCCTTAAATTTATTAATAACTAATAAAGCCCCATTCTCATCTAAACATTTTACAAGTTTTAGATGTCCTAAATGCATACCATCAAAACAACCTATGGCTAAAGAAGTAATATTAATTTTTGATATAGTAGTAAAAATATTCAACATTACCTTCCTTTCCTTTAATGCTTGATTTTTGCGTATTTTTTAAAAGCCAACCCAATTTAGCACATGCTTTTTCAAAATCCATTCTTGCCTTTAAGATTGCCTTATTATCTTTTAAAACACCTTTTTTATCTCTTTTGATATTTTTTCCCACTTCAAACTGAGGTTTAAAAAGTAAAATAATTTCCTTTAAGGCTAAATTATCGACATAATAAAGTAAATTAATAAGAGAAATAAAACTCACATCACAAGTAACAAGTTCAAATTTTTCTTCACTTTTAAAGGCTCTAAGATCTGTATTTTCATGCAAGATAATTTTTTCATTTGCTCTTAAACTTGGATGGAGTTGATTACTACCCACATCAAGAGCAGTGATTTTTAAAGCCTGATTTTCAAGTAAAATTTGTACAAAACCACCCGTACTAGATCCTATATCAAGACAATTTTTATGTTTTATTTCAATATCATTTTCTTCTAAAAAATTTTTTAATTTCAAAGCTGCTCTTGAAACATAAATTTCACTTAAAAGATCCAATTTTAACTCATTGGCTAAAAGTATATCTTCAAGATTTAAATCTTGCGTTTTTTTTAAATTTTCTAAAAAATTTTTCACATCAAAAGAAGCTTTAAAACTTTTACCATTAAGCAAAACCTCTTCATTTTCTATAAGCTCTAAAGCTTTATTTCTACTGATATTTAAACGCTTTGAAACAAAAAAATCAAATCTCATTTTAAACTCTCATTTATTCTTTTTTCCAAGTCTTCTTTTTCTTTAGAAAACCACCAAATTCCTATTTCAAAAGCATTTTTTTTAAAAATTTCTCTAAGATCTTTAAGATCTTTTTCAAAAAGATCTTTTTCTTTTTGAATTAAACTTAAATTATGATCTTTTAAAAAATCAAAATTATTCATCCATAAAAGTATTTGTTCTTGTTCAGATTTTAAGGCATTATTTCTTTGCTCTTTTAAAAAATAACTTCCTAAAACCATGATAAAACATAAAAATAAAACAATTATTTTTATCTTTATTTTCAAAACAAAATTAAAAACAAAAGCCAAAAGAGAGCAAAACATAAAAAAATTAAAAAAATCAAAAATAAAATTTAAAGCTCTAAAGCTCAAATATCCAAAATGAGAAAAAATAAAAAGTTTTAAATTTGAAACAAAATACAAAAATTCAGATAAAAAATCAAAATAAACAAAAGAAGCACTCTTATAAGCAATGATTTTCCTAGAAAAAAGTTCTAAATTTAAAAGCTCATTGTAAGTAAAAAAAAGCCCATAAAATGCATAAAATAAAGCAGTAAAAAAACTAGCGATAACAACTATTCTAAAGTCATTATAAGCATTATCTACAAATTGCAAATGTAATTCTTTTTTTAAAAATATCATCAATAAAGGCAAAATTATAAATATAAAAACAAAATCAATTTTTTCAAGATTTAAAAAATTTAAAAATAAAGAAATAAGTCCAAAAATCGCCAAGAAAAAACTAAAAATATAAAGATAAAAATCCCCCATACTAACACGATAAAACAAACTTCCCTTAATCAAAGTAGCTTCTTTTATAATATTTTTTCTAAGCTTTAAAAATAAAAAGAATTCCCAAAAAAGTGCTAAAAAAATAGGAATTAAAAAAAATAAAGAAAAAGCACTCCTTTGCCAAGTTAGCAAAAAGCCAAAAAGGCTTAAAAGCGTTAAAATATAAGAACTATTCTTTAACAAGCTCATTAAAAGCACTTTCATCTATACATTTTACTTCAAGCTCTTTAGCCTTACTAAGCTTAGAACCTGCCTCTTCTCCAAAAAGCACATAGTCAGTCTTTTTAGAAACCGAGCCGCTTACCTTACCCCCAAGCTTTTCTATCAAAGCCTTAAACTCATCTCTTGGACGCGAAAGAGTACCTGTAATCACAAAAGTTTTACCAAAAATCACACCATCGCTTTTGATTTCAAGTTTTTCTATTTTCAAATTTAAAAGCTTGTAAAACTCATCAATTCTTGTACGATTAACGCGCGTAAATTCGCAAAGACTTAAAGCCATTTGCTCTCCAAAACCTTCTAAATTGGCATAAGCTTCAAAGCTTTGCTTGTGCCACTCTTTACCAAAACTTAAGCTTAATTTTTTAGCCGCAACCTCGCCAATATGCTCTATCCCTAAAGCTGTGATAAAACGAAAAAGCTCACATTCTCTTGCTTGTTCTATGGCGTTTAAAAGATTGTTGATTTTCTTTTCCTTAAAGCCTTCCAAACCTTCAAAATCACTAAATTTTAAATGAAAAATACTCTCAAGTGTAGTGATTTTTTTGTGCTTGTATAAAAGTTCTACTATATTTTCTCCAAGTCCATCGATATTAAGACATTTTTTAGAAACAAAATGAATGATAGAATTTACAAGTCTATCTTCACAATCTATATTTTGACATTTTATTAAAGTTCCTTCATCCAAAAGCTCACTTTGGCAAGTAGGACAAAGTTTAGGGCGTAAAATTTCCATCTCTAAACCTTCTCTACGCTCTTTAAAAACCTTAGTAATTTTAGGGATAACATCGCCACTTCTTATCACGCTTACAAAATCATTGATTTTAACATCAAGTCTTGCAATCTCATCAAAATTATGAAGGGTGGCTGATTTTACTACAACCCCATCTAAATTTACAGGCTCTAAAACCGCCACAGGAGTGATCACCCCACTTCTTCCTACTTGTAAATTTACCCCTATTAAACGCGTGGTTTTTTCAAGTGCAGGAAATTTAAAAGCTGCCATAAATTTTGGAAATTTTACCGTATAGCCTAATTCTTCACAAAGCGCAAGATCATCAACTCTTACCACCATACCGTCCATCATCATAGGCTTTTTTTCTCTTAAAGCTAAAAGCTCATCATAAGCTTTTAAAACCTCATCTAAATTAGCGCAAAGTCTTACAAAATCATCCTTTAAAAAACCAAGCTCTCTGATAAATTGCATCACCTCACTGTGTTTAGTAAAATTTAAGGTATTTTCCCCTATTCCCCAAGGATAAAATTTCAAATTTCTTTCTTTAGTGATGCTTGTATCAAGCTGCCTCAAACTCCCGCTTGCAGCATTGCGTGGATTAGCAAATAAACTTTGATTTAAAAGAGCTCTTTTTTCGTTGATTTTCTCAAAATCATCTTTTAAAATCACCACTTCTCCACGAATTTCTATCCTTTCTTTATAGGCTATATTTTTAGGTATATTTTCTATCTCAAAAACATTAAGTGTTATATCCTCGCCCACTTCGCCATCACCTCTAGTGGCACCGCTTACTAATTTACCATTTTCATAAAGCAAATTTAGACTCGCTCCATCAAATTTAGGCTCTATAAAAAAGTTTTTTTCACATTTTGCACGTTTTGCCCAAGCCCTAAGCTCACTCTCATTAAACACATCTTCCATCGACCACATACGCTTTAAATGAGCTATTTTTTTAAACTCGCTTTGTATAGTAGGAGCTATTTTTTGCGTTGGAGAGTCTTTTGAAATTTCATCTTTATTTTGTTCTTCAAAAACTCTTAATTCTCTGATTAAAGCATCGTATTCTTCATCGCTAGCCAAGGGTTCATCTTTTTCATAATATGCCCTCATCCACAAATTTGCTAAAGCAACTTTTTCTAAATACTCTTCTTTTTTCATCTAAACTCCTATATTATCCATTGCCTGTGCTAAAGCAAAAAGTTGTTTGTGCTCGTATAAATCATGCACTCTTATAATACTAGCACCATTTTCAAAAGCCTTTAAATGCAAATACAAAGTTCCTGCTAAACGATCTTTAATCTCGCTTTGAAAATACGCATTAATCACACTTTTGCGACTCGCACCTATAAGTAAAGGTTTATTAAATTGCAAAAAATGCTCTAAGTGTTTGATTAAAATCATATTATGCTCCGCACTCTTTCCAAAACCAATACCTACATCTAAAATACTTTCTTTTACTCCAAAACTTTCTAAAAGTTCAAGTTTTTCTTTAAAAAACAAAGTCATCTCATCGAGTAAATCTTCATAAAAAGGATTATCTTGCATGTTATTTGGATTGTTTTGCATGTGCATTAAGCAATATTTTGCCTCATATTTACTTGCAAGTTTAGCCAGATTAAGATTTCTTAAACTTGTAATATCATTAATGAGTTTAAAACCCTTATTTAAAGCATATTCTAGACAATATTCATCAAAACTATCTAAACTAAAAATCGCTTTTTCATGATAATTTTTCTCATAAATTAAGTCAAGTACTTTTTTTAGTCTTTTAAATTCCTCTTCCTTGCCACAATACTCACTCCCAGGTCTTGAACTAACCGCACCTATATCGATATACTCAGGCCTTAAAGCAAGAAAGTCATTAAGCCTTTTTTCAAAGTCTTCTTCACTCACACGACTTTTTGCATTAAAACTGTCTTCATTAACATTAATCACTGCCATAAGCTCAGCTTTTTTTGTTTTTAAAAAATCTTTTTGCAAAAAAAGAGCCAAATTTTTAAGTCCAAAATCTTGAAGTTTTTCTTTAGCAATAAGTTTTTGAATTTGTTCTTTACTTGCCATTAAAAGTGCATTTGAATGAGTGATTTTTGCGGTAATTATTTCTTTATGGGTAATGAGCTCAGCTCCTACTCTTAAGGCATCTTGTTTTAAAATATTTGCTGCAGGAGTAGAAATATCTTTGATAAAAATAAAATGAATTTTTGTTTTTTTACTCATAATCTTTTGCCCCATTTTATGAGGGTTTATGAAAGAACAAAGTAAATTAAAATCGGTATTTGGATTGATTTTAAAAAATTTCATTTTATTTCTTTGTATAGTAATTTAGCAAAAGAGTAGCCAAAAGCACCCCACTTTTAGAATTTAATCTTGCAAGCTCATAGCTTTCATAAAAAAACTCTAATTCTTCAGCGTTAAAATCTTTATATTTCACACATTCTTTAGCAAGTAATGCAATTTGATCCATAAGTTCATTTTTATCCAAATTTTCATTTTTTTGCAAAAAATCAAAAAGCATTCTTAAATCCATTCTTTTAAGATCTAAATCAAGTTTTTTAACTTCCTTTTCAACTTTTCTTTTTTCACAAATAAGACGTGATTTTATAGTAGGTAAAAGTAAATTTTTAGAAGGTACCACAATAAGAAATTTAATATTTTTTGGAGGTTCTTCAAGAAGTTTAAGTAAAAAATTTTGTGCTTCTATCCTATAAGAATCCGCCATTAAAACAATAATTTTTTCTTCGGTTTCTGCGATATAGCTTTCTTTTTCAACTGCTCTTGCATCATCAAGTAAAAATTCATTTTGTGGCATAAAAAATCTTAATTTTTTAATACCAAAATTATTAATCATTTCTTCTTTAATACCTAAAAAATCTTCACTGATAATAATCTTACTAATAAACAAAATATTTATCCTAATTGCACCTTGGAAAATAATATTGCATCCAAACTTACATCAAAAAGTTGATATAAACTAATAAGCTTAATATCCAAGTCTTTATCTTTAGAATTTAAATAAAAACTATCTTGTAACTGCTCATCAAAAAGCCACAATAAACTATCATCTCTTGATTTAGCGATTAAAGATTTATTATCAGAAGCACTTCCTATATAAAAATACACATAACCATTAGGAAAAGAAATGTCAAGCAAGTCATTAAGTAAAGCTATATCTTCTGAACTTTGTACTTTCTTCTTGCATAAAGAATTTAACGACACAAAAGGAAGCATAGGACGAGCGGCTTTTGAATTTATATTTTTTAAAAAATACTCTTCATACCAAGATCTTTGTTCATCGCACATTAAGACAAAAGTGCGTCCTTCTAAAAGATATTTAAGTCTTGCAGCCATCAAAGGAGCCCATTCTAAACGACGCGACTCCAACCATGCCATAAAAGCTCCGCCATTGCGGATATTTTCAAGAGTAAAACTTAAAAAATCACTCATTTATTTATCAAGTCCATAGCACTCATGTAGTGCTCTAACTGCAAGTTCTCCGTATTTTTCATGAACTATCATCGAAATTTTAATTTCGCTAGTAGAAATCATACCGATATTAATCCCCTCATCAGCTAAAGCTTTAAAAGCTTTACTTGCCACTCCTGAATGTGATTTCATGCCTACGCCGACTATAGAAACTTTTACTACAGCACTATCACTTTCTATAGTTGTTTTTGAGCTTAAAATTTTTTGCATAGCATTTTTGGCTAATTCAAGTTCATTTTGAGGAACCGTAAAACCCAAATTTGTAGCGCCATCAACTCCAACATTTTGTATAATCATATCTACATTAATATTTTCATTTGCTAAAACAGAAAAAATTTCAGCTGCGATTCCAGGCTTATCTTCTACATTTCTTAAAGTCACTCTTGCTTGATTTTTATCCAAAGCAATACCACTTACTAAAGCTTGTTCCATTCCATCTTCCTTTGTTATCATTGTTCCTTCGTTATTGTTAAAACTACTTCTAGTTACTAAGTTAACATTTAATTTTTTTGCAAGCTCTACAGAGCGATTTTGCAAAACTTTTGCACCCAAACTTGCAAGTTCAAGCATTTCTTCATAAGAAATTTTATCTAATTTCTTTGCCTTTGGTTCAATTCTTGGATCTGTTGTATAAACCCCATCAACATCGGTATAAATTTCACACAAATCCGCATTTAAGGCACCTGCTACTGCCACAGCACTTAAATCGCTTCCACCACGCCCTAAAGTAGTTACATTACCTTCATCATCTACACCTTGAAAACCCGCTATAACGACTATTTTACCATTTTGAAGTTCTGATTTTATCGCTTTTGTATCAATATGATGAATTCTTGCCTTTGTAAAAACACTATCTGTAATAATTCCTGCTTTTCTCCCAGAAAATGATATAGCAGGATAACCCTTTTCGTTTAAAGCAATAGAAAGTAAAGCGCTTGTTACACGCTCTCCGCTACTTAAAAGCATATCCATATCTTTACCATTAGGAGTTTTACTAAAATATTCAGCTTGCTCGATAAGAGTATTTGTCACCCCACTCATTGCAGATACTACAACAACAAGTTGATTACCCTGTTGCGCACTTTGGATAACCCTATTGGCTACTGCTTCGATACGCTCAAGTGTTCCAACGCTTGTTCCACCATATTTTTGAACTATAAGCATTTTAGATATAACCTTTCTCTTCAAAATATTTGATCACTTTAACATAAATATTTTTTTTGAAATGATTAATCATTTCAAAAATTTGTTTAACACTCACAAATTGATAATCATCAAATTCAGGATGCTTGGTATTGATATTGATTGCAGCACCGTGTTTTAAACGCACTAAAAAATATTTTTGAATCTGCCCATCGTAAGGATACATTTTTTTAACAATTTTACTCGGAAAATCATAACTCAACCATCCTGGATACTCAGCAATGATTTCAACCTCATCGGTGCCTATTTCTTCTTTTAGTTCTCTAAATAAAGCGTTTTTGACACTTTCACCTTTATCAATACCTCCTTGTGGAAATTGCCAAATATTATCCATATCACTTCTTCTAGCTATAAAAATCTTACACTCAAAAGGATAAGAACTTGACAAAATAACAGCTGCAACATTTGGTCTATAATTTTTCTCGTTTTCCACAATATTTTTCCTTAATTTAAAGGAAATAATTTTAACCTAAATCAAATCAAATTTTTATTAAAATACATTAAAAAAATTTAATAAAATATTTTAGGGTTTTTATGCATTTTTATATCCATATTCCATTTTGTGAAAGCAAATGTAATTATTGTGCTTTTACAAGTTTGAAAAAAAATGATTATGAAAAAGCCTATTTTAAGGCTTTAAAAGAAGATATTGTTTTTCAATTAAAACAATTTAACATTCAATCAAATCAAATTAAAACCTTATTCATAGGTGGAGGAACACCAAGTTGTATTGATGCGTATAATTATGAAGATATTTTTAAAATTTTATATCCTTTACTAGATAAAAATGTAGAAATTTCATGCGAAGCTAATCCCAACTCAGCAACATTAAATTGGCTTAAAAATATGAAAAATCTAGGAGTTAATCGCATTTCTTTTGGAGCTCAAAGTTTTCATCCTAAAAAACTTCACTTTCTTGGAAGAATTCACAATCAAGAAATGATTATCAAAGCATTAGAAAACGCAAATAAAGTAGGTTTTAAAAATATCAATTTAGATCTTATTTATGATACAAAATTAGACAATAAAAAAATGCTTGAATTTGAACTCTTACACTTAAAACAAATCAAGGCTTTAATCACACACCTTAGTGCTTATAATTTAACCATAGAATCAAACACAGCCTTTGCCAAAAAAGAACATTTCAAAAAAAATGCTCCTAATTTAATGAAATTTTTCATCAAACAACTCCTAGAACTTGACTTTTTTCAATATGAAATCAGTAATTTTTCAAAAACCAAAGCCCAAATTTGCAAACATAATCTTGCTTATTGGCAAGGAAAAAACTACCTAGCTTGTGGATTAAGTGCGGTAGGATTTTATGAAAACAAGCGTTTTTATACAGCAAAAAATTTAAAAAATTACATAGAAAATCCCACTTTTAGATCTATAGAGCAGCTAAGTTCTAAAGACTTGAATTTAGAACACCTATTTTTAGGACTTAGAAGTATAGCAGGGATTGATGAAACAAAACTCAATCAATGGCAAAAAGACAAAATAAATATATTATTAAAAGAAAAAAAACTTTTTTACAAAAATAAAAGATATTTCAATCCTAATTTTCTCATTAGCGATGAACTTGCTTTATATCTCTCATCTTAAATTTAAGTTTTTTAAGTAAAATATTTATTTAAAATATCAAATCAAAGAGTAACGATTAATGAGTTTTGGTGAAATTATAGTTATTTTAGTTGTAGCGATTTTAGTCTTAGGGCCTGATAAACTTCCAGAAGCTATAGTACAAATAGCAAAAATTCTAAAGGCTGTAAAACGCAACATAGATGATGCAAAATCAAGTATAGAAAAAGAAATACGCATCAATGACTTAAAAGAAGAAGCTAAGAAATACAAAGATGAATTTTCAAGCACTAATGAAAACATACGCAAAAAACTCAGTTTTGAAGAATTTGATGACCTTAAAAGAGATATTTTAGATAAAACAAAGGTAGATTTAACCTTTGATAGCAGAGATGATAACACAAAAAATAACCTTAGCGGACAAAATTTAAATACAGAAGAAAAACCAAATCTTAGCAAATTAGAAACACAAGATAAAACGGAAAAATAAATGTTTGAAGAATTAAGACCTCATTTAATAGAACTTAGAAAACGCCTTTTTATAAGCGTTGCTTGCATTGTAGTTATGTTTATTGTATGTTTTGCTCTACGAAGCTATATCTTAGATATTCTAAAAGCTCCACTTATAGCTGTTTTGCCCGAAGTAGCCAAACATGTGAATGTAATTGAAGTACAAGAAGCCTTATTTACTGCAATGAAAGTTAGTTTTTTTGCAGCCTTTATCTTTTCTTTACCTGTAATTTTTTGGCAATTTTGGAAATTTGTAGCTCCGGGACTTTACGATAATGAAAAACGCCTTGTGGTGCCTTTTGTTAGCTTTGCAAGCATTATGTTCGCCTTAGGGGCTTGTTTTTGTTATTTTGTTGTAGTGCCTTTGGCTTTTAAATTTTTGATTAATTTTGGTTTAAATGAAGATTTCAATCCTGTGATTACCATAGGAACTTATGTAGATTTTTTTACAAAAGTTGTTGTGGCTTTTGGCTTAGCTTTTGAAATGCCTGTAATTGCCTTTTTCTTTGCTAAAATCGGGCTTATAGATGATAGTTTTTTAAAACGCCATTTTCGCATAGCTGTTTTAGTTATTTTTGTTTTTTCAGCCTTTATGACTCCACCTGATGTTTTATCTCAATTTTTAATGGCAGGACCACTTTGTGGACTTTATGGACTTTCTATTTTAATTGTTCAAAAGGTAAATCCTGCCCCAAAAGATAAAGAAAGCGATGAATAAAGACTTACTTCTTTCAAGCTATGATTACACTCTAGCTAATGAACTCATAGCTAACTATCCTGCAAATCCAAAAGAAGATGCTAGGCTTTTGGTTTTTGATCGCAAAAACAAAGAAATTTTTCACACTACTTTTAAAAATTTACAAGACTTTTTACCCAACTGCGCGATTTTTTTCAATGATACTAAAGTTATTAAAGCAAGAATTTATGGCAATAAAGCAAGCGGGGGAAAAATAGAGCTTTTCTTACATCAACCTTTTTTAAATTCTCACAATCCACTTTTTCTAGCTCAAATTAAAGGGCGTGTTAAAAAAGATGAAATCTTATATTTTAAAGAGGATTTAAAAGCGCGCGTTGTAGAACTTTTAGATGATGGCCTTCGAAAAGTTCAATTTTTTCAAAATGATAAAACCTTAGATACCTCAAATCTGTACAACCTGCTTGACAAGATAGGACATATACCCTTGCCTCCTTATATTAAAAGGGAGGATGAAAAAAGTGATTTGAAAGATTATCAAAGTATCTTTGCAAAAAATTTAGGCGCAGTGGCTGCTCCGACTGCAAGTTTACATTTTAGTGAGACTATGCTTGAAAATTTAAGAAAAAAACACGAAATTTATCATTTAACCTTACATGTAGGAGCTGGAACCTTTAAAAGCGTAGAGTGTGAAAATATACAAGAGCATAAAATGCATAGCGAATTTTTTAATATTCCGCAGCAAGCATGTGAAATTATAGATTCTAAACAAGCTATTTTAGGCGTAGGAACAACGGTAACAAGAACTATAGAATATTACGCAAGAACTAAAACAAAAAATGGTTTTTGTGATCTTTTTTTACACCCGCAAAATCCACCTATAAGACAAAATCATCTTTTGACCAATTTTCATTTACCAAAATCTACTCTTATCATGCTAGTTTCAGCTTTTATCGGTAGAGAACAGTGTTTAAAACTTTATGAACTTGCCATAAAAGAAAAATATCGCTTTTACTCTTATGGCGATGCGATGCTAATCTTGTGATTTTTCTTTAAAATTTATTGCTATTTTAGCTTGAAGTTTTAGCCAATCTTTTTGAAGCATGATAGGAAAACCACCATAAACGCGCCCGCCTTCTAAATTTTTACTCACACCGCCTCTTGCAGCTATAGTACTAAAATCGCCTATTTTTAAATGTCCACTCGTTGCACTTTGACCACCCATAATAACATTGCGTCCTAACTCACTTGAACCTGAAATTCCAGTTTGTGCTACAATGATACAATTTTGACCTATATTGCAATTATGTCCGATTTGAACTAGATTATCTACCTTAGTGCCTGCTTTGATAATAGTACTATCAAAAACTGCTCTATCTATAGTTGTACAAGCCCCCACTTCTACAAAATCTTCTAAAATCACATTGCCATTATGATAAATTTTATAATGTTCGCCGTTTTTATTGTGTGCATAACCAAAACCATCGCTTCCTATTACACAATTAGCAAGCAAATGACATTTTTTACCAATTTTAGTATCATTATAAATCACTACATTAGGATGGATAATACTCTCATCACCAATGCTGACATTATCGCCTATATAAGCTCCTGCCATAATGATTACATTTTCACCTATATTTACATTATCACCTATATAAACATTAGGCATGATTCTTGCGCTTTTTGCGATATTTTGCACTTTTTCTTTAGCTGTGCTTATCAAAGGCTTAGCAAAAAGCTTGCTTAAAAAAGCAAAATTCAAATGTGGATTTTGAGTAATCAAAGCTTTAGTGTCCTTAGGTACTAAATTTTCATATTCTTTAGATACTAAAATAGCAGCAGCTCCTGTGTGAGGTATATCTTTAGTATTTTTCTCACCATCACAATAAGTAAGCTCTGTAAAATTTGCTTTCAATAAAGAATTTAAAGCACTGATTTCTATATCCTCACCTTTATACTCTAAGCTTAAAAATTCTGCTATTTCACTTAATTTCATTTAATCTCCATCAAAACAGATCCACTGCGAACTATATCACTAGGATTGTATTTTTTAATTGTTTTTAAAAAATTATCAATGCGATTTGCATCATCAGCAACCATTAAAAACAAAAAATTCTCATTACTATTTGCAATAGTACCATTATAAGCTTTCAAAACGGCATCAAGTCCACCTAAATTTTCATTTAAAGGAATTTTCACTAAAGCCATTTCTTTGTCAATAAATTCTTCACTTTCTATCACTTTATAAGTAGGAATAAGCTTATGAAGTTGTTTGACTATCTGCTCAAAAGTTCTTTCATTTCCTGAAGTGACTATATTAATACGCGAAAATTCTTTATTTTCCAAAGGTGCTACTGTAAGCGAGTCAATATTATAACCTCTTCCTGAAAAAAGTCCTACTATACGAGATAAAACCCCATGCTCATTTAGAACAATTACCGATAAAACCCTTCTCATTGTCTATCCTTTGCCTTTGGTAAAATCATATTATAAATCGCACCTCCTGCGGGCACCATAGGTAAAACATCTTCAAAGCGATCAATTTTTACATTTAAAAGAGAGGTTTTATCACTTTTTAAAGCTTGGCTAAAAGCTTGAATGAATTCTTCTTTGTTTGAAATTTCATAACCTTCGCAACCAAAACCTTGAGCAATTTTGATAAAATCAGGTTGAGTGCTTAAATCTGTTTGTGAAAAATGCTCTTTATAAAACATACTTTGCCATTGTCTTACCATACCTAAAAAGGCATTATTTAAAATAATATTTATAGTTTTTATACCATACTCATGAGCAGTCATAAGCTCTTGGATATTCATTAAAACCGATCCATCACCTACGAAATTAATCACCACTTCTTCATCCACAGCAAGCTTTGCACCCAAAGCAGCAGGTAAAGAATATCCCATAGTTCCTTGCCCTCCACTTGTTGCAAGCTGTCTTGGATAATTAAAAGGATAAAACTGTGCTACCCACATTTGATGCTGACCCACATCGGTAATAATCCTTGCATCAGGAGCCATCTTCGCACATTCTTCAATCACCCATTGCGGTTTTAAAACCTCATTGCTATCTTCATAAGAAAGTGGATAAAGTTCATTATAACGCTTTAAAGTTTCATGCCATTCTTTAAAAGTTGTATTAAAATTTTCCTTTTTAAGCTCTTCTAAAAGCTCTTTAAGAACTTCTTTAATATCTCCTACTATAGGATAATGCGCATTGATAATCTTTGAAATAGAACTAGGATCAATATCAACATGAACTATAGTCGCATGTTTAGCAAATTCACTTGTTTTTCCTGTAATCCTATCATCAAATCTCGCTCCTACACTCACAAGCAAATCACACTCACTTAAAGCCATATTAGCAACATAGCTTCCATGCATGCCTGCCATTTTGAGATTAAAAACATCATCACTTCTTAAAGTTCCAAGCGCCATCAAGGTTTCAACTGCTGGAATTTTTGTAAATTTTACAAGCTCTCTGATTTGCTCACTTGCATTGGAACTGATACAACCTCCACCCAAGTAAAATAAAGGTCTTTTTGCTTCTTTTAAAAGCTCTGCAAATTTTTTAATTTGTTTTGAGTTACCCTTATAAACAGGTTTATAAGTTTTCATAGAAATTTCTTTAGGATATTCCCAAAGTCCCAAAGTTGCACTTACATCTTTTGGCACATCTATATGCACAGGCCCAGGTCTACCGCTTCTTGCTATATAAAAAGCCTCTTTTAAAATGCGTGGAAACTCTTCTATGCAAGTAACTAAATAATTATGCTTCACACAAGGTCTTGAAATACCTACTGCATCAATTTCTTGAAAAGCATCTGTGCCAATAAGAGAATTTGCTACCTGCCCTGAAATCAATATTAAAGGGATAGAATCACTATAAGCCGTAGCTAGACCTGTAATAGTATTTGTAAAACCTGGCCCGCTTGTAACTATAGCCACGCCCACTTCTCCGCTCATTCTTGCGTAAGCATCAGCAGCATGCAAAGCCGCTTGTTCATGACGCACTAAAATATGTTTAAAATACTTTTGATTGTAAATTTCATCATAAATATTAAGCGCAGCGCCTCCAGGATAACCAAAAACAATTTTAACATTTTCTTCTTTTAAAGCCTCGCAAATCATTGCTGAACCGCTTAATTCTTTCATAATAACACTCCAAAAAATTATTGTAAAAGCTCTTTAAGTGCCAAATTAAGTCTTTTGCCATCAACACTCGCACCTAATTTTATTTTAGCTTCTTTCATTACCAAACCTTGTTCTTTTAGTGAACTTACGCCCAGTTCTTCTATAAGTTGTTTTAAGGCTAAAGTTAACTCCTCATCACTTAGTTGTTTAGGCAAATAAATTTCAAAAAGACTTATTTCATTTTGTTCTTTTTGTGCTAAATCTTCACGATTTGCCTTAAGATAAAGTTCGATTGCGTCTTTGCGTTTTTTGATTTCACTTGCAATGATTTTATAAATTCTTTCATTATCCAATTCTATTCTTTCATCCACTTCTATTTGCTTAAAAGCTGCATTTAGAGTTCTTAAACTATCTCTTTTAAAATCATCTTTTTGTTTCATTGCCTCTTTGATATCGTTTAAAATTTGTTCTTTTAAAGTCATTTTTTTCCTTTTTAGTTAAAATTACAAGCTTTAAGATTTAAACCAAAACCTTCTAAGCCTATATAGTCTTTATCACAACTTTGAGATAAAAGTTTAATTTCTTCTATACCAAAATATCTTAAAATCTGCGCTCCTATACCATAGTTTTTGTATTGAGTGGTACTGGATTTTTCTCCTTGCATGAAAACTATAACGCCACCATTTTCACTAAGAAATTTGATTTGCTCTAAAAGTTTTGAAAATTTATCTGAAGTTAAAAGCTCAAAATCACTACCACTGATATGAAATTTAACATTTTCACATTTTTTGATATCTTTAAAGCAAAAAGCTATGTGTTGGGTTTGATTATGATCGCTAAAGATAAATTTTTCTGCTTTAAAGCCTGCTAAAACACTTTGACTTTTTTCTTCAAGCTTAATAAGGCTTTCATGTTTTAGGCGATATTCTATAAGATCACTTACGGCTATCATGTTTAAATCATGCTTTTGGCAAAAAAATTCTAGATCTTCTCTTCTTGCCATATCTCCATCATCTTTTACGATTTCACAAATCACACAAGCACCTTTTAATCCTGCTAATTTACAAAGATCAACCGTACCTTCTGTATGACCTGTGCGTTCTAAAACTCCGCCTTTTTTTGCGATTAAAGGATTGATATGTCCTGGTCTTACAAAATCACTCGCTTTAGCATTATCATCAGCAAAAATTTGTATAGTCATATTTCTTTCATAAGCACTAACTCCCGTTGTAGCATCTTTTGCATCTACGGTTATGGTAAAAGCGGTTTCGTGGTTTGAAGTATTTTTAGGCACCATTAAAGGAAGTTCAAATTTTTTTGCCAAAGTTTCATCTAAAGCTACACAAACCACACCACGAGCTTCTTTTATCATGAAATTTACTTTTTCTTGAGTACTAAATTGCGCAGGAAAGATTAAATCGCCTTCATTTTCTCTATCTTCTGCATCTACCATAACAAGCATTTTTCCTGCTTGTAAATCCTTAATCGCTTGTTCTACGCTAACAAATTTCATTTTTATTTCCTTAAAATTTTTAAAATTATAACTTAAATTGCTTGACAAATAAATTAAAATTCATTATAATCACACTTTTAAAAAATATTTATTGGGGTATCGCCAAGCGGTAAGGCAACAGGTTTTGGTCCTGTCATTCAGGGGTTCGAATCCCTTTACCCCATCCACTTCTTATTTTATATTTCAAATATCTTATATGTCGCGAAGTAGAGCAGTGGTTAGCTCGTCGGGCTCATAACCCGAAGGTCGGGAGTTCAAATCTCCCCTTCGCAACCAAATGTATTACTTTTCAATCCTCTTCACTTCTTTTTAATCGTATTAAAATGATTTAAAATGATTTAAAATGATTTAAAATGATTTAAAATGATTTATTGTTAATCTTAACTGAGTTTTTAAAATACTTTAAAAGAATGATTGCAATCTAAAAAGAGTTTAACAACCTTAAAAACATCCATCCTAATAATTTTAAAATTATCAGGATGAAATTTTAACAAGTAGGAGAGTAAAAACTAATTAAACTAAG
>NZ_RYYJ01000049.1:0-909 GCF_004379015.1 Campylobacter sp. US50a | reverse complement strand
ATATTATATAATATTATATAGTATTATATATAAAAATAAACTTAAATAAAAAATTATAATTGAATTATAACAAAATGCAAGATTTAAGCAAACATTAATTAAAAAAATTATAATTGAACTATAATTTTAAGGAAAAAAATAAACTTAAGCCAAAAAATCACCAAACCTTAAATTAAAAAATATTTAAGTTTAAACACACAAAACGCTATTTTACCATACTTTAATAAAATTAAGATATTTATAAGATTAAGTTTTATATAAGCAAAAAATTAACTTGAGCTTAAAAAAAATTAACTTGAGCTTAATTTTTTTTCTTTCAAACTATGGAAAAATCTAATTCTTAAGCTTAATTTTATTTCTATATCTTATAATAAAAGTTTCAATCTTTTTTTTCTTTAAACCTTAAACTAAAAAATAAATTTCATCTTTTGAAATAAAATCAAATAAATAAAAATCAAAACTTTAATCAAAGAATAAATAAGCTTAAATGACAAAAAACAATTAAAACAAATACTTTTTTATTAATAAAACAAAAAAGCTTTTAAAACGCAAATTTGAAAGTTTTTATTTTTTTAAGCTTTCGATTAAAGCTTAATCAATTATAAAAATAAACTTAAATAAAAAATTATAATTGAATTATAACAAAATGCAAGATTTAAGCAAAAATTAATTAAAAAAATTCAGCTGAAAAAAAATAAAGAAAAATAATATTTAAGTTTCTTTTAATTTAAAAATATATTTTCTAGATTAAGAGAGAATATAAATATTAAAATAAACTTAACTTATAAGCTTAAAAAAATATAAAGGTAAAATATAGCATTATTTTATTAAATGTATATTGCGAAGTAATATAGTTACTCCGCTTCGCTTCCCTTATTTCTCATAATCTCATTAATAAAGCGATGGGAT
>NZ_RYYJ01000048.1:0-1035 GCF_004379015.1 Campylobacter sp. US50a | reverse complement strand
ATCAAAAACCAAATTTTCCACCTAAAGCTCTTAAACTAAGCTTTAGTTTAAGATATCTTTAATCAGTTTTTGCAAATTCCTTTTTGTTTCTTCTTGTTCTTTTATGATAAAACATTTTGCTTTTGGCCAAAAATAACTTTTAGGATTTTCAAATTTTCCCCAACGCCAATCAAATCTAGGATGTAAAAGAACTATAGTAGGAACATCCATAGCTAAGCTTAAATGCGCTATAGCACTATCAATACTAAGCATACAGTCAATATCATATAAATAATTTAGAGTATCATTCCAATTTTCTATAAGCTTACTTCTATCTTCTATTACCTTAGGTAATTCTTCTTTTAATTGCATTTGAAAAGAAATGATTTCATAATCTAAGTTTTTTAATATATCAAATAAAAATTCAAATTTTACATTTCTTAATAAATCAGAATTTTCAGCATTAGGAGTAGCATAAAAAATACCAAGTTTTTTTCTTTTATTATGCGGTTTTTTCTGTGGCAATATAGGTGTTTTTAATCGTGAAATCTCATCAAGCTTAATATCAATAAAAAAAGGCAAAGAACAAATAGGAATAGCATAATCAAAATTTGTAGGTAGATTTTTTAAAACCTTTACATTTTTAAAAATATCATCATTTTGATTTAAAAATTTGATTTGATTTTTAAACATTTCATACATGGCACTTTGAGGAGCAAATAAAACCTTTGAAGCGATTTTGCAAAGTTTTTCTAAGCATCTTGCATACATTATAGTATCGCCAAAGCCTTGCTCGCAAAATACTAAAACTTCTTTATTTTTAAAAGCATCAACGCCAAATTTATTAAAAGCTTTTAGGCTTTCATTATAATGATAAGTAGAAAAAGTTTCATTATGAGCATAAAATAATCTGCTTTCATAATATTTCTTACCCTCTTCAAAATTATCATCCACTCCCATACGCATCAAAAGATAAGCCAAATCAAATTGATAGGTTGCATGAGAATCCAAACTAAGACATTTTTTATAAGCATAATAAGCTTCTTGATAGTTTGA
>NZ_RYYJ01000047.1:0-1083 GCF_004379015.1 Campylobacter sp. US50a | reverse complement strand
TGAATTTCTATATTTGAAAAATTTTATTATTTAAAAAGTATATGTTAAAGTATATGTTATTTGTATTATTAATTTTTCAAGTATGTTCTTTTGGTTATTTTAACTATAAATCACAGTCCTCTTGAGTTTTCTTGAAAATAAAGAAAATAGAGAAAAACTCATAAAAACCCTAATAATACACTTAAATTCTTATCTAAAAACTAAAAATAATCCAGAAAGAATTAATATTTTGGTTGAAATATATCAAGAATTACAAAAAGGTAGCCAAACTCCTGATCTTATTGATATAGAAGAACTTGAATTTAACAAAGAAGACATTTTCGAAGAATTATTTTATGCTTTAGGCGGTTTAGGAAGTATGTATTCCGTAGAAATGATACAATCAAGAATTGCAAATTTCATCAAAATACTTGGCGGAGAGCCTAAGCTTTTATTAGAACAATTTTAAACACATAGACTTCTTCTTGAAGTCTATGCAAATACTCAATTTTAGAAAAATTAATTATTCAATAACGCAGCTTTTATTGTATCATTTGTTGCTTTGGCATATATAGTAGTAGTATTTAGATTTGCATGTCTTAGAATTTTTTGTATGACCACAAGGTTTGTTCCTTTGGCTGTTAATCTCATGGCTAAAGTGTGTCTAAGCAAATGAAGTCCTTTTTTACTGATCAAAGCTTTAGCATAAATATTATTTACAATCAAAAAAGCATTGCTTCTATTTAAATGTTTTCCTGTGCTAGTTTGCATTATGTAATCACTATCTTGGATATTTTCTTTAAAATATTCAAGCTCATCATCTACTTCTTCTTTTTTAATAAATGCAAATTGTTCTTTACCACCCTTGCCTATTATGGATATTTTTAATATTTCATCATCAACCTCTTCAAAATCACAAAGTTTTACATTTAAAGCTTCAGAAATTCTAAGTCCTCCATAAAGCATAAGTTTTATCAGTAAAGAATTTCTAAAACTATTGTAAACTTCTTTTTTTGCTTTTTCTTTCTCTAAAACATTATTTAGCCTTATAATTTCATTTTCATTAAGATAATTTAATTTTTCTTCTGATTTTTCTGTTCTAAA
>NZ_RYYJ01000046.1:0-1179 GCF_004379015.1 Campylobacter sp. US50a | reverse complement strand
AAGCACCCCTACAACTTTTAATTTTCATCCTAATGTTTTAATCGATCAAGAAGCTATTTTAAGTATCCATAATCCTTATGAGAATAATACCTTAAACTTTGATAACAATGAAGTAAAAAACTATAAGGGAATTATCACTTATATAAAATATCTAGGTATTAATCATGAAAGTGCTTTAAATATTAATGATAGCACTTCAAATACTAAGCAAATAAAATACAAGCATTTTTTTTCTTTTAAGCTTCAATCAGTCTTGATAAGACTTTCTTTAAATAAAGCCAATCGTATTTATACTCATACTAATATTATAGAAGTGATTAAACAAACCCTTGGTTTTTATCAAGATATCTTACATAAAGAAATTGATTATTCTAATATACATTTTAATTATGAAGAACAAGAACTCATCTCTCAATACAATGAAAGTGATTTAGACTTTATTACAAGATTAAGCCATAATAATGGAATCTTTTTTTATGAAGATGAGAACACTATTTATTTTTGTGATGTATATAAAAATGTAAAAAATAAAGAAATTGAGTATAATCCTAATGTTAATAATATTTTAAATCAAGCTTGTATTTCTTCTATTTATAAAGAACAAAGTTTAAGAACTAATTCTTTTACACATTCTAGTATTAATGCCAATACTCCTTTAAATCTTTTATCCTTACACTCTAATAAAGTTCCTTATGAACAAGAACTTAATAACAAAGCTTATTATAATGAACATTTTTATGAGAGTGAATATTCTTTTACAAAAAGCATTGATTTAAAGACTAAGCCTTCTCTTAAAGAAAAAAGAGCCTTAGTATTAAATGAAAGCTTACTAGCAAAAAGTAATATTTATCATCTTAGCTTAGGAGATTTTATCACTTTAAATTATAAGGAGTTTAATCATCAAGAAGAAATAAAAAATCAAGATGAAGAAAAACAAGATAAAGCTTCTTTGCTTAAAGACTTTATTATTATTGCTAATACTCAAATCTTAATTGATGATGCCATCTTAGCTAATTCTATTAATACTAATGATCATTTAAATTTAAAAGATTTAAATTTAAGTAAATCTTATTCTAATACTTTAACTTTATTAAAAAAGAATATTATCTTTACTCCAAGTTTTAAAGCTAAACCTAAAGCTCCTAATAGCACTCAAGGTATTGTTATAGGAGAGAGTAA
>NZ_RYYJ01000045.1:0-1184 GCF_004379015.1 Campylobacter sp. US50a | reverse complement strand
AGTTCAAGCTGTTCTTTTTGATACACTTTATCATCTTTGGCATCTTTAAAACCTTTTAATAATAAAGTTTTCATTTGCTCTATATATTCTTGATCTTTACACATATTAATCCTTTTTATTTATCAGGTTTAAAACCACTATCTAAAATTATTTTTGTCATTGCACCTTTAAGTTTATCAAAACGATTTAAAGCTTGCATATTGCTAACTCTAAGCAATCTTATTTTATCATCTTTTTTATAAAACACTTTAAAAACTTCATCACTTTGTTTGTGTTTTACTATATCATCTAAAGTAGGACTATCTATGAATTCATATTCTTTGGTAAAATCTTCATTTAAAACATCGAATAAATCTTGAGAAATAACCATTAGGATTAACTGGATCATAAGTATAAGAACTTACTACACATTCTCTCATAGCTTTTTGTATTTCTTCTTGGGATAATTTTTTCATAGTGTTTTTCTTTTTTCTTTCTATTATGATATAAATGACTTAATATGTAGTTATGGATTTTTATAAACTTGATTAATTTAACTTCAATTATTAAAACAACTCGCTATGAGAACCTATATTAATACATGTTAAAATAAGTTTATCATCTTGTTTTTGATAAATTAAGAGTAAATCAGGTTTTACATGACACTCTCTAAGCTCTTTAAATTCACCTTTTAGTTTATGATCTTTGTATTTTTTTTCAAGAGTTTCATTGTTAGATAAGCGATAGACTATTTCATCTACTAAGTCTTTTTCTTTTAGCGTTAGCTTCTTATAGTTTTTCTTGTATTCTTTTAAAACTCTAATTTCATATTTCACGCATAGCCTTTTTATACTCATCAAAGTTTTTAAAAGTTTCATGCTCTCCATTTTTCATTTCTTCTAAAGCCTTTTTCATAGAACTTTGTTTTTTCTCTTCTGGAGTATCACATTCTAACAAACAATAAGTAGCTTTTAGGCTTTTAGCTAAACTCTCAAAAACAGGTAAAAAATCCTTATCAAATCCGCTAATTTCAATTTTTATAGCCATTTGTATCCTTTCTTATATAATTTTTATTTTTATTATACCATAAAGGGTTTTGTTGTAAAATTGGAAAAAACTTTTTTTATATATAAAATTACATAAATAAGACAATCAAAATACAATATAAAAGATTAAAGAATAGTAAAAACGGTTTTTTAAAAAAA
>NZ_RYYJ01000044.1:0-1214 GCF_004379015.1 Campylobacter sp. US50a | reverse complement strand
CTCCTTACAGGCTCAAATGAACTTCCTAATAATCCTTTTTACTTTGGAGAATTAGATCAAGATAATACTATAAAACAAGATACACCTAGTTATTATTTTTCTCCTAAAGATGAAAGCAGTGGTTTAGGAAGACTTAGTATCTTTTATAAAAATGATGAACTTTGCTTGCTTAATTATTCTATTATAGAAAATTCTTTAAATATTAAATTAGAATGTTTAAGCAAACAAAGCTTAGAGTATAAAGACTTAATTTCAAACACTTTAAAAGAACAAAAAACCACACAAGTAGATAAAAAACAAGCTATAGCCAAACTTCATGCTCTTTTAGAAAATCAAAACCTAGAATGTATCCATGGAGGTAAAGTCATACTTAAATCAAACAAAGGAAAAACTTTTAAAGATGATGGTGTGCCTATAATGCTAGAAAGTGATTTATTAAACTCTAGTATAGTAGCTTGTCCTAATACTATAGCAGGTGTAAGTGTTCCTTGTACTAAAGTTGTTAATGTAAAAGGATCCTTATCTCAAAAGAAAGTCAATAATGAATATGTAATCTTACAAGAACTCATCTCAGCTTGTAAAACAGATAAAGGCTTTGCTTTAAAAGTAAGCTTTACTCCTACTAAGTTTAAATTTGATCACAGCTTTGATCCTAAAGAGGGCTTAGGAGAACAAAGTAAAAATCAAATAGAGTTAAAAGAACCTATAATAAGACTTCATTATAAAAGTGATAGATTTCAAAAAGATAATTTACCTATCTATAATCTTTTAATCAATAATGAAAAAAAAGAACAAGATAAGGCTTTAAATGAATTTAATATAGATTTAAAAGATTTAAAAGATATAGAGGATATAAATATTCTTAATCAATTCAAACAAGACTTTAGTAAAGATTATGAATTTAAAGAATTAAATCTTAGCTTTGATACTAATTTAATCAAACTTTATTTTATTATCCCAAAAAACATTGCTAAAGTTTATAAAAGTGCTTATAAGGAATTTGAAAATAAAGATTTAGGAGTAGGGTATTTTACACAGCTACATGAGTATGATAAAATCATCAAAAATGCTTTAGAAGATAATAAAGAATTAAACGAATATCATTTAACTTTTTTAGCTCCTGCAAAAATGCAAAATTTAAAACTTCAAATCGCACAAGGACTAGATGAAATCTTAGAAGATGAAGATAGAAAACAAGAGCTTTATGTTTGTAA
>NZ_RYYJ01000043.1:0-1230 GCF_004379015.1 Campylobacter sp. US50a | reverse complement strand
AAAAAGTGTGATAAGTTTAATATTTGTGAAGCTAGATATGAGGCTATCCTAAATAAAAGTGAATTTAATGATATGCATATCTGCGAAGAAGTTTTAATGAAGCTTAAAATCAAAAATAATAATAAAGCCATTGCGTATTATGATGACGAAGAAAAATGTAGCTTGAACTTGGAGCTTAATAAAAATGGGATTTTAATCACAGAGCAAAAGCCCAAAAATTGCTATATGGGTTGTGGAGAGGGAACAGAAATTAGTGTAAATCGCTTATATCATAAGGAATAATCAATGCTTTATGATACCGAAGTGCTAAATGAAAATGATTATAAAAAAGAATGTGCAAGACTTCTTATTGCCTTTGAAAATCTAAATTATAAACAAGAAAATGCTATACATATTGCGAGAAATATAACCATTGGTTATGGACTTGATTTGCTAAAATGCAATGGACAACCAAAAGATTTTTTACTAGATTATTTACCAAATGATTCTAAAAAACTTAAAATAGGAGATGAAGAATTAACTTTTTATGAAATTATAGAGAAATATAGAGCCAATAAGGCAGGTTTTACAGACCCAAAGATAGTAAAAGGTTATTTACAAAATAGAGTGTTTAGTTTTTCACTTACACAAGAACAAGCTCAAAAAGTTTTAGAAAATATGATTCCAATATATGAAAAGAGACTTTCCAATATAACAACAAATTATTTGCCTTATAGTAAAGAAAGAGCTTCATTGCTATCTATGCGTTATCTAGGAAAAGGCATTGAAAACAATGGATTAATTAAAGCTATTAAGAATAATTCAAGATTTTTGTCTTGGTTTATTATAAGATACAAAACAAATGTTAATACCTATGTAGGATATATTGCTAGAAGTGCAGATGAAGCAGATATCTATCTATCTAATCCGAATATCAATAAAATAAGTCTTATATTTGATATATTTTCTTATTTGAATATTAAAAAAGAGCAAATAAAATACAGAACATACCAAGATAATGAAAGTATTGAAAATTTTACCACTCATGTTAAAGAAGATACATTATTAAATTTGGCAAAATGGTATGAGAATGATTTAGATTTTATAAGATTTAACTCACAGAATAAAGTTAGCAAAATAAGCAAAAGTAACATTTCTCAAATTGTTTCAAATTTTACCAAAAAGCCCATAAATGATATTGTTGCAACCCTTAAGCCTCATTTAGATTACCTAAACACCCTCACTCAAAAA
>NZ_RYYJ01000042.1:0-1250 GCF_004379015.1 Campylobacter sp. US50a | reverse complement strand
AAAAAGTGTGATAAGTTTAATATTTGTGAAGCTAGATATGAGGCTATCCTAAATAAAAGTGAATTTAATGATATGCACGAATGCGATATAACTTTGAAATTACAGATAAAATCTCAACAAGAAGCTATAGCTTTAAATGATGATAAGGATTTTGCAAATTGTAAAATTTATATTAGGAAAAATCAACAGGGTATTGTATTTATAAGAGATGAGAAAGTATTTAATTCACCCGATTATTTTTGTAGCACAATGTGTGGCAACCAAACGATATTTGAGTGGGGAGATATCTATAAAAAGGAAATGCAATAATGCTTTATGATGTTAAAAAATTAAATGAAAATGATTATAAAAAAGAATGTGCAAAGCTTCTTATTGCTTTTGAAAATTCAAATTATAAACAAGAAAATGCTATACATATTGCAGGCAATGTAACTATTGGATATGGACTTGATTTAAAGACAGGAAATAATCCAAAGTTACTTTTAGAAGGGTATTTACCAGATGATTCTAAAAAACTTAAAATAGGAGATGAAGAATTAACTTTTTATGAAATTATAGAGAAATATAGAGCCAATAAGGCAGGTTTTACAGACCCAAAGATAGTAAAAGGTTATTTACAAAATAGAGTGTTTAATTTTTCGCTTACGCAAGAACAAGCCCAAGAAATTTTGGAAAGAACCTTTGATTCATATAAAAAGTATATATCACAATATATTGGCGATAACTTGTTGGAATATAGTCAAGAAAAAGCTTCCTTGGTTTCTTTACATTATCATGGCAGATTTAATAATATCAAAGATAATATTCGAGATTCTATTATCAAAAATTCGAGATTC
Organism: Campylobacter sp. US50a; assembly: GCF_004379015.1. NCBI lineage: Bacteria > Pseudomonadati > Campylobacterota > Epsilonproteobacteria > Campylobacterales > Campylobacteraceae > Campylobacter > Campylobacter sp. US50a. The sequence continues at coordinate 414 of NZ_RYYJ01000042.1, read as the reverse complement.
CTATTGTGGTTTTTAATACGATACAAAACTAACCCAAAAAACTTTATTCCATTTCTTATTAGGGCTTGCGATGAAGCCGATATTTATCTATCTAATCCAAATATTAATAAAATAAGTCTTATTTTTGATGTGTTTTCTTACTTAAATATCAAAAGGGAAATAATTAAATATAGAATACATAAAATCAATACAAATAGAACAAGCTCCAAACAAGTTCATAAACAAGATACACTATATAATTTAGCACTTTGGTATGAAAACGATTTAGATTTTATACCTTATCAAGATTATATTATCGATTTAAAAAAAATTCAAAAACTTAAACCAATTTCACAACTTACCAAAAAGCCCATAAATGATATTGTTGCAACCCTTAAGCCTCATTTAGATTACCTAAACACCCTCACTCAAAAA
>NZ_RYYJ01000041.1:0-1260 GCF_004379015.1 Campylobacter sp. US50a | reverse complement strand
AAAGAACTTTATAAAAGTATTGATGAATTTAAAAAACTTGGTTTTGAAGATTTAGAAAATGCTTATCAAACTTATATTAATTCTTTGATTGTAAATAAAGAAATAAATAGTAAAGATGAAACAATAAATAAAAATAAAAACAAAGAAATAAATAAAAATTTAAATCAAGATGAAAATTCAAATCAAGAAAGTGATACAAAAGAAAATACAAGTAGCACAAAAGAACAAGATTTTTATCTTTTATCTTCCCACTCTAAAAACCTAAACCATTTCATCTTAGAAAATAAAGACAAAAATAAAAAAATTATCTTTTTAAATAATGCTTCATCGATGTCAAATTTAATCCATATTTATGATAATCATTGTGATGTGTTTATTAAAAATGAATCTTTACTTGACATTAAAAGAATAGAAAAAGAATATAATATTAAATTTAAAGAATTTAATACAAGAGTGTTTTTTTACGAAAAACTTCTTTTAGGTGCAAAAGAAAATAATGAGTTTTTATTTGAAGAAAAAGAAGAAAATTTGCTTTATCATTTTAAATACGATAAAGAGGATTTAAATTCTCTAGGGGATTTGAATATAAAATATAACAATCATAATGCAAGGATTAAAAATTATTCTTTACTAGAAGAAAGTTTAAATATTAAACTAGAACCCAAAGAGCTTAAAAAAGAAATTGCTTACAACAATACAAGTTTTAATAAACTTTCAAAAGAACCTTTAAACAAATCCTCATCTAACGCTAAAGAACCTTGCTTTATCACTTTATATTTAAAAGATGAACACAATAAACCCATTGCTAATGCTAAAATCATTATCAAAGGTTTTAAACATGATGAAGCTTTAAGAGTAGTTAATCTAAAAAGACGCAGTGATGAAAAGGGTAAAATAAGATTTGATAAAGAAAAGTATTTTAGTGATTGTTATAGCTTTAAAGTAAAGCTTGATGAAAGCAATGCTTATTTTCCTACTCCTTTACAAAATGCTAAAAGAATATTTAATAATTATACCCATCACAAAGTTGGACTCATACTTAAATTTAAAGCAAAAGATCATTTAGTTTATGATGGATTTAATCTCTATCATTACAAAGGAAATGAATTAATTAATTCTTATATGGCAAGAAGTGGTACTGCTAAGGCAGACAATCAAAAAAGAAGTAAAAAGCAAATTGCAAATTATTTTTACCAAGATGAAAAAGATAAAAGCAAAAGTGGAAAGGCTTATTTTTACTATGATGATGAAAGCATTCAA
>NZ_RYYJ01000040.1:1184-1294 GCF_004379015.1 Campylobacter sp. US50a | reverse complement strand
TTTTAATTAAGCATTAAAAAGTCTAGGTTTAAGCAAGGGCATTTTTATACCTACCCTAAAGCAAAGAATGCCTATTTTTAGGGACTTTAATTTTTAATTAAGTATTAAAA
>NZ_RYYJ01000040.1:0-1178 GCF_004379015.1 Campylobacter sp. US50a | reverse complement strand
TAAGCAAGGGCATTTTTATACCTACCCTAAAGCAAAGAATGCCTATTTTTAGGGACTTTAATTTTTAATTAAGTATTAAAAAGTCTAGCCTTTAGCAAGGGCATTTTTATACCTACCCTAAAGCAAAGAATGCCTATTTTTAGGGACTTTAATTTTTAATTAAGTATTAAAAAGTCTAGCCTTTAGCAAGGGCATTTTTATACCTACCCTAAAGCAAAGAATGCCTATTTTTAGGGACTTTAATTTTTAATTAAGCATTAAAAAGTCTAGGTTTAAGCAAGGGCATTTTTATACCTACCCTAAAGCAAAGAATGTCTATAAATTGGAGATTTATAGTATTTTTAGAATGAAATTTATTTTTCTCAAAAAAAGGGTGTTAAAAAATTTTATACCTACCATACATTAACTTCGTTAATAATATTGCCATTTTTATACCTAACCTAAAGTATTTTTCACCCTTGAAATAGAAAAGTCTTCTTCTCGCCCTTTATCACCTCATTTATTCCCCCTTCTTTATCCGCTACATTTCATTGAATAATTTTCATCATTTATCACCTCATTTATCCCCTCATTTATCACCCCCTTTATACCCCATCTCCCATTCCTCCCTATCTTGCATTCTACGCATTCAAATCTCATCTTAACGCTATCCTTAACACAAATCCTTATAGCCTTTATACTCATTCTTTCTCTCATTTATCACCTCATTTATTCCCTCATTTATTGCCTTATTTATCACCTCATTCTTTCTCTCATTCTCTCCCTATCTTTGTCATTTTTTAAACATATTTCTAGCATAAACTTTCCCTGATATATAAAAATACTCATTTCATACCCAAGTTAAATAAAAATACGGTATAATTTCATAAAGCACTAAAACCACAGGAGAAAACTTATGTCTAAAACTAATACACGCCCAAGCGAAAAAACAAAATGCACAAAGCCATAGAAACTTGGTTTACCAAAATATACCTAAACAAAATAATCCACAAAGAGAAAAACGACAAATTATTTGTCAATATAACTAGCTGTCTAGCATTCATACTCTCAATCTATGGCAAAACAGATGAAAACAAAAGCAAAATGACACCTGCTGTTATGGCTTATATCAAAAAAACAAAAAACACTTTTATTGCCAAACTAAAAAGAGTTAAAAACCATGAGAGCATTATCGATTT
>NZ_RYYJ01000003.1:0-159285 GCF_004379015.1 Campylobacter sp. US50a | reverse complement strand
ATCAATGATAGCGTAGCACAAATTGATCAAACTACTAAAGATAATGTTGAAATTGCTAATGAATCAGCTATTATTTCTAGTACAGTAAGTGATATAGCTAATAATATCTTAGAAGATGTTAAGAAGAAGAGGTTTTAATCTTAGATGACTAGCTAAAAAGCTAGTCATCTCTATAAAATAATATATGTTTAATTCTTTAAGATTTAATGAAATGTGGTATAGAGAAATTCTAATTGTCAATATTAAGTATTTTCTAAATCAAATACATTTTAGGGTGTGATAAAATTCAGGGTTATCAAAACTTGGAGGAAAAGGAATACTGGCTCTAAATTCTTTATAAGTATTACCTGGAAGTTTGTCTATAATTTCTATAGTGTAAGAAACACTTGTATTTTGCATTTTGGCATTGCGAATATTTTTATCATTGAAAATTTCTCCCCCTACTTTTTTTTGATTTAATATGCTAAGTATCAAATAGCATTTTCTGATTTCAAATTTAGTAAGATTTTGAACCTTTCCGCTTACGATAACACTTTCATGTCTTAGATCTCTTGTGTAGGTTAGTTTGCTAAGATCGGCTTGAGTGGTGAATTGATTGATTGTTAGAAAAATAGAATATATCAAAAGTGCGGTAAAAATAGTAGCTATGGTATAAGAAATCAAAGCCATTTCTTTCTGTTTAACTTTTAGAAAGATTAAAATACAAATCAAGGCAAAGCAAATAAGTAAAATGATAAAAGCTATAATATGAAAAATTGTAAAATGCATTAAAAACACTCCGAAACTAAGCGTATGGTATAGTTATTTTCATAGTTAAAATTTTCGAAAGCAATTCTTTGAAATTGGGTTGCATTTTTCTTTAGATCTTTAATTTCTCTACTTTTTTGTCTAAAAGGGATAAATTTCTTTTTATATTCTTCTATGATATTATCATTAGGTATTTTATCCGCAAAAATTTTAGCTGTAATTTTACATTCTTTAAAATTATTTTTTGAATTATTTGTAATGTTAAAATCAACAATTAAATCATTTGAACTTTGTATTATTTTTTGATTCGTAATAGCGGTTTTCCGAGTTCTTACTTCATTGTCTATTAGTTTATACCCATAGATATAAACTAAAAAACAAACAATAATATCAAATGCAATAATAAAAAGTGCTACTATAGGTCTATGGCGTAAAAATACACAAAGAAGTAAAACACAAGTGAAGAGAAAAAAAACTAATAAAATCAGCATATAATCTACTAAATATAAATGAGTAGTGTAAAAAAGCACGATTTCTCTTAGTTTTTCCACTTGCGTATCCTTTTAGTTCATGTTGGCAGAACTTTGCTTTTTAGCATCTTTGGTATCAACCCAAATGTTTGGTACTGCTCCACCTGGAGTTAAGAAAATTTTAGCATCTTGATTGACTTTTAAAGCTTCATTAAATTCTTTTTGAGTTTCAATTTGCTTTAAATTTAGTAAAGGAGTGTTTAAGCTGTTTGCGATTTCTTTATTAGAATAAGCTTGTGCATCTGCTTCTATCTTAACAGCCATAGCTTTACCTTTGGCACTGATTATAGTTGCATTTGCTTCCCCTTCAGCTAAGGCAGCTTTTTTTAAGGCTTCTTGATTAGCTCTTTCTACTTCATATTTAGTTCTTTCAGCCTCTTGTTTTGCAATTTGCACGCGTTCGATTTGTTCTTTTACTTTTGAAGGTAAAATAATTTCTCTAAGTTGTACAGCGCGAAGTTCTACAGGTTCGTTTGGTTGGGCTTCTATGGTTTTTCTTATACCTTCTTCTATTTGAGTGGCTATTGTATTACGATTAGTAGGAAGTTCTTCGGCTGTGTATTTTCCTACAACACTTCGCACTACATCACGAACAACTGGATCGATAATTTTATTTTCCCAATTTAAGCTCCAAGTAGCTATAGTTTGAGGAACTTGCAAAGGATTTAAGCGGTATTGTACTGTAACATCAATAGATACAGGCAATCCACGAGAGTCAAGTACAGAAATACTATTTTTATTAATAACACCTGAACCCGAAGATAAATTTTCATTACTTCCCTCTATAGAAGCATAGTTGATTTGTCTTACTCTAGTATCGATTATGGTTATTTTTTGTACAAAAGGTAAGAAAAAGTGAAGTCCTGGTTCTAATGGATTTGGGTCATATTTACCTGTTGTTGATTTAATCCCCATTTCTCCAGAATTTATTACCATAAAAGGTTTTGCAACGATTAAAAATAAGATAATAATAATCACCCCATAAATAAACGGAGAGAATTTTCCAAAACCTTTAAAATTAAATTCTGGTGCTTTGAAATTGAAATTTTGACGGTTGTTGTTTCCGTTATTGTTAGAATTTCCATTTTTTTTATTGAAATAATCATTCAAATCAGCTGGCATTTATTTCCTTTTTTAAATATAAGTTAGCATAGATGCGTATTTTTGATTGCGTCCATAAACTACATCAAAATAAGCATCTTGAAGTTTTTTAGTTACAGATCCTCTTAAACCATTTCCTATTATTCTTGCATCAATATTGTTAATAGGTGTGATTTCAGCGGCTGTTCCGGTGAAAAATGCTTCATTAGCAGTGTAAACTTCATCTCTTGAAATTCTTTGGCGAAGCACAGTGACACCAAGATCATGAGCAATTTTAAGCACTGTATCTTGAGTAATGCTTTTTAAAGAAAAATCATTTGGAGGTGTGATTAAAACCCCATCTTTTACAATAAAGAAACATTCTCCTGTTCCTTCTGCGATAAAACCTTCTTCATCAAGCATCAAAGCTTCTTCATAGCCTGCTTCAATAGCTTCAAATTTTGCAATTTGAGAGTTAAGATAATTCGCACTTGCTTTAGCTTTTCCCATGCATGATTTAACACTATTTCTTGCAAAAGACGAAATTTTTACTTTTATGCCTTTTTCTAAACCTTCTTCTCCAAGGTAAGCACCCCATTCCCAAGCTGCAATCCCAACTCTTACAGGAGCTTTTATATGATAAAGTCCCATAACTCCATCGCCTAAGAAGATCAAAGGGCGGATATAGACATTGCTTTTAAAATTGTTTGCTTTTAATAGTTCAATTTGTGCATTTTCAAGCTCTTTTTGAGAAAAAGGACAATTTAAAAGAGTAATTTTTGCAGACTCTAAAAGTCTTTTGGTGTGATCTTCAAGTCTGAAAATTGCCAATCCTTTATCTGTTTTATAGGCTCTAGTTCCTTCAAAAACAGCATTGCCATAATGCAAAGAGTGGGTTAAAAAGTGTAAAGTTGCATCTTTAAAATCAACTAATTTTCCATCCATCCAAATTTTATTTGCTTTTATACTCATAATCAAACCTTTTGATTGAAATAATAAATGTTTATTTTATCAAAAATAAGCTAATATTTTTTATACATTTAATAACTTTAAATATATTTTAAGTTAAATATATTTAAAGTTAATTTAAGTTTTTATAATGAGTTTTATATTTCTTAAATAATACTTAATTCTAATTTTTATTAGAATTAAAAAGAAATATTATAAATATTGAGATCATAAATTTGCAAGACAATTTTTAGGAAAGCCTTTAGTAGGCGGATTTTGCTGCAACAAAGGGTAAGCCCTCTTGATTGTAAAAAATTTCAGCTTTAATATGGTAAATTTTTTCTATGAGTTCTTTTGTAATTATATTTTTAGCATAACCTTTAGCTACAATTTTAGCATCATTTAAGATCACAAGTTCATCGGCAAATTGAGCCGCTAAAGAAAGATCATGCAAAACTATTAAGGTAATAAGTTTTTCTTTTTGAGTTTGTTTTTTAACTGCCTCTAGTAAAACACATTGATGATGCATATCTAAAGCACTTACAGGTTCATCTAATAGCAAAATTTTTGGATTTTTAAGTAATACGCTAGCAAACATTACCATTTGCCTTTGACCCCCTGAAAGACTCATGATATCTCTTTGAGCAAGATCTAAAATACCTAATTTTTGCATTATATTAGCAGCTTTTAAAAGTTGTTCATCGCTTAAATAAATTCCAAGATGATCAATAAAACCAAGTAAAACCACCTCTAAAGCACTTAAATTAGCATCTATTGAATTATCTTGAGGCATATAGCCTATATTTTTTCTCCAAGAGTGAGAGTTTTTTAGGCTAAGAATTTCATCTTTAAAGCTTATTTTTCCTTCAAATTTAATAGTGCCAAAAATTGCTGAAATCAAAGAAGATTTTCCTGCTCCATTAGGACCTAAGATAGCATAAATTTTTCCTTTTTCAAAATTTAAATTCAAATCTTTTGCGACACATAAAGAAGCTCTATTGATATTTACATTTTCAAGTTTTAGCATTGTTTTTTCCTTGAAAAAATAATCCAAAAGAAAAATGGCACCCCTACAAAAGAAGTTATAATACCCACTGGAAATAAAGCACCAGGAATGATAATTTTAGAGAGTACAGAAGCAATTGATAAAAAAGCAGCACCTACTAGCATAGCACTAGGTAGAAAAAATCTTTGATCTTCTCCTACTAACATTCTAGCAATATGTGGAGCTACTAAACCTATAAAACCTATAACACCTACAAAGGATATGGCTGTAGCTGTCATAATGGAAACTAAAACTAAGGTTTTAAATCTTAAAAAAGTAAGATTAATTCCCATGCTTATAGCTCTTGTTTCTCCTAATTTTAAAGCTGTTAATGCCCAAAAATCTTTGATTAGGAAAAGGGTGCAAACCAAACTCACTAAAAAGACTATAAGTAAATTTGTCCAAGTGGCTTTTTGTAAGCTTCCAAAAAGCCAAAATAAAATTTGTTGAGAGACTTCAGGAGAGGCTATAAATTGAACTAAAGAAAGTAAAGACTGAAATAAAAACAATAAAGCAATTCCTACCAATATTAACATAGATGAATTAAAATTTCTTAAATTGGCAAGAGTAAATAAAATACTGGCTGAAAGCATGGTCATTATAAAAGCACCTATAGGGATAGCTATGATTAAAGGCAAGCCAAAGGTTCCAAAGGCTATGATTAAAGAAGCTCCAAAGCCAGAGGCAGCAGCTAGACCTAGAGTGTAAGGACTTGCCATGGGATTATTAAGCAGGGTTTGAATTTCAGCTCCACCTATACCTAAAGTTGCACCTACAACTAGAGCCATTAAAGCTATGGGAAATCTTAAATCATAAATGATAATTGCAGAAGTAGGATCTATTTGAATATTGGAATTTATACCCGCATAAAGAGTTTTAATTACCTCTTTTATGCTTAACATGGAAGGGCCTGTGGCGATATCAAAAATTAAAGATATAAAAGCAATGATGAAAAAAGTTAAAATAATAAAAAATCGTTTTAATTCTCTTTTTCTATGTTCTTTTAGGGTTTGTTTGATTTTATAGTCCATTTAGTTTGCCTGTATTCCAAAAGTTCCTTTAGGAACTGCGGGCATAAATTTTTCATGAAATTCTTTATAGGTTTGATTTGGGTTAAGATCTTTAAAAAGATCAGGATATAAGGCTTTAGCTAAAAATTCAGCTCCTGCAACATCGCTTAAAGTTCTAGTTAAATGATTATAAAATCCATAAAGTCTATGATTTTGTATGGCAGGTAAAGCAGTATAACCTTCTCTTTGCTTAAAACCTTCAAGTCTTTTTAAAGCTTCTTTTTCATCAATTCCTATTCCCATTACCATGGCTTCTTTATTTTTATTTAGCTCATTTTCTCTACCTGAAATTACTATAACATCAGGTTTTGAAGCCAATACTTGCTCAGCACTAATTACTCCCCATTTTTGAACTAAATTTTGAGCGATGTTTTCACCTCCTACCAGATTGGCTAAAGATCCCCACATGTCGTTTCCAAAAGTAAAACTGTTTTCCTTAGGACCTTTATTTCCAAGTTCTATGTAAATTTTGGGCTTGGGTAGATTGGCTTTGGCGATTTTTTCTTGTATGTATTTGATTTTGCTTTCATAAAAATCAATGATCTCATTAGCTCTTTGCTTTTGATTTAATAATTGACCTAAAATTTGGGTGCTTAAACGATGTTGTTCTAAAGTTTCTTTGTTATAGGAGATGACTACTATAGGAATGCCTACTTTTTCGATCAAGCTAAGATTGTCTTTTATCATATCATATTGCCAATCAGCCAAGATAAGCAGATCAGGTTTTAAGGCGATAACTTTTTCTGCTGAAAAAGTTCCAAATTGTGGGTCTCCTATATCGTCTAAGGTTTTGATTTTAGGAATAATGGAGCTAAAAAGTTCATAATTTTGTGGCATATAATTAGCCCAAGAGTCTTTAGAAATGGCTACCACATTATCAAAAGCATTTTTGCCTCCAACGGCTAGAAAATCAGGAAAATAAAAAGCTATGATGATTCGTTTAGCGGGTAAATTAACCTTTACTTCTCTTCCTAAAACATCTTTGATCATTATCTCTTTTGCCAAGATTTCATTTGTTAAAAAAATGTTAAAACAAATCATAAATAAGAATATTTTTTTAAGCACTATTTCTCCTAGAAAGTAATTTTAATTGATAATAAAAATCATAATTTTAATAAATTATTCTTAAATTATGATTAAGTTTATTATACAAAGTATTAAATTTGATTTGAAATAATTACAAAATTTATAAGGAGAAACAATGCCATTAGTAAATATTAAATTAGCAAAACCGGCTTTAAGCAAAGAGCAAAAAGCAGAACTTATAGCTGATATTACTGAGCTTTTAAGTAAAAAATATAATAAAAGCAAAGAAAGAGTTGTGGTGGTTTTAGAAGATGTAGAAAATTATGACATAGGCTTTGGTGGAGAAAGCGTTGAAGCTATCAAAGCAAAGGCAAGTAAATGAGTTTAAACATAGGAGATAAAGCACCTCAATTTGAGCTTTTAAATCAAGACGGGGTAAAAATAGCCTTAAAAGATTTTATTGGCAAAAAGGTGATTTTGTATTTTTATCCAAAAGATAATACCCCAGGTTGTACTACAGAAGCTTGTGATTTTAGTGCAAATTATGATAAATTTAATGATAAAAATGCAGTGATTATTGGTATCAGTCCTGATAGTGTGACAAGTCATGAAAAATTCATCTCTAAATTTGATTTAAAGCATATTTTACTTAGCGATAGTGAAAAAGAAGTTGCTAAAGCTTATGGAGTTTGGGGACTTAAGAAAAATTACGGAAAAGAATATGAAGGTCTTATCCGCTCTACTTTTGTTGTCGATGAAACAGGTAAGATTGTTCAAATTTATAGCAATGTGCGTGTGAAAGATCATGCTTTAAAAGTGCTTGAAAGTCTTTAATGCTAGTGCATATTTGTTGTAGCGTAGATAGTCATTATTTTGTTGAAGAACTTAGAAAAACTTATCCTAATGAAAAAATCATAGGGTATTTTTATGATCCAAATATCCATCCTTTAAGCGAATACGAACTAAGATTTTTAGATGTAAAAAGATCTTGTGATAAACTTGGTATCAAGCTTTATAAAGGTGAGTATGAGTATGAAAAATGGCTTAATGCTGTGCGTGGTTATGAAAATGAGCCTGAAAAAGGTGCAAGGTGTGAAATTTGCTTTGATGTAAGAATGGGATCTAGTGTTAAATTTGCTGCTAAAATAGGAGAAAAAAAGCTTACTACTACCCTTTTAACCAGCCCTAAAAAAGATTTAGAACAGTTAAAAAATGCTTTACAAAAGGAATGTGAGCCTTATGGAGTAGAGTTTTTAGCTCCTGATTTTCGTAAAAATGGCGGCACTCAAAGGCAGTTTGCTTTAGCAAAAAAAGAAATGCTTTATCATCAAAACTATTGTGGTTGTATTTATGGGCTTAAAAAACAAAAACAAGATAAGAATTTTATTGATGAATTAATGTCTCCTGCAAATAAGCAAATTTTACCTGCAAGTATAGAAGCAAGAATAGCTCTTTATAAAAAAGTAGTTTTATGGGAAAAAAAAGGTATAAAATTTGAAATTTTAAGAGAGAAATTTTTAAATTATCGTCTTTTAAGTGCTTTAATAAAATTAGATAAAAAGCCTGTTAAATCTCATATTTTATTTTATTCGCATTTTAAAAACGCTTATACAAGATTTTCTTTGGATGACGAAAATTTAAAACAAAATTTAAAAGAAGGCTTTTATAGAAGCACTAAAGATGAAATGGTTTTTGTTGAATTTTGGCGTTTTAATGCATTTTTTAAAAACAAATGGAAAAATTTTGAAGATTTTTTAAAAAGACCTTTGAGTGTGCAAGCAGAAATTAAATGGCGTAATAAATTGTTTGGAACTTATAATCTTAGCCCTATTATCATCCTTGAAAATATTTTACCTTCAAGATATGAAGTGATAGCAAAAAGTGAAATTTATCATGATAATCAAGAGGTGCTTGTAGAAATTTAAGAAATTTATTAAGAAAAACTTTTTTTGTTAATGTAATTTTTAATGATTTTTTTATATAATAAAATTTTTAATTGTTTTCAAGGTTAATTTAATAATGATAGATGTAATGCAAATTCAAGAAATCTTACCACACCGTTATCCTTTTTTACTAGTAGATAAAATTACAGAATTAAAAGTTAAAGAAGTGGTTCGAGGATATAAAAACATCAGTATAAGTGACCATGTTTTTATGGGACATTTTCCAGGGCATCCTATTTATCCTGGAGTTTTGATTTTAGAAGGTATGGCTCAAACAGGCGGAGTTTTAGCTTTTGAAAGTATGGAAGATAAAGTGGATCCAAAAAGTAAAGTAGTTTATTTCACAGGCATAGATGGAGCAAAATTTAGAAATCCTGTGCGTCCTGGAGATAGGCTTGATTATGAAATGAGCGTGGTTAAAAATCGTGGCAATATGTGGATTTTTAAAGGGCAAGCTTTTGTAGATGGAAATTTAGTTGCAGAGGCTGAGCTTAAAGCTATGATAGTGGATAAATAATGAAAAAAATTCATCCAAGTGCGGTGATCGAAGAGGGTGCACAACTTGGTGACGATGTTGTAATAGAAGCTTATGCCTATGTAGGCAAAGATGCTAAAATAGGTAATGATGTTGTCATTAAACAAGGTGCTCGAATTCTTTCAGATACAACTATAGGTGATCATTCTCGTGTATTTTCTTATGCTATAGTAGGTGATATTCCTCAGGACATATCTTATAAAGAAGAACAAAAAAGCGGTGTTATTATAGGAAAAAATGCAACTATTAGAGAATTTGCAACGATAAATTCAGGCACAGCTAAAGGAGATGGTTTTACTCGTATAGGGGATAATGCTTTTATTATGGCTTATTGTCATATTGCACATGATTGTCTTTTAGGAAATAATATCATTTTGGCCAATAATGCAACTTTAGCAGGACATGTAGAGCTTGGAGATTTTACGGTTGTAGGCGGGCTTACACCTATTCATCAATTTGTCAAAGTAGGCGAGGGTTGTATGATAGCAGGAGCAAGTGCACTTTCTCAGGATATAGTACCGTTTTGTTTAGCAGAAGGAAATCGTGCAAGTATTAGAAGTTTAAATTTAGTAGGTATTCGTCGTCGTTTTGATAAAGATGAAGTAGATAGACTTAGCAGAGCTTTTAAAACTTTATTTAGGCAAGGAGATTTAAAAGAAAATGCTAAAAATTTGCTTGAAAATCAAGAAAGTGAAAATGTTAAAAAAATGTGCCATTTTATATTAGAAACAAAGCGCGGAATTCCTGTCTATAGGGGTAAAAATAATGCCTAGAAAATGTAGTTTTTGCAATGAAGTGGAGAATCCACAAAGAAGAATTTTAGCAAATGAAAATGATGATGCTTTTATTTGTGAATATTGCGTTGAAGGTGCTTATAGTATTATTTATGGAGAAGAAAAAGAATTTAAAGAACCTAAACAAAGCCATAATACAGAATTTAAAGATATCACTCCAAAAGAATTAAAAGCTTATTTAGATCGTTATGTCATAGGGCAAGATAGAGCTAAAAAAGTTTTTAGTGTTGGAGTATACAATCATTATAAAAGACTTTTTAAAGCCGAACTTCAAGATGATGATACAGAGCTTTTTAAGTCAAATATTTTACTTGTTGGGCCAACAGGAAGTGGAAAAACTTTATTAGCACAAACTTTGGCTAAATTTTTAGATGTACCTATAGCAATTTGTGATGCAACTTCTTTAACTGAAGCAGGATATGTAGGTGAGGATGTGGAAAATATTTTAACACGTCTTTTACAAGCTGCAGATGGAGATGTGCAAAGAGCTCAAAAAGGTATAGTTTTTATTGATGAGATTGATAAAATTGCTAGAATGAGTGAAAATCGTTCTATTACTCGTGATGTAAGTGGAGAGGGTGTGCAACAAGCTTTACTTAAGATTATCGAAGGAAGTTTGGTAAATATTCCACCAAAAGGGGGAAGAAAACATCCAAATCAAGAATTTATACAAATTGACACTTCAAATATTTTATTTGTTTGTGGTGGAGCTTTTGATGGTTTGGAAACTATCTTAAAAAGAAAACTTGGCGATAAAGTTGTGGGATTTTTTGATGATGCAAAAGAAGAAAATAAAGCTTTACTTGAGAAAATCGAACCTGATGATTTGGTGCATTTTGGTTTGATTCCTGAGCTTATAGGTCGTTTGCATGTGATTGCATCTTTAAATGAGCTTAATGAAGAGGATATGGTAAGAATTTTAACTGAGCCTAAAAATGCCATTATTAAACAATATCAAAAGCTTTTTGCTATTGATGGGGTAAATTTAAAATTTGAAGAAGATGCTCTAAGAGCTATCGCACAACTTGCATTGGAGAGAAAAACAGGGGCTAGGGGACTTAGAAGTATTATAGAAGAAATGATGGTAGATTTAATGTTTGAGTTACCAGAGTATAAAAATTATGATATTGTAATAACTAAAGAAGTTGTTAAAGACAATGCAAAAGCATTATTAATAAAAAGAAAAATAAGTTAAAAAGGATAGAAATGATATTAGATCAACTTATAGGATTTTTTTCTAGTGATATGGGGATTGATTTAGGAACAGCTAATACGCTAGTTTTGGTAAAAGATAAGGGTATAGTGATAAATGAGCCTTCTGTTGTGGCAGTTGAAAGAGAAAGGTATGGTTCCAAAGCAAAAATTTTAGCCGTAGGTAAAGAAGCTAAAGATATGGTGGGAAAAACTCCAGGTAATATCGAAGCTATTCGTCCTATGAAAGATGGCGTGATTGCAGATTTTGATATGACTGAAAAAATGATCCGCTATTTTATAGAAAAAACACACCGTAGAAAAAGTTTTTTACGCCCTAGAATTATCATTTCTGTTCCTTATGGTTTAACTCAAGTTGAAAGAAAAGCGGTAAGAGAAAGTGCTTTAAGCGCAGGTGCAAGAGAGGTATTTTTGATTGAAGAGCCTATGGCAGCGGCTATTGGTGCAAGTTTGCCTATACAAGAACCTAAAGGAAATTTGGTAGTAGATATAGGGGGTGGAACTACTGAGATCGGAGTGATTTCTTTGGGTGGACTTGTGATTTCAAAGTCTATTCGTACAGCTGGAGATAAGCTTGATATGAGTATAGTTAATTATGTAAAAGAAAAATACAATCTTATTATAGGTGAAAGAACAGGCGAAGAGATCAAAATCACTATAGGTTCAGCAATACAACTTCCAAAAGAACTTTCTATGGTGGTAAAAGGACGCGATCAAGTAAGCGGACTTTTAAGTCGTATTGAACTTACAAGTGAAGATGTAAGAGAAGCAATGCGTGAGTATTTAAAAGAAATTGCTGATGCTTTAAAAATGGTTCTTGAAATGATGCCGCCTGATTTAGCAAGTGATATAGTAGAAAATGGTGTAGTTTTAACAGGTGGCGGAGCATTGATTCGTGGTCTTGATAAATACTTAAGTGAAATTGTACGTTTGCCAGTTTATATCGCAGATGAACCGCTTTTAGCTGTAGCAAAAGGAACAGGTAAAGCTTTAGAGGAAATTTCATTATTGCAACAATTAACCAATGAAGAATAAGATTTTTTATGTTCTTGTCTTAGCCTTTTTGGTTTTTATATCTTTTTATTATGGAAGACTTATCAAGCAAAATGTTCTCCGTGTTAATGACTTTGTTATAGGTAATTTTTATAATATTAAAGATTATTTGAAAGAAAAAATTTCAGAACATTTTAATCAAGCAAGTCAAATTCAGCAATTAAAAGCTAGAAATAAAGAATTAGAAGACATTGCCGTAAAGGTAACTAGTTTTGCAAATCAATTAAATCGTATTTTAGAGGATCAAAATTCTACAAAATATTTACCTCAAGTTTCTTTAACTAGAGTTATTTCTTATGTTCAATTGAATGATTATAAAAAATTATGGCTAGATTGGAGCAAAATTCCCGTTGGTAAAAATCGTGGTTTAATATATCAAGGATATACTGCAGGTATAGCTATTAATAAAGATGGCAGAACAATGGCTCTTCTGCAAGGTGATGATCAGTGTGTTTTTTCTGTTTATATAGGAAAATCCAAAGCTCCAGGTTTAATTCAAGGTGAAAATGGCAAGGTTGTGGTTAAATTTATTCCAAAGTGGGCGAAAATTAATGTCGGAGATGAAATCTTAACAAGCGGACTTGATAATATTTTCTTTTCGGATGTCCCTGTTGGGATTGTGAATAGAGTTGATGATGAAGATATGTATCAAAGTGTAGAAGTAAAGCCTTATGTTAAGATCAGCATTCCTGCTTATTTATATGTAGTAGATAATTTATAAGTCAAGGGTTAGACTTTTTAAAAATTTTCTATATTTTTGCTAATTATTATAACTTTGTTTAGTGCTAAAAATTTTGTTAAATTATCAAATAAATTTTTATAATCGAATGAGAATTTTATAAAAAATCTTAAATTTCTTTATGTATTATTTCCTAGATTAAAAGCAGGGTGTTTATTTTTTAAAATTATATCGATAATTTCAAAGTTTATAAAACTAATTTTTGTTATAATCAGCTCAAATTCATGCTCTTAGGAAAATTTATGCCAAAACGAACAGATATTAAAAGTATTTTACTTATAGGAAGTGGTCCTATTGTGATAGGACAAGCTTGTGAATTTGATTATTCTGGAACTCAAGCCGCAAAGACTTTAAAAGAATTAGGATATCGTGTAGTATTAATCAACTCAAATCCTGCAACTATCATGACAGATCCTGAATTTGCAGATGCAACTTATATAGAACCCATAACAAAAGAAAGTATTTTAAGTATTATTAAAAAAGAAAAAATTGATGCAATTTTGCCAACTATGGGTGGACAAGTAGCGTTAAATGTTGCTATGGAAGTTTATGAAAGCGGACTTTTAGGAGATGTAAAATTTTTAGGCGCAAATCCTGAGGCGATTAAAAAAGGCGAAGATCGTCAAGTCTTTAAAGAATGTATGAAAAAAATCGGCATGGATTTGCCAAAATCGATGTATGCGTATAATTATGATGAAGCTTTAAAAGCCGTAGATGAAATCGGCTTTCCTTTGATGATCCGTGCTTCTTATACTTTAGGAGGTGCTGGAAGTGGTGTGGTTTATAATATGGACGAATTTAAAGAACTCGCTAATACTGCTTTAGCTTTATCGCCTATCCATGAAATTTTGATTGAAGAAAGTTTGTTAGGTTGGAAAGAATATGAAATGGAAGTTATACGCGATAGAGCGGATAATTGTATCATAGTTTGTAGTATAGAAAATATCGATCCTATGGGAGTTCATACAGGAGATAGTATTACAATAGCTCCAGCATTAACTTTGACGGATAAAGAATATCAAGTTATGCGTAATGCTTCTTTTGCTATTTTGCGTGAAATTGGCGTAGATACAGGCGGAAGTAATGTACAATTTGCTATCAACCCAAAAAATGGAAGAATGATAGTTATAGAAATGAATCCAAGGGTTTCAAGATCAAGTGCTTTAGCTTCTAAGGCAACGGGTTATCCTATAGCAAAGGTTGCGACACTTTTGGCAGTAGGCTTTAGTTTAGATGAGATTAAAAATGACATTACAGGAACTCCTGCATCTTTCGAGCCTGTGATTGATTACATTGTGACAAAAATTCCTCGCTTTACTTTTGAAAAATTTCCAGGAGCAAATACAACTTTAGGTACAGCTATGAAAAGCGTGGGTGAGGTAATGGCTATAGGACGCACTTTTAAAGAAAGTATACAAAAAGCACTTTGTTCTCTTGAGCGTTCTTTGAGTGGTTTTGATAGAGTGAAATTTGAAGATAAAAACGATCTTATCTTTAAAATTCGCAACGCTAACGAAAAGCGTTTGCTTTATGTTGCTCAAGCTTTTAGGGAAGGTTTTAGCGTAGAAGAACTTTATGAGCTTTGTAAAATAGATCCTTGGTTTTTAACACAGATTAAAGAAATTGTAGATTTTGAAGAGCAAATTGATATGGATATTTTAAACAATAAAGCTCTTTTGAGAAAAGCAAAAACTATGGGCTTTTCAGATAAAATGATAGCCTTGCTTGTAAATTTGAAAGATAATTTAGAATTAAGCCAAAATGATATTTATTATGCGAGAATGAAGCAAAAAATCATCGCAGAATTTAGCGAAGTAGATACTTGTGCGGGTGAATTTGAAGCTTTAACTCCTTATCTTTATTCAAGTATCAATGTAAGCGAACTCACTCAAAGTAAAAACGATGCTAAGGATAAAAAAGAAAAAAAAGTGATGATTATAGGTGGGGGGCCAAACCGCATAGGACAGGGTATAGAATTTGACTATGCTTGCGTACATGCTTCTTTTGCGCTTAAAGATATGGGTATTAAAACCATTATGTATAATTGTAATCCTGAAACCGTTTCGACTGACTATGATACAAGTGATATTTTGTATTTCGAGCCTATTGATTTTGAACATTTAAGAGCGGTGATTGAGCGTGAAAAACCTGATGGAGTGATTGTGCATTTTGGTGGACAAACTCCTTTGAAATTTGCTAAGCGTTTGAGTGCTTTTGGAGCTAAGATTATAGGTACTAGCGCAAGAGTAATTGATATGGCAGAAGATAGAAAGAAATTTGCCGAATTTATTACAAAACTAGGTATCAATCAGCCAAAAAATTCCACTGCAACAAGTGTGGAAGAAGCGGTGCTTAAAGCTAGTGATATAGGATATCCTGTGCTTGTAAGACCAAGTTATGTTTTAGGTGGGCGTGCGATGCGTGTGGTAAATGATGAGGCCGAACTTAGACTCTATATGCAAGAAGCTGTAGATGTGAGTGATAAAAGTCCTGTTTTGATCGATCAGTTTTTAGACAATGCTACAGAAATTGATGTTGATGCGATTTGTGATGGCAAAGATGTTTATGTGGCAGGAATTATGGAGCATATAGAAGAAGCAGGAATTCATTCAGGCGATAGTGCTTGTTCTTTACCACTTTGCAATATCGATGAAAAAATGCAAGAATTTATTGCACAAAAAACCGCAGATATTGCTTTAAATTTAGGAGTTGTAGGGCTTTTAAATATACAATTTGCTTTACATAATAATGAGCTTTATATGATAGAAGTAAATCCTAGAGCTAGTCGTACTGTGCCTTTTGTTAGTAAAGCTACGGGTATCCCTTTGGCAAAAGTAGCAACGCGTGTGATGTGGCAAGGAAATTTAAAAGAAGCTTTGAAATTTTATGATACTTTCAAAGTGGTTAATTTTGATACTAAAATTTTACGCCCTAAAACTCCAAAATATATGAGTGTAAAAGAAGCAGTATTTCCATTTGCAAAACTTAGTGGAAGTGATTTAGAATTAGGCCCTGAAATGCGTTCAACAGGTGAAGTTATGGGTATAAGTAAGGATTTTGCAAATTCTTACGCAAAAAGTCAAATCGCATCGTTTAATCATCTTCCAGAGCAAGGTGTGGTATTTATCTCCTTAAAAGATAAGGATAAAAAATATACCAAAAAAATCGCTGCAGAATATGTAAAGCTTGGCTTTAGACTTATGGCAACAGGGGGAACTTGCAAGGAAATTTTAGAAAGTGGTTTTGAGTGCGAGCTTGTGCATAAAATTTCAGAAGGACGCCCCAATGTTGAAGATAAATTGAAAAATGGGGAAATTCACTTAGTTATCAATACAAGCGATAGTCACAGTTTTAAAGGCGATACAAAAAAAATTCGTGAAAATATTATTCGTTTTAAAATACCTTATTTTACAAATTTGCGCTCAGCTTTAGCAGGTGCAAAATCGATTAAAGCTATACAGAGTAAATCTTGCTTAGATGTAAAGAGTTTGCAAGAGTGGCTTAAATCTTGATTTATTTAGCTCAAACAGATACTACGGTAGGATTTTTAAGTAAAAATTTAGAAGAGATTAATGCTTTAAAAGGTAGAGATAAAAATCAACCTTGCTTAATCACTTCTGCGAAATTTTGCGAGTTAAAAAGTTTAGCAAGAATTCCAAAATCTTTTAAAAATTTAGTACGTCGTTCCAAAAAAACAACTTTTATTTATCCAAATAATCAGGCCATTCGCGTTGTGAAAGAGTGTAAACATGCGAATTTTTTAAGTAAAAATGGCTATTTTTATTCATCTTCGGCAAATAAGCATGGAAAAGAATTTGATGAAGAATGGGCTAGAAGTGTTGCTGATATAATACTTGATGAGAAATTTTTCGAAAATATCCCATCAAAAATATTAAAACTTTCAAAGAATAAAATGATAAAAATACGTTAATTAAAGAGCTTTTAAAATATCTTCAAAAGCAATACAAAATTGCTCTATGCCATCGCTTAACAAATCATTGCAAGCTTTTTCTCGTTCACTTTGAGAAATGATTTGATTAAGTTCTGTATAAATTTCAAAATTCATTAAAGGTTTTTTAAAATCCATTTTTCCTTTAAATGCCTCTATTGCATCAAGAGGAGCAGTATTAACAGAATTCTCAAAAAGAAGTTCTTTGATATAATAGTCTTTTGGCAGATCATCTCCTTTAACTCCAGTGCTTGCAAACAAGGCGCGAATATTAGGTTCATTTTTTGAGTAGATATTGTTATAAGCTAAATTTGCATTTAAAATTCCAATACGATTTTGCTCTTTGGCTTTAGGATTTAAAAGTCTATCAAAACGACTTACAAAAATACTTATAACAGCTTGTGGTGTTCTAGTATTTTGTTCTTTTAAGGCTATATTGTTTTTTCTAAATTCGACTAAACCTGCATTTAAAGCTTCAAAACATTTTTGACTTTGTTCAAGAGAAAAAATTAAGGTAGCATTGACGCTAATACCATTTTTCATAAGTTCATACATTACTTCATAAGAAGCTTTTGTAGCTGGAATTTTAATCATTACATTTTCTTTGCTAATAGCACTATAAAGTCTTTTAGCTTCGCCTAAACTAAGAGTCGTGTTATCATGAAGTCTTGGATCTATTTCAATACTTATAAATCCATCGTTTTTTTGATAAAAAAGAGGAGCTAATTTATCAGCTGCTTTTTGAATATCAGAAATTGCTAATTCTTCATAAATATCTTTTGTTTTTTTTCCTTTTAATTTAAGAATTTTATCTTTATAAATTGGAGAATTTAAAATAGCATTTTTAAAAATAGCAGGATTTGAAGTAGCACCATTAATTCCATGTGATAATAAATTTAAAAATTCATTATCTAAAAAACTATTTTCTATAAAATCACACCAAAGAGAAAAATTTTTCATTATATTACCTTTATTATTTCTTTTAAGTCTTTTATATCTATGCAAATATCAGCTTTAGAACGTAAAATTTCTTTAGCACAAAATGCAATCTTTAATCCACTTTCGTTAAACATTGCCAAATCATTTGCCCCATCGCCAACACACATCACTTCATCTGTTTTCAAATTTAAAAAGCTTTTTAATCGTTGTAGCATTAAGCCTTTTGAATTTGAAAACATCATTTCCCCACCAACTAGCCCTGTTAAAATGTCATTTTTATGATGCAGATAATTTGCAAAACCGAGGTTAATTCCAAGTTTTTGCATAGCAGGATCTATGCCTTCATGAAAACCACCGCTAAAAATAACAATTTGTATATTTTTAGATTTTAAATATTGGATAAGTTCATGTGCTCCATGCATTAGTGGAAGTGTGCTACTTAATTCTAAAACTTTTTTATAAGACATACCTTTTAAAAGGCTTACTCGTTTTTGAAGACTTTCGAAAAAATCAAGCTCTCCAGTCATGGCATGGCGGGTAATTTCGCTTGTTTGATTACCCTTGCCATGCGCTGTAGCTAAAATATCGATGGTTTCACCATCCATTAAAGTAGCGTCAAAGTCAAAAACACAAAGTTTAATCATTAAAATTCGCGCTTAAGTAAAGCTTCTACTTTGAGTATAGTTAAGATATTTTCATCTCTTTTTCCTATACCATAAATCATACCTTTGTCTTTAATTAAAGTTTCAGGCGGTGGATCGATTCTGTTTCTGTGAATTTTAATTGCTTCAGTTAATCTATCTATAACAAAACCAGCATTTCCTCCAACTCCAGTTCCATTTGTCTCACCTCTTAAAACAATATATCTTGTTTGAGGTGTCATTTTAGAACTTCCTAAATGAAAGCGTTGAGCTAGATCAATGAGTGGCATAACATTACCACGCATATTAAAAACCCCTAGAACATAATCAGGTACGCTAGGAACTCTAGTATATTCTATAGGTTTGATGATTTCTTGTATATTAAGAATTGGAATCGCATATTCCTCATCTCCAACTACAAAGCCGACAAGTTGGATGATATCATCTTCTCTTTGATCGACATCAGGACCAGCCATCTGAGTTTGCTGTTTTTGCAAAATTTGCTCTAATTTTTCATTACTCATATTCTTATCCTAGTTTCAAATTTTTTCTAACCACATTTTCCAAGTATTCTGGAGAATAAGGTTTAGTGATATATTCAGTCATACCCACTTCAACACCTCTTAAGCGGTCAGTTTTACTTGTTCTTGAAGTAACTGCAATGAGTGGTAAGTTACGATATTTAGAATACTTTCTAATTTCACCAGCTAAGGTGTATCCATCCATTCTTGGCATTTCGATATCTATAAGCATTGCATCAATATCATGTTCGCCAGATTTTATAATATTCAATGCTTCAACACCATTGGTTGCTTCAATTAAACTAACTCCTAGTGGTTCTAAAGCTTTTTGCATTAAAGTTCTATCCATTTTAGAATCATCTACAATTAAGACTTTATAATCACTTGGTTGTTCTTTAGGTTTTTTCGCATTTGATTCTAATTGCGCTTTAATATCAACTTTAATTTCTTTGGCCATATCCATCATAGCACCTACATCGATGATTAATGTCACTCTACCATCACCACGGATTGTAGCTCCTGCTATACCTTGGATATTTTGTAAATAATCACCCATAGATTTAATAACTATTTCTTCTTGTCCTACAAGAGTATCTACTATAATACCAAGCTTGCTTTCTGCTACCCCTATAACAACGACATAAGTTTGATCACCGCTTTCAAGGACTTGTTTAACTCCAAATACATCTGAAAGTCTCACAAGAGAAAGCACTTCATCTCTTAAGCGTAATACATTTTTACCTTCGATAGTATAGATATCATCAATTGGTACTCTAACTGTTTCAAGAACGCTTGCAAGTGGAATTGCATAGAATTCCTCTTGAGTTCCTACAAGTAAAGATTGAATGATTGCCAAGGTAAGAGGAATTTTAAGTTTAAACGAACTTCCTTTACCTAGCTCACTATCAATTTCAATTACCCCATTTAGTTTTTCGATGTTGGTTTTAACAACATCCATTCCTACACCACGACCTGAAACATTTGTTACTTTAGCCGCAGTTGAAAAACCAGGTTTGAAAATCAAAGCAAAAGCTTCTTTGTCTGTCATTTGATCTGCTTCTCTTTCGGTAATCAAATTTTTCTCTATAGCTTTTGCTTTTAAGCCATTTGGATCAAGTCCTTTACCATCATCTGTAATTTCTACAACGATGTGATTGCCTTCATTATAAGCTTTAAGTTGAACTATACCTTTTTCAGGTTTTCCATTAGCTGCACGAGTTGCTGGATCCTCAACACCATGGTCACATGAATTTCTAATCATATGCATGATAGGATCGCCAATTTCCTCTACGATAGATTTATCAAGTTCAGTTTCTTCACCTGTGATTTCAAGTTCTATTTGCTTTCCTAATTCACGACTCAAATCACGAACAACTCTTGGAAATTTATTGAAAACTTTTGCTATAGGTTGCATTCTTGTTTTCATTACAGCAAGCTGAACATCAGTTGTAATAATACTTAATTGACTTACAACCTGATTAAGTTCTTCAAGGAATTTTTCTCCTTCATAACGCTCTTCAACATCATCGTAAATTTTAAGCAAACGGTTTTTACCTAAAACAAGCTCCCCAATTAGATTCATTAAGTGATCTAATCTTTTTACCTCCACGCGTATGGTTTGATCCATACTGCTAGCATTGCTACCTGAAGCAGGAACTTTTTTCTCTCCACTTTCTGCAGGTTTATTTGCTGTATTGTTAGTCGGTTTAGGTGCCGCATTTGTTGTTTGTTTCTTTTGTGCGCGACGAGCTTGATCTTCAGCTTTTCTAACTTTTAAAAGTCTTTCTATTTCAGCTTCAACTTCAGAATCACTTAATTGATTAACATCTACTTCAGGTTCTGGAGTAGCTATTTCTTGTTTTGGTGCTTCTGGTTCTGCTTGTGGAGTAGATTTTTCATTTGAATCTGTTGCCGCAACAGGAGACTCTCCCTCTGAAATAGCTGTTAATCTTGCGCAAATTGGTTCTATATCCATACCAATAGCAGTATCGTTGCCATTATCACGAATGGAATTAAGCAAAGTTTTCATTCTATCAATAGACTCTAAAACCACATCCATGATATCTGGAGTTATTTTTAACTCGCCATGTCTTGCTTTATTTAAAACATCTTCCATGTGGTGAGTTAACTTTGTTAAAACATCAAAATTTAAGAAACTTGATGATCCTTTAACCGTATGTGCAACACGGAAAATTCTATTTAATAATTCTAAATCTTCTGGATTTGATTCAAGCTCTACTAAATCATGGTCGATTTGCTCAACAAGCTCAAAAGCTTCAACCAAAAAGTCTTCAAGTATTTCTTGCATATCTTCCATATTTTACCCCTGTTCTTGAGATTGATGTTTTTTAATAACCTTTGCAATTTCATTGAAGAAATCGCTAGCGTTAAATTTGACAAGATAGCCTTCTCCACCAGCTTCTTGAACACCTTTCTCATTCATAAATTCATTTGATAAAGACGAGTTAAAGACTATAGGAATATCTTTAAATCTTGAATCTTCTTTAATGCGTGCAGCAAAGTGGAAACCATCCATTTGTGGCATTTCGACATCGCTTACTATAATTTTTAAAGTATCATTTAAACTTTCACCATAAACTTGGCTTAATTCTTCTAATTTGTTTATGCCCTCTACGCCGTCCTTAGCTTCAACAACTTGAAAGCCCATCTGTTGCATCATTTCTTTGACGCGTTTTCTAGCAGTCATGCTGTCATCAAGTATAAGTGCTGTTCCAGTAAATTTTTCTATTTTTCCAAAATCTATATCTGTTTTTGGAGCGTAAATTCCTAAATCTTCAACAACACTTTCAAGATCTAAAATTAGCAACACTTCATCATTTTCAATGCGTGTTACACCTGTGATTTTACCTTTATCTAAAGCACCTGATCCTGTAGAAAAAGTTGCTGGTTCTATATCTTTCCAGTTTATTCTACGAATTCTTTTTGCTTCGTGAACTATAAAACCAATAAGAATATTGCTAAATTCAGTAATAATAACTCTAGGTTTTAGCATAGTGCTTTCTGGCTCAGTGATTTGCATCCATTTGGCAAGATTGACTACAGGTATAACCACTCCACGAAGATCAAAGATACCTTCGATGTAATCAGGTACACCTGGAAGTTCTGTAAGGCTTGGGATTTTTATAATCTCCCTTACCTTAGAAACATTTACACCATAAATTCCTTCATAGACTTTATCGTGTCCTTGCTTAAAGATACGGAAATCGACAAGCTCCATTTCATTTGAACCCGTTTTCACGATATTTTCATCAAACATTTTGACCCCTCAATTTCTGTTCTCGAAATTTGATTTCTTGTTGATATTCTACTACAAAAAAACTTCTCTCATATGCAAAACTAGCTAAGTTAAGATATTTAATGTTTTCTTTGTTGATTTGATGATTTTGATGATAGTGTCCTTCACATACCCAAAATCCTAAATTTTCATATCTTTCATATCTTTTTTTTGCTAAATTTTCAAAATCTTTTATTTGATAAAAAAGGTTTTTTTTGTTTTGATTTTGAAGAATTTTATTTGAAATAAAATTACAAGTAATAATATTTAAAAAATTCAAAAATATAAGCAAATAATGATTTCTTAATGTTTTAAGAGTAAATTGTAAAAGAGGTGGTAAAAAAATATCCCCGTGAGCTAATTTTATAAAAGCGTTATTTAAAACAAGATTATTACCTTTACTTGTATGCAAATTAAGCTTTATGGGTTGCTTTTGTAAGTTAAAAATTTTCACCCTTTTAAAAAAACAAGAAAGATTAAAATCATGATTGCCTTCTAAGTAGATAATTTCAATCTTTAAGGCCAATTCTTCTAAAAGTTCTATGTAAGGTTTAGCAAATTCATGTGTAGCAGAGATTTCACCTATAAGTAAATCAAAAATATCACCCATAAGTATGAGTTGAGGGGTGGAAATTTTACCTTTTTTTAAGGTTTGTAAAAATTCCCAAAATCCCTTTCTCTGTTCATTTTCATGAGCATCCGCGATTAAAATCGCTCCATTTTGTAGTAAAATTTTTTATCCTTAAAATTTCAAAGGCTCATAATTTATAGAAAGGATTTCAAATTCACTCTCACCCTTTGGCAAACGCACTTTAAAATCATCTCCTTCTTTTTTTCCAAGCATAGCTTTTGCTATTGGAGATGCGATGGAAATATAACCCTTATCTAAATCTCCTTCGCAAATTCCTACTAGAGTATATTTGCTTTCTTTTTCTGTATCCAAATCCATGATCACAACACTTGAGCCAAATTTCACACTATCATGTTCATAGCTTGAAGGATCGATCACTTGAGCTCTTGCTAGCAAGTCACTAAGCTCTGCTATACGACTTTCAATTAAAGCTTGTTTTTCTCTTGCAGCATGGTATTCCGCATTTTCTTTCAAATCCCCGTGACTTCTTGCTGTATCGATTTCTATTACAACAGCGGGACGTTGATTATCTTTCAAATCTTTTAATTCTGCGGCTAACTTATCATAGCCAAATTGACTCATTGGTTCTTTTTGCATAATTTATCCTTTTATATTTCGCTTAGGATTTTTGCTAAATTTTTAGCACTTCCAAATTGTAAATATTCTTTTAAAAAATAAACTTTAGCAAAAAATGCCTTATAATCATATTTATTATAAGCTTCATATAAATTTAAAACATTGACTTTATCTTGTAAAAATTCAGGATTTAAAGCTTCTTTTCCAGCGAAATCACAAAAAATATTTGCAAGTCCTATGTGTTTTAATTTTACAAAAAGTTTTGCGATAAAAATATCGATAGCCTTTGCCTTATAAGCAAGAACAAAAGGAGTTCCCACTAAAGCTGCTTCTAAAGTAGCCGTTCCACTACAAATAAAGGCAAAATCAGCTTTTTTAAGCACTTTTGGAGTGTTACTTTCTATTTTAAATTCACTAATATCACCATAAATTTCTAATTTTTCAAGATTAAATGGGGGAACACAAAGAATTTTTTCACCCTTAAATTTTTGAGAAAGTTCTTTAAAAATAGGCATCAAACGCCTAATTTCACTACGCCTTGAACCTGGTAAAAAGGCTATAGTTTTTTCATCATCTTTTTTTAAAAGTATATTGTTAATGTCTTCTTTATTTTTAAATTCTTTTATCTCATCTAAAAGCGGATGGCCTACATAAGTGCTTTTGTTAAAAAACTGATTATCAAAGGGTAAAATAGAAGCTAAAATATCAAAATGACTTTCTATGATAGGTATGCGACCTTTTTTCCACGCCCAAACTTGAGGCAAAATATAATAAATGCGTGGAATTTTACTACCTGTTTTTTTTAAAGCCTTTGCAAAAGGTATGTTAAAAGCGGGCGAATCTATACATAAAATCCCATCTATTTTTTGAGTAAAACTTAAATTTACAAGTTCTTTTATAGCTTTTTTTCCTTTAAAAATCAAAGGTAAAACTTCTATAAAACCCATAGCACTAAATTCATGTGAGCTATAAAGTGGCTTAGAATTTAGATCAAATTCTTTGCATAAGCTCTCATCATAAATCCCATGAATTTCAAATTCGCCAAAATCTTTTTTATAAGCTTTTAAAACTTCTTTTAAATGCAAATTTGCTGAAGGCTCTAAAGCACAAACTAAAAAGGTTTTCAAAAAATTTCCTTATCAATATTTTAAACATTTTATCTTATTTCGGCTTAATTAAAAGAAGTTGTGGAAAAATACACGCTAAAAGTGTATATGAAGGTTTATTATTTTCTCCAGTAGTATTTTTTGAAAATTATTTATTTTTTGCATCGATTTATTAAATATTTTAATTACTCACAAGCTTATTATTTTAGCTTGCTTGCAAGTAATTAATAAATAGGGGTTGCTTCTATAATAGCTGGAGTAAAAAACATTAATTCGTTTAAATCTAAAAATAAAGCTGGATCTAAAGTACATGGTTGTATACCAAAACGTTTTTCTATTGGAACATTTGGGTTGTAAAATATTTTCATACATTCTCTTCCACCTTCAACTAAAGATCTTATTTGAACTGCTGAGCTAGTTGTTGGCATAATAGAAAATATAGTTTCTAACTTTCCATCTTTTAAATCTTGTTTGCATGATTTCCCTCCAAAAAAACCACTTTCTAGTATTGCCAAACAAATATCATCATCGTTTGGATTTACAAATTGCACATAACCAAAGTGTAACAATTCTCCTAATTCATCTTTTTGTTTTAATTCATCGCTAAGTATAATTTCTCTTAAGATCCAATTTTGGTCTTTTAAATCTTCCGAAGTCTCTCTAAAAGGGCTTAAACTAATTCCTGTCTGTAAGGATCTAATAGCAAACATTGGTGTAAAATCAGATAAATCGCCAGGTTCTTCGATAGATTTAGATAAGCTTAATAAAACTAATATTAAAATAACAATTTTTTTCATAACAACACCTTATATTAAAAAAATTTTCTAAAATTCACAGGAAAATGATCTGAAGCTAAAAACGTTCTAAGTCCAGCAGCAGCTAGTATGGCTAGTATAGCTGGGGGAGTATATCTTCTGGTTGTATCAGAATTTCCTGTAACAGCGTAATCAAGAACACCGCCGCTTGCTTGAGTATAAGAAGCAGGAGAAACAAAATATATACGATCCCTTAATCCTCGATCTAATAAAGATGCTAATGAGCCTGGATTTCTATTAAAATCTCCCAAGATCATCCAATTAATTTGAGGCATGTTTCTAAAATGCATATCAACAGCAGTAACTATAGCACCTGCATCATTTCCTCCTCTTGCTAAAGCATGTGCATTGAAAAATACATCATTGCCAATACGGATTCCTATGATAGGTCTTGAAGCAACGGTTGGAGGAGGTAATACAATTACTTCATCTGCCTGTCTTCTGCTTACTATTGCCATATTAACTCTATTTGCTCCTACATCAACTCTTGAATAATATATAAAAACTGAATTAGGACGAGATAAGGTTCCTAGATTCCATTCGTATTCATGGATAGGAATACCCACCCCAACAGGCTGAACTTGTCTTTGTGTCATTACTGCAGTGGATGGTAAAACACCTGCTTCTTGAATAGCTAAGACATCCATAGGATTGCTTCCCGTAACAAGTTGTCTAACGCTAATATTCCATTTACTTTCTGTTGATGCTGAAGAACCTTGTAAATTCCATGTTCCAACATTATAATCTTCTAAAGAAGCAAAACTCAAATTGATACTTAAAATAATCAATAATATTTTTTTCATAATTAACTCCAAAATTTATCTATAGGGACTATGAGTAGCATAAGTAGGCGGTGCTATATACCACTGTCTATCTAAATTTTTTTCTCCTGATTTTAAACAATCAGTAAGAAATATTTTATAATAACTAAAATCAAATTCTTTCATTACATCATTTATAGGTGTTTGAATGCATTTTTGAGTTGCGTAATTATAAATTTGATAAGCACCATTACTCATAGGAAATAATATCCAAAATTGAGCAAAATTGCTTTGATCACAAGGGTAATGGACAACCCCTTCGCCATAAGCATTGAGACATGTAAGCGTCTTAACGTTTTTAATCATAACTTTGTTTTGAGGAAATTCTATGATTTGCCAGACATTTGCATCGCCAAAAGGTATACTTGAATATAAAGTATAGCCCCATATCCAATTTCCCGGTCTTAAAGCCCATACAGTTAAAGCTGCTCCTGATGGACCCATTATGGTTACAAAATCACTAGGATATCCTCTATTTTCATATACAGATGCATCATTAAATTTTCCATTTGATTGTAATCTAGGCGAAGGTCCTTTAACAAAATCATTACCTTTAAAAGTATTTGTTTTTATTACAGGTGGTTCTAAAGGAACATCTTTTGGTATCAAATCTGAACCATCAACTAAAGCAGGAGTTTCTTGTTTGGCTGGTATTGTAGGTGTTTTTCCTATTTTAAGTGGATCGCTATCATGCAAATCACCGTAAGATCGTCCCAGAGGATTAAGCTCTTTAGAAGAGCATCCGATAAAAAATATCAATAATAAGCTTAATACTATCATAGAATGAAATTTTTGCATTTTTTCTCCTTAAAGTGAATTAAGATGTCGATAAGTATAATAATATAATTTTAAAAATATATAAAAAATTATAATTTAAGATTAAATAATTGTCTTCTATAAAAGAATAAAATTTTAATTTTTTGGAAAAATTATAGTTATAAAAAAAATATATTAACATCAATAATGAAAATTAATTTTAATAATAAAAAAGTTTTTTTATTATTAAAATTTAAACTATGGAATTTTAAGTTTTTAAGAATAAAAATATAAATGAGTATGGAATTCAAAATATTTGAACACTAGAAGAGTTACGATTAAAATCGTGATTCTAAAGTGTAGATTGGACTAAATAATAAAAATTAAGTTAATTAAGTTAATTGTGAATTACTTTATTGAGTTGAGAATAAAAGAATTAATTATAAAGAACATTTCTATATAGCTTTATTTGTATTTATTCTTAAAGCTTTTTATGTTAAAATATCCAATAAGGAAAAGCAATGAAAGAAATTCTTATCACTAATGATGATGGCTATGAGAGCAAAGGACTTAAAAAACTCATTAAGATGTTAAAAAAAGAATTTAAAGCCAAGATCACCATAGTAGCTCCTGCTAGTGAAAAATCAGCTTGTTCACACTCCATAACCCTAACCAAACCTTTGCGTTTTGTTAAAGTAGGAAAAAGATTTTACAAACTTGATGATGGCACTCCTGCAGATTGTGTTTATCTTGCACTTCACGCACTTTATAAAACACGCTTGCCTGATCTTGTAATCAGTGGGATTAACAAAGGAGCAAATGTAGGTGAAGATATTACCTACTCAGGAACTTGCGCAGGAGCTATGGAGGCGGTTTTACAAGGAATTCCTGCTATCGCTCTTTCTCAATTTTATAAAAAAAGCGAAAAAGAAATAGACTATAAAAATGCTTTAAAAATTACCAAAAAAATCATTCAAAATATTTTTGATAAAGGTTTTCCTTTGGAAAAAAAAGAATTTTTAAATATCAATTTTCCTGCAAAATCAAAAATCAAAGGCATTAAAATTTGTAAAGCAGGCAAAAGGGTTTATAATTTTGAAGCCCATTCAAATGTCAATCCACGAGGAGTGGAGTACTATTGGCTTGCAGCGGCGAATTTAGACTTTGAAGATGAGAAAAATAGCGATATTGCCTTACTTAAAAAAGGCTACGCTACAATAACACCTATAATGCTGGATCTTACAGCTTATGAAAGAATGAAAAAAGTTAAAAAATGGTTAAAGGCAAATGATGAATGATAGATTTACACGTATAAAATGGCTAGTTGGAGAAGAAAAATTTCAAAAAATTTCACAAACAAAAGTTTTGGTTTGCGGACTTGGTGGAGTGGGTGGAATTTGCGTTGATGCGCTTTATCGTAGTGGTTTTAAAAACCTTACTTTAATCGATGCGGATAAATTTGAAATTACCAATCAAAATCGCCAAATTCATAGCGAAAATATAGGCGAAGAAAAGGCTAAAGTATTTGAAAGAATTTATAAGGTTAAAAGTATAGTCAGTAAAATCGATGAAAATTTTTTAAAAAATTTTGATTTAAGCGAGTTTGATCTTATCATAGATGCCATTGATGATATCCCTGCAAAAGTAGCTTTGGCTCATCTTATAGATTTTAAAAAACAAATTTTTATCTCTTCAACAGGTGGAGCTAGAAAGCTTGATCCAACACGCATTAAAACTACAAGTATTTTTAAAACTCACGGTGATGCTTTAGCGAAAAAATTTCGTTATGAACTTAGAAAATCAGGCTTTAAGGGAAATTTTGATGTGGTATTTTCTGATGAAGAAGCACATTGTAAAGATTTAGGTTCTTTTATGGGTGTGACAGCTTCTTTTGGTTTGGCTTTAGCAAGTTTAGCAATGAGAAAAGTCTTATCAAAATATAAAGAGCAATGAGAAATTTTATTGTATTTATATTGTTTTTGAATATAGCCATTGGAGAGGATAAAATACTTGGTAATTTTTTTAAAGATTGTAATACAAGTGGGACTTTTATAGTCTTTGATGGAAAAAATTATGCAAGTAATGATTTTAAAAGAGCTAAACAAGCCTTTTCTCCTGCTTCAACTTTTAAAATTTTTAATGCTTTAATTGCACTTGATAATGGTGTAGTTAGAGATACAAAGGAAATTTTTTATCATTATAAGGGCGAAAAAGTATTTTTGCCCTCTTGGAAACAAGATGCTAGTTTAAGCTCAGCTATAAAACGCTCTCAAGTGCCTGCTTTTAAAGAATTGGCAAGAAAAATAGGACTTAAAACCATGCAAGAAAGCTTAAATAAACTTTCTTATGGAAATGCAAAAATTTCAAAAATCGATACCTTTTGGCTCGATAATTCTTTACAAATTTCTGCAAAAAATCAAGCTGATTTGCTTTTTAAACTTTCGCAAAATTCTTTACCTTTTTCCAAAAAAAGTCAAGAAGAAGTTAAAGAAATTATTCTTTTTAAGGAAGATAAAATCCAAAAAATTTATGCTAAAACAGGTTTTAATGATAATATCAATTTAGCTTGGATTGTTGGATTTGTAAAGACTGAAAACAAAATTTTATCTTTTGCTTTAAATGTTGATATAAAGGACATTAAAAATATTAAAATAAGAGAAGAATTGCTAGAAAAATATCTAGCAATCATAACAAATTAAAATAATCCTGCAATCTGATTTGCAATTTTATCTTCTAAAATAGGCGTAGCTTCAGGAAGTTTAAGTCCTGTTTTCACAGCTTCTGCAAAAATAATAGTATTTTTTTCTATATATTTGCCTTCATAAGTTTGTTGTGTATTATTGATTTGATTTGAACTTAAATGTCCTACTTTATCACTGCGAACATTTCCGCCAAAGCTATTTAAAAAGCCTGAGCTTTGGGAATCTCTTACGCTAGCTTGTCCGCTAACATTACCACTAGAAGTTAAAACTTTACCATCAGCTTTTTGCTTGATATTAATATCTACTTGCATTTGCCAAATTGTATCTTCGGTAAGTTTTCCTAAAAGTCCTCCTACTAAAGCACCTGCAGCACCTGCAGCAACCATACTTCCTGCACCGCCGCCATTATAGCCACTAACTGCCACACCCGTAGCACCTCCTGCAACAGCACCGCCTACAGCATTATTTTCTTGTTTTTTATCGCAATATAAAATATTAGTACTTAAAATATAATTTGCTTTATCAGGATCATCTATAACTTTATATCCTTTAGCTTCCAAAGCACTTCTTAATTTAGGTTCTAAATTTACATCATGTCCGCTTGTATTTTTGATATTTAAAAATACAATTCTTTTTTCCTTAGCCACAGGATCAAGAAAAATACTTTGACTCATTGTTGCATTAGTTTGTAAAGTAGTTGTTAAACAACCTGTGAGTAAACTAGCTGCCAAAACACTACTTAATGTGATTTTAAAAATTGATTTTTTCATGATTTCTCCTTAAAGTATAGAATTTTGTTTATTTTTGCGTTCTTGTTCTTCTTTTTTGATATAGTCTTTATAAAGTTTTTCAAATTGATTAGTTTTATAAGTTAAATACATCTCAAAACTTAAATGAGGTGATTCAAGTTCTATTTTACAATCTCCATCCTGTAATTTTACATAACGATTACCTACATAAGGTACTTCTTTTTTGATAATTTTATATTTTGAAAGCGAAGATAAAATATCATTAAAACGATCTTTATGAAATTTTAATTGCACTAGTGTTAATCTATTTTCTTTATCAAAAATAAAAAGAACTTTATCTTTTAAACCCTCAAGCTCAAAATCACTTGAACTTACTTCAATAATCTTACCCCCTGTGTAAATACTAGTACCAGCATTTGAAAAGTTCGGATATTTTTTTACAACTTCATCGAAATTAGCTTTACCAAGTTCTAAGCCAAAAGGCATGGGATTTGCAAATATAACAGTAGTGTAAAAAATGCAAAATAAAAATATTTTTTTCACAATTAACTCCTTTTTAAAAAATGAAAAATCAATTATAAAGACTTAAAGCTTAACAAACACTTATAAGTGTTTGTTATTTTACACTTGCTTTTTTATCATTCTAAAAATAACAATTTAGGTATTCAAATTGGAACAAGAATTAGATATTTTTTTTAATAAAATTGTAGAAAAAGTTAAAAAAGAAAGAAAAAAGCGAAAAATATCTCAGCTAATGCTTGCTAGCATTTTAGGACATAAATCACCAAATTATATTGCAAAAATAGAAACTAGAAAACATGGAGCAAATTATAATCTTGCTCATCTTTATCAAATTTCTAAAGAATTTGGTATAGACATCAAAGACTTAATGCCTTAAATTTTTCCAACAATAATAGGATTAAAAGCTTTTACTGAAAGTATGAGAGTGTCGCCGATTTTTATATCTTGATAAGCTTTTAAAAATTCCTCTTCACTAAGAGTGATTTTAATAATATCTTGATTTAAAAGCAAGGTTAAAACCACTAAAATATCACTTTTTTTAATTTCTAGCAAAGTTGCACTCAAACGCAATTTTGCACTAATACTTGAATGAGTAAAAAATTCATTTTTAGGAAAATCCTTAATGATTTTTCCATTTTTAAGCTCTAAAATTCTATGACTTAACTTATAAATTTCAGTTAGATCATGACTGACTAATAAAGTGCTTATCTTAAAATATTCTAAAATTTTAGCCAATTCATCTTGTAAATTGGCGCGCATTTTAAAATCCAAAGCACTCAAAGGCTCGTCTAAAAGCAAAATTTTTGGTTCCCTTGCTAAAGCTCTTGCTAAGGCCACTCTTTGCGCTTGTCCTCCGCTTAAATGTTTAGGATAAATTTTAGCCAAATTTTCAAGACCCATTAAGGCTAAAAGCTCACTAATCTTTGTCTTAGAACTAGCGGCATAGGCGATATTTTCTTTTACATTCATATTTGGAAAAAGTGCATAATCTTGAAAAACAAAACCAATTTTTCTTTTTTGCAAAGCTAAACTAAAATTTTTTGAAGAATCAAACCAAAGTTCATTATCTACTTCTATACGCCCCAATTTAGGCTCTATAAGTCCTGCTATGATTTTTAAAAGAGTGGTTTTTCCTGCTCCGCTTTCGCCAAAAAGTGCAGTAATTTTTCCTGATTCTATATCTTTTTTAAAATTTAAATCCAGTCTTCCTTTGGCGGTATTCATAGGATGATTGATATCAATTTTTATCATTGAAAACTCATTTTTTTATTGACAAAATAAAGACTAAAAAGCACTAAAAAAGAAAAAATAAACAATATAAAAGCATATTGATGTGCCAAGCTATAGTTTAAGATTTCAAGTTCATCATAAATAGCTATACTAGCTACTAAAGTTTCACCTTGTTTATGTCCTCCTATCATCATCACGACTCCAAATTCACCCACAGTATGGGCAAAACTCATCGCACAAGCACTAAAAATTCCTGCTTTAGAATTAGGTAAAATCACTCTAAAAAGAGTATAAATTTTACTTTTACCTAAACTATAAGAAGCATCGAGCAAATTTGGATTGATCGATGAAAAGGCACTTTGCAAAGGATTTACCATAAAAGGCAAAGAAAAGATCAAAGAAGCAAAAACAAGACCTTCAAAACTAAAAACCAAAGAAAGATTAAAATATTCTTTTAAAACTTGCCCTAAAAAACTATTAGCCGAAAAAGTTACAAGCAAATAAAATCCCAAAACACTAGGAGGTAAAATCAAAGGCAAAGAAATAAAGCTTTGAAGGATTGTTTTAAAAGGAAAACGCACAAAACTTAACAAATAAGCTAAAAATACACCGATAAAAAAAAGGATAAAAGTCGTGATAAAAGCAAGTTTAAAAGTAAGATAAAGGGTTTGTAAAAAAGCTGAATCAAGCACTATGACTCCTTAATACAATATCATTTGCTTTTACAAAACAAAGCCATTCTTGATTTTCACAAAGTTCAAGTTCTAAGGCTTTTTCTTTGGTGATGATGCTAGAAAGCTCATTACCTTTAAAATCAAAAAATACCTGATACAAAAGTTCGCCTTTTTTAATTTTTGTAATTTTAGCTAAAAAAGAATTTTCAACACTTAAAAGAGTTTTACTTGTGCTAAAACAAAGCTCATGTTCTTTAAAAAGAAGTTCTACACTCGCGCCAATTTTTAAATTTTCTAAAGATTTTAATTCAAGCATTAAAACACTAAAAATCACTTCTTTAGAAAGTATTTTAACAATAACTATATCCTCTTGATTTAAAAGTTCACAAATTTGTCCTTTTATAAGGTTCATGGTGTGCTAAATCCGTATTTTTTGAAAATTTCTTTTGCTTTTGAAGAGCCAATAAATTCGCTAAATTCAAAGGCTAATTTTTTATCCTTAGCGTATTTTGTGATAACATAACTTTGCTCTAAAGGGCTAAAATACTTTGCATCAATTATAACAGCCTTACCCTTAGGATGATTGATAGGAGAAACTAAAGAATAAGCCACTATAGCTATATCTGCATTTTTACTATCTACATGTAAAACAGGCACTGAGATATTTTCACCTAAAACGATTTTATCCTTAAAAAGCTCATTTAAATCCAAATTTTCAAGCACTTCTTTAGCTGCTACTCCATAAGGAGCTACTTTAGGATTGGCTATGCTTAGATGCGTGATTTTACCTGCCTTTTCTTTTAAATTTTCAACGCCTCCTTGGAGTAAATTTTCATCCAAACTATACAAAGCCAAAACTCCTAAAACATAAACTTTTGGCTTTATTAAGGCATTTTTATCATCATAAATAGCCTTAGCATATTTAGTATCCGCTGAAAAAAAGAGATCAAATTCTCTTCCTTGTTTTAAAAGTTCATAATATTTTCCAGAAGCACCAAAAACCAATTCTATTTTATCTTCTGGATGTGTTTTCAAAAACTCATCTTTAACTTCACTCATCGCCTTTGAAGCTGAAGAAGCTACGAAAATGCTTAAATTTTGCGCATTTAAACACGAAACAAAAAACAAAATCCCAAAAAATACTATAAACTTTTTCATTTAGTTTTCCTTGTGTAAAAATTTAATTTTTGGATTATAACACAAAAAATTCATTTTATATCATTTTTGCATAAAATAAATACAGGATGATAAGTGAGTTTGTTTTGAAATTTTTCTTCAAATTCTTTTAAAAAGCTTTTATTTAAAGGATAAAATCCTAAAGAATTTACCCCGCTTAATTTTAAATGTCTAAAAACATCTAAAGCATTATCAAAGCTTAATTCTATGAGTTCTTGAGTAATTTTTACCTCATTAAAATAGACTTTAAAAATTTGCTCTAATTCATTTAAGCTAAAATATTTTAAACCAAAACCCGTGCTTTGTTTGATTTCTTTTAAATTTTGTTCTGCAAAAGTAGAAAGAAGTAAAATCCCATTTTGATTTAGCATATCCCTAAGACTTGGTAAAATGCGTTTTAAATCAAGCCATTGCAAAGTTGCATTTGAAACAATAAGATCAAATTTCTCTTTACTTAAATCCTGTTTTGCAATTTCGTTCATATCAAAAATTAAAATATTAGAATTTTCTTTAAAGTCTAAAATATCGTTTTTTAAATACTCATCAAAAGTAATGAAATTTTGAAGTTTTTTGCTAAATTCACCCCTGCCACAACCAAATTCAAACACTTTTTCAAAATGTGAAATTTTTAAATCTTTTAAAATTTCACAAAGTTTTAAACCCATAAAATCTTGCACTTTTGCATGTTTTTCATAATCTTTTGCTTTTAAAAAATTCAAAGCTCATCCCAAATTTTAAAATGAAAAAAAGCAAAATGCGGTTCATCTAAAAAAATCAAATTTTTAAAACTATTTTTCAAGGCATTTGGCGGAAAAATTTCATCTTCTTTACTTGAATAAATCTTATCCCAAAGCAAATTTTCTTCTTGTTTTGTTAAAGCAAAGTCAAAAAGTTTTTCAAGCTCTATTTTCAAAACTTTTTCATCTTTAAAAATAAAATCTTTGGCTAAGCTTTTGCGTTCTTTAAATAAAGCCTCTTTAAAATGTTCTAATTTAAAATTTTGCAGCGTTTTTTTAAAAATTGCAGGATGAATTCCTTTTGATTTATCTATGCCTAAATTTGTGCCATTTATGGCTATTTTTTGTTTAAAATTAAGCTCTTTTAAAAGTCTATTTGCCACACAAACTCCCATAGAAAAAGCGATTAAAAAAAGTTCATCAAAAGCTTTGAAATCAAAATTTAAATCAAAATTTTCATAATCATAAAATAAAATCACATTTTTATCGCTTTTTAAATGCGAAAAATGACTAGGATGTGAAGCAAATCCCCCAAATATCGCTATAAGTTTTTTTGAATCAGGATTTTTACATAAAAATTCATATTTCATAAAAGCTCTATTATCCTTTCAAGTTCTTCTGTGTTAAGTCCTGCGTGTAAAGAAAAACGAATTCTGGCTGTATTCTTTGGCACGGTAGGTTCTTTGATTGCAGGAGCAAAAAATCCAGCTTTTTGGAGTTTTTGTGAAATTTCTAAGGCTTTTTTATTTTCACCTAAAAGCAAGCAAATAATATAAGCATCACCTAAAACAGTGTGATTTTTTTCTTGCAATTTACTTTTAAAAAAAGTACTTAAAAGCTCTAATTTTTCTCTTTCTTTCTTAAAACAAGGTATTTTTTTAAAAATAAATTGCGTCCAAGCTACATTAATAGGTGGCAAGGCTGTAGAATAAATAAAAGCTCTAGCCTTGTTGATGAAAAATTTTTTATATTTTTCATCACATATTATACAAGCACCCATGGAAGCAATGGCTTTTCCAAAGGTAAAAACCAAAAAATCCACTTCATTTTCTAAGGCTAGTTTTTTAACAAGCCCCAAACCTTCTTCATCAAAACAACCCACGCTGTGTGCTTCATCTATATAAAGCTTAATTTTATCATAATGTTTTTTAAGCTCACACAAAGTTTTAAAATCGCTAAAATCTCCATCCATACTAAACAAAGCTTCGCTTAAAACGATGATATTTTCATATTTATCATAATGTTTTTGGATTAAACTCTCTAAATGATTCATATCTTTATGATGAAAACGAAAAAAATCAGCCCTGCCAAGTCTTAAGCCATCAATCATACTTGCATGAATTAATTTATCGGCTAAAAAAAGCGTTTTAGAAACGCTAGAAAGTGCTGCTATACAAGAGATATTTAGATGATAGCCACTATTAAAATGTAAAATTTCCTTATCTTTAAATTTAGTCTTTAAAAAACTTTCTAATTCTTCATAAATTTCAAAATTTCCACTCAAACTTCTTGAACTAGAACTTGAAAAAAACAAATCTTGCTCTTTTAAGGTATTTAAAAACTCAGCTTTTAACTCTTTAGAAGACGCCAAATAAAGATAATCATTTCCTGCTAAATTTAAAAGTTTTTGATTTTGCTTATAAACAAATTTATTTTCATGTTTTAAAGGCGTTAGAGTTCTTAGATTGTGATTTTGCTCTAGATCTTGCAAAATTTTTTCAAGCTTCATTTTTTTCCTGTAAATTTAAAAATTTAAAGTATTATTTTGCCAAAATATTTTTAAAAAAGAAGTTATAATGCAAAATCAAATCTTAAAAAATCTCGATTTAAAACACATTTGGCACCCTTGCACACAAATGAAAGATCACGAAACCTTGCCTTTAATCCCTATAAAAAAAGCAAAAGGCGTGTGGCTTTATGATTTTGATGATAAAGCTTATATGGATTGCGTGAGTTCTTGGTGGGTAAATCTTTTTGGTCATTGTAATGAAAAAATCGCAAATGCCATTAAAAAACAAGTTGATGAGCTTGAACATGTGATTTTAGCAGGTTTTACACATGAGCCTATCATCAAACTTTCGGCTAGGCTTTGTGAAAAAGTGGGGTGTGATTTTAATAAATGTTTTTATGCGGATAATGGCTCAAGTGCCATTGAAGTAGCACTTAAGATGAGTTTTCATTATCATTTAAATAAAGGTTTGAAAAAAAATAAATTTTTATCCCTAAGCAATTCCTATCATGGTGAAACCTTAGGGGCTTTAAGCGTGGGCGATGTTGCGCTATATAAAGATACTTACAAAGCCTTGCTTTTAGAGTGTTTAAGCACTCCTGTGCCACAAGGCAAAGACTATACTAAAGAGCTTGAAATTTTAAAAGATATTTTAGAAAAACACTCGAATGAAATTTGCGCTTTAATACTTGAACCCTTGGTGCAATGTGCGGGAAATATGCACATGTATGAAGCTGGTTTTATTGATGAAGCGATCAAGCTTTGCCATGATTTTAATGTGCAAGTGATTTTTGATGAAATTGCAGTGGGTTTTGGACGCACAGGCACTTTGTTTGCCTTACATCAATGCAAACAAAGCCCCGATTTTATCTGTCTTTCAAAGGGAATTACAGGAGGATTTATGCCTCTTTCTGTAGTGCTTACAAAGGATGAAATTTATAATGCCTTTTATGCACCCTATAGTGAGCAAAAAGCCTTTTTACACTCTCATAGTTATACAGGAAATACTCTAGCTTGTGCAGCAGCTAATGCGGTTTTAGATATCTTTGAAAATGAAAATATTTTAGAAAAAAATCAAATTTTAAGTACCTTTATCCAGCAAGAATTTTCCAAACTTAAAAAATTTGATTTTTTAGGAAATTTTAGAACTTGTGGAATGATTAGTGCTTTTGATATTTTAAGCCATAAACACGAACGCATGGGACTTTTTGTATTTCAAAAAGCCTTAGAAAAAGGCTTGCTTTTAAGACCTTTAGCAAATACGATTTATTTTATGCCTCCTTACATCATCACAAAAGAACAAATCGTTTATGTGGTGGAAAGTTTAGAGCAGATTTTTAATGAATTTTAAGTTGTAAAATTTCTTGCATTTGCTCTTTAAAATCTTCATTTAAAATGCTATTTTCATCAAAAAAATCAAGATTGATTATGGGAATTTTTGCATAATTTTTTATAAAATCATCTTGTAAGATATCTTTTTTACCCATCATCACAAGAGCTAAAATATTGATATTTCTTTGCTTTAAAGCTTCAATGCTAAGTAAAATATGATTAATACTTCCAAGATAGTATTTTGCTACTAAAATCGTAGGGTGTTTAAAAATATTTACAAAATCAATCATAGTGTAATTTTCATCCATAGGAGAAAAAAGCCCACCCGCAAGCTCAATAAGTAGGTTCTCACTTTTTGGTAAAATAATATCTAAGGCTTTATAATCAAGCTTTTCTTTGATTTTTCCAAGATGAGGAGAAGCTGGAGTTTGCAAAAAAATACCTTCTTTAAAAACCTTTGTTTTTGGGCTAAATTTTGCAATAAACTCGCTATCTGTTGGAGTTCCTGCTTGAATGAGTTTAAAATAATCATAGTTAAAATTCGCGCAAAAAGCTGCACTAAAATGTGTTTTTCCTACATCAGTATGTATTCCACTCACATAAATTTGCACAAAAAATCCTTAAGAAAGAAATTTTAAACCTACTGTACAAGCAATAATCACAGCGATTAAAAAAAGTTTTAAAAAACTTTTACTTTCTTTATAAAAAAGTACTCCTATCATTACCCCACCAGCAGTTCCAGCTCCTGTCCATATAGCATAAGCAACACTCATAGCGATATTTTGCATACTTAAGCTTAAAAAAGTAAAAGAAAATCCAAAACACACTATCAAAGCCAAAAGGTAAAGCTTGTTTTTAGTGCTCACAAGTTCTTTCATGATCACCACACCAAAAATTTCACAAGCAGTAGCTAAAAACAAATAAAACCATTCCATAACTAAGCTTCCTTGCTTACCCATTTAAGGGCTATAATGCTTAAAAGTAAAATCGCTATAAGCACAAGTTTAATTACAGAAACAGCCTCGTTAAAAATAAACATTTCATTTAAAACCACTCCTATAGTGCCAATGCCTACAAAAACACTATAAGTAATGCTTACTTCAAGTCTTTCACAAGCTTTTAAAAAACAAGTAAAAGAAATACAAACTCCAATGGCTGTTAAAATATAATGCCAAATTTCTGTAGAATATTTAAGTCCGCTTACCCAAAAGCATTCTATAATCCCACCTAAGATTATTAAAAACCAAGCTATATTGATATTGAATTTTTCATTCACATGAAGCCTTAAATTAACATAATTTATAAAACAAATTATATCTTAAAGAAATTAAAAGAAGCTATAAATTTACTTTTCCATAAGCCAAAATTAGATATAATCGAAGCTCATTTTTTAAGAAAGGACAAAAGATGTTAGAAGGTATCGTTAGAGAGAGTATCGGTAGAAAAGCTGCTAAAGCTTTAAAAAGAGATGGTTATCTAATTGCAAACATCTATGGAAAAGGATTAGAAAACATCAATGCCGCTTTTAAAGTAAATGAGTTTATTAAAGAAGTTCGTAAAAAAACTACTTTAATTTTTGATGTAAAAGTAGGTTCTCAAACTTTAAGCGTTGTAGTTGTGGATTATCAAAAAGATCCTGTAACTGCAGAACTTAAACATGTGGATTTAAAAGTTGCACAAAAAGGTGTGATTTCTAAATACATGGTTCCAGTTAAAATCACAGGAACAGCTATAGGTCTTAAAAATAAAGGTGTTTTAATCCAATCAAAAAGAAGATTAAAAGTAAAATGTGCAGCTGAAAATTTACCAAATTTCTTCGAACTTGATGTAAGTAAACTTGATGTGGGTGATGCTTTACTTGTTCGTGATATTGTAGTTCCTGCGGGAGTAACTATGATTGATGCTGATAGAGTAGCGGTTGTAGGCGTAGAAAAAGCTAGATGATTTTAGTCGTAGGGCTTGGCAATATAGGCGTAGAGTATGAAAATACCCGTCATAATGTCGGTTTTATGCTAATTGACTTGCTTTTAAAAGAAAGCAATTTTACAAATCTTACAAACTCTAAATTTAAAGGAGAACTTTTTAAAATAGGTTCTTCTTTACTTCTTCTTAAACCTAGCACTTATATGAATAATTCAGGACTTAGTGTAAAAGCAGTGAATGATTTTTATAAATGCGAAAGAATGATAGTTATCCATGATGATATAGATATAAATTTAGGAGCCTTGCGCTTTAAAAAAGGCGGTTCAAGTGGTGGACATAATGGGCTTAAAAGCATAGATACTTTATGTGGAAATGATTATGAAAGAGTGCGTATAGGAGTGGGAAAGGGTGAAAATGTGATTTCCCATGTTTTAGGTAAATTTAAATCCGAAGAAGAAATAACCTTAAGCAAAGTTTTAGAGCATACAAAAAAAGCTTTGCTTGAGCTTATTGAAAATGATGATTTGTCTGCTATATCATCCAAATACAGCCTAAAGGCTTAAGATGTGGATATTTTTTCGTTTTATTTCAGGGATTTATCTAAAAAATTTTTTTATTATATTTTTTTCTTTACTTGGTTTTTATTGCGGTATTGATTTGCTCTTAAATTTTAAAGATCTACCAAAAGCCGCAAATCTTGATTTGCTTTATGTTATGTTTTTATCTTTCTCGGCAGTGCCTTATGTATTACCCATTTCCTTGATTTTTGCCTTGGTAGTTTCTTTGATTTCTATGATCAGAGCAAATGAATTTGTAAGTCTTTATGCGTTAGGACTGAGCAGAAATTATGTTATTTTATTTCCTTTTTTATGGGCTTTATTTTTTTGTTGTGTTTATATAGGATTGAATTTTACTTCTTTTGCTTATGCAAATGATTATAAGAGAAATATTTTAAAAAATGGCACTATTATGAATCAAAGTGGAGAAGTGTTTTTGAAATTTAACAATAATTTTGTTTATATTTCAAAGATAAACAATGGACAAAATAGTGCTCAAAATATAAAAATTTTTAATATCAATGATTTAAATTTAAGCTCTTTTGTAAGTGCTAAAAATGCCCATTTTGAAGGTGAAAGTTGGATTTTGCGAGATGGTAATATTACATTATTACCTAAAAACTATGAACTTGCTAATGATGGTTTAAAAATACAAGATTTCTCCGAGCTTAAATCACTTGAGGGTTTTAAACCAAAGATTATAGAAGGGGTTGCTAGTAATAGTGATTATTCAATATCTGATGCACTTGAAAGTTTTGAGCTTTTTAAAGCACAAAATGTCAATACAGATGCTCTTAAAATCAATCTTTATAAATTTGTTTTTACTCCTTTTTTTGCACCATTTTTAATGCTTATTATGTAT
This sequence comes from Campylobacter sp. US50a, assembly GCF_004379015.1. Classification (NCBI taxonomy): domain Bacteria; kingdom Pseudomonadati; phylum Campylobacterota; class Epsilonproteobacteria; order Campylobacterales; family Campylobacteraceae; genus Campylobacter; species Campylobacter sp. US50a. The sequence goes on along the minus strand of NZ_RYYJ01000003.1, from coordinate 118,320 downwards.
TATTTTTTTCCTGTAATAGCAAGATTTTTTAATCTTGCTTTTGTAACTTTTATAGCTTTTGTAGCGACTTTGATGATTTGGGGAGTCTTGTTTTTGCTTACTAGATTAAGCGAAAATAGTGTGATTGCAAGTGAAATTGGCATTGTAGCGCCTACTATAATTTTGGGTTGTTTAAGTGCTTATATGTATTATAAGCATCGATAAATTAAGCTTTGTGTAGTAAAATTATAAAAATTAAAGGTTAAATATGGATTATAAACAATTAAAGCAAGAATTTAATACTCCTTTTTATATTTACAATTTTGATTTCATAAAAGAGCGTTTTTTAAATCTCAAAGAGGCTTTTAAGGCTAGAAAATCTCAAATTTTTTACGCTGTAAAAGCCAATTCAAATTTAAGTTTGTTGCAAATGCTTGCAAATTTAGATAGTGGATTTGATTGTGTGAGTATAGGCGAGGTAAAGCGTGCCTTAAAAGCAGGAGCAAAAGCTTATAAGATTATTTTTAGCGGGGCAGGAAAAACCAAAGAAGAGTTAAGACAAGCTTTAGAATATGATATTTTATATATTAACCTTGAAAGCGAAGCTGAAATGATGCTTTTAGAAAGTGTAGCTAAAGAACTTAATCTAAAAGCAAGAATCAGTATTCGTGTTAATCCAAATGTTGATGCAAAAACCCATCCTTATATTTCTACAGGATTAAATGAAAATAAATTTGGTGTTGAAATTGATATAGCAAGAAAAATGTATCTTTATGCAAAAAATTCATCTTTTTTAGAGCCCGTTGGAGTACATTTTCATATAGGTTCGCAACTTTTAGATATTTCTCCCATTCATGAAGCAGCAGGCATCGTTGCAAAACTTGTAAGAGAGTTAAAAGCCTTGCAAATCGATCTTAAATTTTTTGATATAGGCGGTGGTTTGGGTGTGGCTTATGAAAAAGATGAGTGTGAAGTTGATCTTTATAATTATGCACAAGGTGTATTAGCACAACTTCATGGGCTTGATTTAACTATAGGAATGGAGCCTGGAAGGTATTTAGTTGCTAAAAGTGGAGAATTTGTTTGTTCGGTGCTTTATGAAAAACAAAATAAAACCAAGCGTTTTGTTGTAGTAGATGGAGCGATGAATGATCTTATACGCCCAAGTTTATACGAGGCTTATCATGAAATAATCTTACCTTATAATCAAGCTCAAGAGAGTTTATGTGATGTTGTGGGCGGAATTTGTGAGAGTGGAGACTTTTTTGCTAAAGCAAGGTCTTTACCCAGCACTCAAAGTGGTGATATAATGGTTATTAAAAATACTGGAGCTTATGGTTTTAGCATGAGTAGTAATTACAATACTCGTAATAAAGTTTGCGAATTAGCCCTCGAAGAAGGACAGGTAAGATTGATTCGTCAAAGAGAAAATTTTGAAGATCAAATCGCTTTAGAAGAGAAATTTTTAAAGGCTTAAAATGTTTTTTTTGGATGTTCAAGGGACTTTAATTTCTGATCATGATAAGAGTTTAATCCATGGCGCTAAAGAATTGATCGATTTTTTAAATGCAAAAAATCTTCCTTATGTTATTATTACTAACAATACAAAAAAACTTGATTTTTTAGAAAAATTACAGCAAAAAGGATTGGCTATAAAAGAAAATGCTTATATTGATCCTTTTAGCGTTTTAAAACACCTTTTAAAACCTTGTAAAGTTGCGGCTTTTGGTGCAGATGAGTTTGTAAAAAGTCTTGAAAATCTTGGTTTTGAGCTCGATTTTGTAAATCCTAGTGCTGTGCTTGTAGCTAGTTATGATGATTTTAAATTTGCAGATTTTGCTAGTATGATAGAATTTGCTAGAAGAGAAGTTAGGTTTATAGCTATGCACGAAACTAGCATTTATAAAAAAGATGGCAGGCCTTATCCTGGTGTAGGTAGCATTATGGCTATGCTTAAAAATGCTATTGATTTTAAATACGAGGTTGTGGGTAAGCCTAGCATTGCTTTTTATAAAGAAGCTTTAAATTTGATAAGAAGACAAAATTCAAAAATCGATTTTGAAGATATTAAAATCATTAGTGATGATTTTAGAGGAGATTTGCTTAAGGCAAAAGAACTCGGCATGAAAACCTTACTAGTTTTAAGCGGCAAAATAAGCGACACAAAAGGGCTTGATACGGATTTGCTTGATGGAGTTTATCCTAGTGTTTTTGAGTTTTTAAAGGAGCTAAAATGCTAAATTTAGAAGAATTTAGAAATAAAATCGATGCGGTTGATGATAAAATTTTAGAACTTTTAAACGAAAGAATGACTTATGTTAAAAGCATAGGCGAGCTTAAACAAAGTAGCGGGGGAAGTATTTATCGTCCTGAGCGCGAAAGAGCCATTATCAATCGTTTAAAAAATGCAAATTTAGGACTTTTAGATCAAAATGCCATAGAGGCAATTTATCAAGAAATTTTTGCAGTTTCAAGAAATTTAGAAATGCCTCAAACTATAGCTTATTTAGGGCCTGAAGGAACTTATACTCATCAAGCAGCAAGAAGTCGTTTTGGAGCGATGAGTCGTTATATAGCCTTGGCTAATATCGAAGATGTTTTTAAAGAGTTAAGCAACAAAGAAGCAAAATACGGTGTTGTGCCTATAGAAAATAATACCGAAGGTGCAGTAGGTATTACTTTAGATTGTCTAGGTAGGTATAATGAGCTTAAAATTTTTGGTGAAATTTATATGGATATTCATCATTCTTTTGTGGGAATTAATGAAAATTTAAAAGAAATCAAACGTATTTATTCGCATCCACAAGGTTATAATCAATGTCGTAAATTTTTAGAAAGTCATGAACTTAGTGCTATAGAATTTGTTCCTTCAAAATCTACAGCTAATGCGGCTTATCTAGCTTCGCAAGATAAATATGCAGCAGCAATTTGCTCTAAAATAGCGGCTAAGCTTTATAATGTGCCTGTGCTTTTTGATAAAATAGAAGATAATGCAGCCAATAAAACAAGATTTTTAATTTTAAGCGATATTAAAAATCCTAAAATGCCAAATTGTAAAACTTCTATTTTAGCACACACAGCACATAAACCTGGGGGGCTTAGCTTTTTATTAGAGCAGTTTAAAAAAGAAAATATCAATCTTACCAAGCTTGAATCTCGTCCTGTAAAATCAAAAGAATTTTTACACAGTTTTTATATAGATTTTGAAGGGCATATTGATGATGAAAATGTAAAAAAAGCTTTAAAAGATATACAAGAGATTGTTTGGCTTGGATCTTATTTATCAGGAGAGAAAGATGAAATTTAATGAATTTTTAAATCATTTAAGCAATTATGAACCCGGCAAAGATATAGAAGTTATTGCTAAAGAATATGGCGTTAAAGAAGTGATAAAATTAGCAAGTAATGAAAATCCTTTTGGCACGCCACCAAAAGCTATAGAATGTTTAAGACAAAATGCAAACAAAGCCCATCTTTACCCTGATGATAGTATGATAGAACTTAAAAGCACATTGGCTCAAAAATACAAAGTTCAAAATGAAAATATTATTATCGGTGCAGGCAGTGATCAAGTGATTGAATTTGCTATACATGCTAAGTTAAATTCTAAAAATACTTTTTTGCAAGCTGGAGTTACCTTTGCTATGTATGAAATTTACGCCAAACAATGCGGTGCAAAGTGCTATAAAACTCAAAGCATTACTCATAATTTAGATGAGTTTAAAAAGCTTTATGAAACGCACAAAGATGAAATTAAACTCATTTTCTTATGCTTGCCAAACAATCCTTTAGGCGAGTGTTTGGATGCAAGTGAAGTGACCAAATTTATTAAAGGTGTGGAGGAGGATTGTTTAGTTGTGATTGATGCAGCTTATAATGAATTTGCAAGTTTTAAAGATAGCAAAAAACATTTAGAACCTTGTGAATTGATTAAAGAATTTGACAATGTACTTTATTTGGGAACTTTTTCTAAGCTTTATGGATTAGGAGGCTTACGCATTGGTTATGGCATAGCTGATGCTAGTATTATTAGTGCATTTTACAAGCTTCGTGCGCCTTTTAATGTGAGCAATCTTGCTTTAAAAGCAGCAGTTGCAGCAATGGATGATGATGAATTTACTGAAAAAACTTTAGAGAATAATTTTTCTCAAATGGAGCTTTATAAAGAATTTGCTAAAAAACATAATATCAAAATCATTGATAGTTATACAAATTTCATCACTTATTTTTTTGATGAAAAAAATAGTACAGATTTGTCTGAAAAATTGCTTAAAAAGGGTATAATAATAAGAAATTTAAAAAGCTATGGTTTAAATGCTATACGCATTACTATAGGAACATCTTATGAAAATGAAAGATTTTTTACAGAATTTGATAAGATTTTAAGATAGATATAAATCAAATAAAAATATGTGAAATTCGCCAAACTAAGGGATGAGAATTAATGGATTTTAAAAATATGTTTCATCAAATTGGGCAACTTTATCAAAATTTAACTCGCAAGCAGCGTATAGTGATTGCTGCATCTATTGTAGTGGTGGTTGGGTTTTTGGTTTTTTTAGCTTTATTTCGCGGAAGTGGTAGTAATGCAAATAATGGATATGCAGTTTTAGTTGAAAATGTAAGTCCAAGTTCTTCTGCTGCAATTGTAGCTAAACTTGAACAAAATAATATTCCCTATAAATTAGAAAGTGAAAATAAAATTTTAGTTCCACAAGATCAGGTTTATCGTCAAAGAATGTTTATTGCAAGCGAAGGTCTTATAAAAGATAGTCGCGTGGGTTTTGAAGCTTTTGATACTCAAGCTTTTGGAGCTACAAATGAAGAGCAAAAGGTAAAATACCAAAGAGCCATAGAAGGCGAACTTGCAAGAACTATTGAGACTTTAGAACCTATTCGTAGTGCTGTTGTACACATAGCATTTCCTAAAGATAGTGTTTTTACCGAAAGGCAAATTCCGCCTACAGCTTCAGTTGTTGTTAATGTTCGCGAAGGCTTAAAGCTTACTAGAAAACAAATTGATGGTATAAAAAATATTGTTTCAGCGGCAGTTCCAAAACTTACTAAAGAAAATGTTAAGATTAGTGATCAAAGTGGTGTACCTTTAGATGAGCAAGAAGCATATGAAGATGACTTGGTTCGTGCGCAAATTAAATTTAAAAGTGATCAAGAAAAAGCTTTAGAAGATAAGATTATAGAAAATTTAGCTCCTTTTGCAGGTGGTATGGATAAAGTAAAAGTGAGTGTAAATATAGATTTTGATTTTTCCAAGCAAGAATCTCAAAGTGAAATTTATGATCCAAATCCTATAGTGCGTAGTGAGCAAACTTTAAACGAGGAAAGAACAGGTAGAAAAGATCCAGAAATTCAGGGTGTTCCAGGTGCTGTTTCTAATATAGGTCCTGTTGAAGGACTTGACAATAAGGGTCAAATTGACACTTATAAAAAAAATCAAGTTACTACAAATAATGAACTTTCTAAAACTATTACAAATACCAAAAAACAATTTGCAACAGTTTTACGCACTTCAGCAGCTGTTACTATAGATGGAAAATATCAAGATGTGGTTGATGAAAATGGAAATGTAAAAAGCGAATATGTTCCATTAACCAAAGAAGAGCTTGCAAGTGTTGAGAGTATAGTTAAAAATACTATTAATTTTAGTGCCGCTAGAGGTGATAGTGTTGTAGTTCAAAATTTACCATTTCATCGCGAGTCGATTAGAGTTGAAAGTAAAGTTAAAACTTTTTATAATCGTTTTATTGAGCCGTTTATTCCACCGGTTAAGTATTTTATTGCAGCGATTTTACTTTTTATTTTTTACAAAAAAGTTATTACTCCATTTACTCAAAAAATGCTTGAAGATGTCGCAGCACAAGAAGAAATGCAGCAAGGTCCAAATGCTGTTTTAGATGATGTTGAAGATACTTTGGAAAAAATGAATGCAGCAAGGAAAAAAGTTGAAGAACAACTTGGTTTCGGAGATAATTTCAATGAAGATTCTATCCAGTATGAGGTTTTGCTTGAAAAATTGCGTGGTTTGGTAAGTGATAAAAGCGAGGAAATTGCTGCACTTTTGCAAAATTTAATTCAAAACGATAGTGAATTTGGTGAAAAGGATATGTGATGATAAAGCTAAGTGAAGAACAAAAAATGGTCTATGATGATTTATCGATGCCTGAAAAGGTGGCGATATTTCTTATACAACTTGGCGAAGATGCAACAACTTCTGTGTTTTCACATATGGAAATTGATGTAATTACAGAAATTTCACGTTATATTGCTATGGCTAAAAATGTTGATAGATCCGTAGCTACTGCAGTTTTAGAAGAATTTTACACTCTGCTTCAATCAAATCAATATATTAAAAGTGGTGGTTTGGAATATGCTAAAGAAATACTTTTTCGTACTTTTGGGCCAGAGATTGCAAATAAAATTCTTGAAAAACTCACTAAAAGTATGGAGAATAATCAAAATTTTGCTTATTTGGCGCAAATTAAACCACAGCAACTTGCAGACTTTATTACTAAAGAGCACCCGCAAACCATCGCTCTTATTTTGGCACACATGGATTCTATTCATGCGGCAGAAACTTTAGAGTATTTTAGTGATGAATTAAGGGCTGAGGTGGTTATAAGAATGGCAAATCTTGGCGATATTTCTCCAAGTATTATTAAAAGAGTTTCTGCAGTGCTAGAAAGCAAGCTTGAAAGTCTTACCTCTTATAAGGTTGAAGTGGGTGGCCCAAGAGCAGTAGCAGAAGTGCTTAATCGTTTGGGTCAAAAAGCAAGCAAATCAACCATTACTTATATTGAACAAAGTGATGAACGCTTAGCAGAGACTATTAAAGAGCTTATGTTCACTTTCGATGATATACAAAAACTTAGTACTCAAGCTATAAGAGAAATTTTAAAAGTAGCTGATAAGCGTGATTTAATGATAGGTTTAAAAGGTGCAAGTGAAGAGTTAAAGCAAAAATTCTTAGCCAATATGTCTACGCGTGCAAGCGAAGCTTTTCTTGAAGAAATGGGTTTTTTGGGTGCTGTGCGTGTTAAAGATGTTGAAGATGCACAAAGAAAGGTTGTTGAAGTGGTGCAAAAACTTGCAGAACAAGGTCTTGTTCAAACAGGCGATGCGGATGAAATGATAGAGTAGGTGAGAGATGGTTAATCGTAGTAATGTAATTTCCGGTGGGGATTCTGATCAGCATGTTGTTGAAGGATATCGTTTTAAAGTTATTTCAGAATTTGATAATCATACAGGTGAAAAAAAACATACTCAAACTCCAGATGAAGAAAATGCTAATATATCTTTAAATGACGAAAAACCAGTCGAAGAAAATCATGCTATTGCCCCTACGCAAGCTGTTATGGAAACTCAAATTCCAACATTTCAACCAAGTTTTGTTGAAGATTTGCTTAAAAAAACAGATGAAATGTCAAGCAATATTATTAAACTTCAAATGCAAATAGAAAGTCAAGAGAATGAATTTAATAACCGCTTAAATTCAGAACTTGAAAATGCTAAAGAAAAATTTGCCAAAGAAGGTTATGAGAAAGCAAAAGAAGAATTTCAAAAGGAATTGAGTGATTTTAAAGATAAGTATTTAAAAAGTATAGCCAAGCTCGATAATGCTTGTGAAAATCTTGAAAATTTTATAGAAAAAAACGAGAAAGAATTAGCAGATACCGCTATAGATATCGCTAAAGAAGTAATCTTAAAAGAGCTTGAACTAAATTCAAGTAAGATAGCTTATGCTTTGGCTAAAGATTTAATCGGCGAGCTTAAGGGTGCTAGTGCAATTGAGCTTAAGGTTAATGCAGAGGATTATGAGTATTTAAAAGAGCAATTTGATCAGAATACTCATATTAAAATAAGTCTTGATGATGCAATTAGCAAAGGAAGCGTTGTTATTATAAGTGACGCAGGCAATATAGAGTCCAATCTTAACTCTCGTCTAACTAAAATTAAAAAAATGGTGAATAATGAGTAAAAAATTTGCCCATACTCAAGAAGAGTTAGAAAAGCTAAGTTTAAAAGAATTAGAAAATTTAGCAGCATCTATGCGTGAAAAAATCATACAAGTTGTGAGTAAAAATGGTGGGCATTTAAGTTCAAATTTGGGTGCTGTAGAACTTAGTATAGCAATGCATTTGGTTTTTGATGCAAAAAAAGATCCTTTTATTTTTGATGTGTCACATCAGTCTTATACACACAAGCTTTTAAGCGGAAAAGAAGAAATATTTGATACTTTAAGACAAATCAATGGTTTAAGTGGTTATACAAAACCTAGTGAGGGGGATTATTTTGTAGCAGGGCATTCTAGCACCTCTATTTCTTTGGCAGTAGGTGCTTGTAAGGCCATTGCTTTAAAAGGTGAAAAGCGTATTCCTGTTGCTTTGATTGGAGATGGTGCTTTAAGTGCGGGTATGGCCTATGAGGCTTTAAATGAATTGGGTGATTCTAAATTTCCTTGCGTAATACTTTTAAATGATAATGAAATGAGTATTTCAAAACCAATTGGAGCAATTTCAAAGTATCTTTCTCAGGCTATGGCAACGCAGTTTTATCAAAGTTTTAAAAAGCGTATTGCTAAAATGTTGGATATATTGCCTGATAGTGCTACTTATATGGCCAAGCGTTTTGAAGAGAGTTTCAAACTTATTACTCCTGGGCTTTTGTTTGAAGAATTAGGGCTTGAATATATAGGGCCTATTGATGGACATAATCTAGGTGAAATTATTTCTGCATTAAAACAAGCAAAAGCTATGCAAAAGCCTTGTGTGATACATGCTCAAACCATAAAGGGTAAAGGCTATGCTTTAGCTGAAGGAAAACATGCTAAATGGCACGGGGTAGGAGCTTTTGATATAGATAGTGGAGAGAGTGTTAAAAAAAGTGATACTAAAAAATCTGCTACTGAAATTTTTTCTAAAAATTTGCTTGATTTAGCCTCAAAATATGAAAATATTGTTGGGGTTACGGCGGCTATGCCAAGTGGAACAGGTCTTGATAAGCTTATAGAAAAATATCCAAATCGTTTTTGGGATGTGGCTATTGCAGAACAGCATGCAGTAACTTCTATGGCTGCTATGGCAAAAGAAGGATTTAAACCTTTTATTGCAATATATAGCACCTTTTTGCAGCGTGCTTATGATCAAGTGATTCATGATTGTGCAATTATGAATTTAAATGTGGTTTTTGCTATGGATAGAGCAGGGATAGTAGGTGAAGATGGGGAGACACATCAAGGTGTTTTTGATCTTAGTTTTTTAGCTCCTTTGCCAAATTTCACTCTTTTAGCCCCAAGAGATGAGCAAATGATGCAAAATATAATGGAGTACGCTTATTTACATCAAGGACCTATTGCTTTTCGTTATCCTAGAGGGAGTTTTATTTTGGATAAAGAATTTAATCCTTGTGAGATAAAACTTGGTAAGGCACAATGGCTTGTAAAAAATAGTAGTGAAATTGCTTTTTTAGGTTATGGACAAGGTGTGGCAAAAGCGTGGCAAGTTTTAAGAGCCTTGCAAGAAATGAATAATAATGCTAATTTGATTGATTTAATTTTTGCTAAACCTTTAGATGAAGAACTTTTGCGTGAGCTTGCTAAAAAAAGTAAAATTTGGTTTATTTTTAGTGAAAATGTTAAAATTGGCGGTATAGAAAGTTTAATTAATAATTTTTTACAAAAATATGATTTGCATGTAAAAGTTATTAGCTTTGAATATGAAGACAAATTTATTGAACATGGAAAAACAAGTGAGGTGGAAAAAAATCTAGAAAAAGATGTCAATAGTTTGTTGACGAAAGTTTTAAAATTTTATCATTAAATAATAAAAAATATTATTTAATATAAACTTCTTTTAATAAAAATTTTATTATTATTTCCACTTAAAAAAGCAAGGAATAAATACAATGGAATTACTACAAATGCTTAAAAAACATGAGTTAAAAGCTACTCCGCAAAGACTATGTGTTTTAAAAATTTTAAAAAGACATGAGCATCCTAATATTGATGAATTATATGCAGAAATTAAAAAAGAATACCCTTCAATCTCTTTAGCGACGGTTTATAAAAATCTTAATACTTTACAAGAACAAGGTTTAGTTGTTGAAATCAATGTTTTAAATCAAAAAACTTGTTACGATATTTATGAAGAAGAACATATTCATGTAGTTTGCGCCAAATGTGGTGGTATAGAGGATTTAAGTTTTAAAGATGCTAAGCTTTATGAATATCAAGAGCATTTAGAAAAAAAGATAGGCAATCTCGTCAATCATCTGTCCGTTTGTGCTTATGTTGATAGTTGTAAAAAGTGTCATTAAGCAAAATAAGGTTAAAATAGCCCATATATTTTAAGGGTTATTTTAATGGTTTATGAAATTCAAAAAAACTTTTTACTATCTGATTGCACTCTTTTAGAGAATTTAAAAAAAGATAATATACCTTTTCGAAATTCTAAATTTGAAACTTTTTATACTCAAATAACTTCAAATCATAGTGTTAAATTTCAAAGTTTTTGCAATGAATTTTATAAAATTACAAAATTTAATAATTCAATTTTAGAACAGAATCAAGAAGAGAAAATTTCTAAAAAAAAATTTGAAAAAGCTCGAAAAAAGATTATAGGAAAGAGCATTAAAAAAGAACGCTTCGAATTTAAATTGTGTTCTTTAAAAAGTTATATTGATATTTATGAAGAGCCTAAAATTTGTATTTTAAAAATATTTTTTCCAACATTGGATAGTTCCAATGAATTTAAAATCCCTAAAGATTTTAAAATTCAAAAAGAATTACATCATGATTTAAATTCTAAACATATCGTTTTATATGGTTTTGAATATCAAAAGTTTGATATAGAGAAATGTTTTAAAATTATAGAAAAAAATCAGAATTTTAGCTTGGATTTTCCAAATTATATTAATGCTTATGATGGATTTAGGATTTTTTTATTTTATTTATTTAAAAAATTAAAATTTTATTGGACTTTATCTTTAGAGAGAAAAGATAAGCAAAGTTTATGTGAATTTTTATTTTATTCAAGAAGTTTGTATATAGTTTTATCAAGCATGAATACTATTTTAGATAAAAATTTGAGTAATATTTTGGCTTTAAAGTTTAAAGATATAACGAAAAAAACTCAAGATATTTTAGCAAGTGAAAATTCAAATCAAGATTTATTGCTATTTTTAAGCGATGAAAAAATCCAAGATTTGTTTAATGATTTTGATTTTTTCATAAAGGAAAATTCTTTTTATGAAGGCGATTGCAAAGATAGGTTTTTTAAACAACTTGTTGCGTTAGAACTTAGAAAAAAAATTATTTTATTTAGAAAAAATATACTAAAAAATTTTGATTTAGAGCTTTTTGAAAATAGTTTTTTTGAATTAGCAATATTTTTAGAATATTTTTACCGTTTTTTAGAGATAAAAAATTTAAACAAACTTTATGAAAAATATTGTAAAGATAGGGATAAAAATATTTTTTCCAAAATAATCAATAATAAAAATAAATTTTGCAAATTACTTAAAAAATCAAGTAAAAATTTGAAAATTTACAAAGGATAAAAATGCAAAAACAAGAAAAAATTATAGAAATGTTTAATCAAATTGCACCTACTTATGATAAGGCGAATAGAATTTTAAGCTTTGGAGCTGATGTAGTGTGGCGCAAAAAAGCTTGTCAAAGAGTGATGAGTTTATATTTAAAAAAAGATTTAAAAATCGCTGATATTGCTTGTGGCACAGGGGATATGATAGAGATTTGGCAAGAGAGCGCTTTAAAAATGAAAAAAAATATTTTAAATATTAAAGGCATTGATCCAAGTAGTGGTATGCTAAATGTTGCAAAAGAAAAATTTCCAAATGTTGAATTTATAGAAGCAGAGGCACAAAATTTACCTTTAGAAAGTCAAAGTTTAGATATTTTAAGCATTAGTTATGGCATTCGCAATGTTGTAGAAAGACAAAAAGCCTTAAGCGAATTTGCTAGAGTACTTCAAAAAGATGGTATTTTGGTAGTTTTGGAATTTACAAAAAGAGAAAAGGGTGGATTTATAGCAGCTTGTAGGGATTTTTATCTTAAAAATATTTTACCAAGTATAGGTGGGATAATCAGTAAAAATAAAAGTGCTTATGAGTATTTGCCAAACTCTATTGAAGGATTTTTAAGTAAGGAAGAATTCATCTTAGAACTTAAAAATGCTGGTTTTGAAATGCTTGATTATAAAAGTTTTAGCTTTGGCGTGAGTTCAATGTTTATAGCAAAAAAACTATGACACCAACAGAATTAAATCTTAAAGCAAAGGCTTTATTAGAAACACATTTTGATGATATAGTTTTAAGTGGAGAAATTTCAAAAATTACTTTGCATGGTTCAGGGCATTGGTATTTTGATTTAAAAGATGAAAGATCAAGCATTGCTTGTGCTATGTTTAAAGGAGTTAATTTAAAAGTCGGGTTTAAACCAGCGGTGGGGGATTTTTTAGAGCTTTGTGGAAGTGTGAGTTTATATCCTGAAAGCGGTCGTTATCAATTTATCGCTACTAGTATGAAAAAAGCAGGTTTTGGGGATTTGGAAGCACAGTTTTTGGCTTTAAAAGAGCGTTTGCAAAAAGAAGGACTTTTTGATCCACGCTTTAAAAAATCTTTGCCAAAATTTCCTAAAAAAGTAGGCATTATCACTTCAAAAACTTCTGCTGCTTTACAAGATATGTTAAAACTTATTCATCAAAAAGAATATTTTTTGGCAAAAATTTATATTTTTGATGCTTTAACTCAAGGAAATAATGCTTCTTTTTCTCTTATACAAACTTTAAAAAAAGCCGATGATATGGATTTAGATGTTCTTATTATAGCACGTGGCGGAGGAAGCAGGGAAGATCTTTTTTGTTTTAATGATGAAAATTTAGCAAGAGAGATTTTTAAAGCAAAAACTCCTATCATTTCAGCCATAGGACATGAGATTGATTATGTTATTAGTGATTTTGTTGCAGATTTTAGAGCTCCAACACCCTCAGCTGCTATAGATGCTTTGTTTTATTCTAAGTTAGATATAGAACAAAGTTTAGATTTAATGGAAGAAAAATTAATGCAACTTTGGAATCATAAAATACAAAATTATGAAAATTTGCTTTTAAATTTAAGTAAATTTTTCAAATTTAATTCTTTACCAAAAATAATAGATGAAAAAATAAAACAAAGCTATAATATAGAAAAGCAATTAAATCATCTACTGGCAAATCAAATGCGTTATAATGAATTAAAATTAGATAAATTGCAAAATGCTTATTTGCAACATGAGAATTTTTTTAATAAAAGCAAAAAGTTTATTTGTATCAGAAAAAATGGTAAAATAGCAAATTTAGAAGATCTTAAGAGTGATGATATCGTTATTTTAAGTTCTCAAACTTCTCAAAAAGAAGCAAAAATTTTATAAGGATAGATTATGAGAAAAATCAATTTCAGTGCAGGGCCATCAACTTTACCTTTAGAAATTTTAGAGCAAGCTCAAAAAGAACTCTGTGATTATCAAGGTAGGGGTTATTCTATAATGGAAATTTCTCACCGCACAAAAGTATTTGAAGAAGTGCATTTTGGAGCACAAGAGAAAGCTAAAAAACTTTACGGGTTAAATGATGATTATGAAGTATTATTTTTACAAGGTGGAGCAAGTTTGCAATTTGCTATGATTCCTATGAATTTAGCTTTAAACGGGGTTTGTGAATATGCAAATACAGGAGTTTGGACAAAAAAAGCAATTAAAGAAGCACAAATTTTAGGTGTCAATGTTAAAACCGTAGCAAGTAGTGAGGAAAGTAATTTCGATCATATTCCTAGTGCGGAATTTAGTGATAATGCTGATTATGCTTATATTTGTTCTAATAATACTATTTACGGCACTCAATATCAAAATTATCCTAAAACTAAAGCTCCTTTGATTGTGGATGCATCGAGTGATTTTTTTTCTAGAAAAGTAGATTTTTCAAATATCGCTCTTTTTTATGGCGGAGTGCAAAAAAATGCTGGAATTTCGGGTTTAAGTTGTATTTTTATCCGTAAAGATATGTTAGAAAGATCTAAAAATAAACAAATTCCTAGTATGTTAAATTATTTGACTCATGCCGAGAATCAGTCCTTGTTTAACACGCCTCCAACCTTTGCCATTTATATGTTTAATCTTGAAATGGATTGGCTTTTAAATCAAGGTGGGCTTGATAAAGTGTATGAGAAAAATTCTCAAAAAGCTACTATGCTTTATGAATGTATTGATTTAAGCAATGGATTTTATAAAGGACATGCAGATAAAAAGGATAGATCTTTAATGAATGTGAGTTTTAATATTGCTAAAAATAAAGATTTAGAACCTCTTTTTGTAAAAGAAGCCGAAGAAGCTGGAATGATAGGACTTAAAGGACATAGAATTTTAGGAGGAATTCGTGCAAGTATTTATAATGCACTTAATTTGGATCAGGTAAAAACCTTGTGTGAATTTATGAAAGAATTTCAAGGAAAATATACATGATAAAGCGTTTTGATGAGTGCGATAGAATGTCGCAAATTATTGTTTTTGATAAATATTTTAAGACCGCAGGACAAGTGGCTTTTGAACCTAGCGGAGATATTAAAAAACAAACCAAAGAAGCGCTTGCAGAACTTGATGCTTTGTTTGAAAAAATAGGCGCAAGCAAAGGAGATTTAATTCAAATTCAAATCTGGCTAGCTAATATGAAAGATTTTGATGCAATGAATGAAATTTATGATGCTTGGATTAAAAATTACCCTAAACCTGTTAGAGCTTGTGTGGGAAGTGCTTTAGCAGAGGGTTATTTGGTAGAAATTCAAGCTTTTGGAAAGTTAAGAGAGAATTAAAAATTCTCCCCTCCAAATTTTAAAAGCGCAGATCCCCAAGTAAAACCACCACCAAAAGCATCCAGTAAGATCAGACTTCCTTTTTTAAGTCGACCTTCTTCATAGGCATCATTCATTGCCATAGGTATAGAAGCAGCTGAAGTATTGCCATATTTTTGTACGGTAATCACACATTTTTCATCACTTAGATTGAGTTTTTCTTGGACGGCTTTAATGATGCGTAGATTAGCTTGATGAGGAATAAAAAGATCAATTTCTTGTGCTAAAATGTTATTTTTAGCTAAAATTTCTACAACATCATTGCTAAGCGTGTTTACTGCTATTTTAAAAACTTCATTGCCCCTCATTTGCATAGAAAGTGTTTGACATAGGCTTGATTTTTGTGATCTTTGAGTCATTAAAAGATCTCCATAATTACCATTGCTTGCAGTATGTACATCAAGGATATGATTTTCATTGTCCAAACTTACAACTCCAGCACCCGCACCATCTCCAAAGAGTATGCAAATGCTTCTGTCATTGTAATCCATAATTGAACTTGTTTTTTCAGCTCCTACGATTAAAACATTTTTTTTCAAACCACTTTCTATTAAGGCTTTAGCTTGTTCAAGCAAATAGATAAAACCAGAACAAGCTGCTGAAATATCAAAAGCACTAATATTTACAAGTCCTAAATTTGAAGCAATTTTACAAGCCGTTGAAGGCATAGTAAAATAATCAGGACTTAAAGTGGCTACAAGAATTGCATCAATATCTTCAGGTTTTAAATTTGCTCTTTCTATGGCTTTTAATGCAGCTTTTGTACCCAAATCGCTAGTATTCTCATTTTCACCAGCAATACGTCTTTCTTTAATGCCTGTGCGTCTAGTGATCCATTCATCGGTGGTATCTACCATCTTTTCAAGATCGGCATTGCTTAAAATTTTTTCTGGAATATAAGAAGCTATACTTTTAAGACTGGCTTTAAGCATTGTATTTCCCAAGTTCATTTTCTATAAGTTCATTGATATGAGATTGGCTAAAATTTATAGCTTGAAAAATTGCATTTTTAATGGCCCTAGAATCGCTTTTTCCATGACTTATGATCACGCAACCATTAACTCCAAGAAGGGGTGCTCCGCCATATTCTTGCCAATCAATATGTTTTTTTAATTTCTTAAAAGATGGTTTCATAAGTAAAGCACCTATTTTAGAAATAAAAGATTGTTTTACTTCATTTTTTAAAAGTTGAAAAATTGCTGTTGCTACACCCTCACAAGCTTTTAAAATCACATTTCCATTAAAACCATCACAGACTAAAACATCTATTTCGCCATTGAAAATATCTCTACCTTCAGCATTACCTATAAAATTTGGAATTTTTTTCATAAGTTGATGGCTTTCTTTGGTAAGTTCATTACCTTTGCATTCTTCTTCGCCATTAGAAAGCAAAGCAAGACGCGGTTTTTGAATTTGCATGATTTCTCTAGCATAAACTTCACCCATTACGGCAAATTGAAATAAATTTTCAGCTTTACAATCTGTATTAGCCCCAACATCTAAAAGTAAAGTTTTGTTAGTAATATTTGGCATTAAAGTAGCGATAGCAGGTCTTGAAATACCTTTGAGTCTCCCAAGTCTTAATGTGGCTAAGGACATGCTTGCTCCACTATGACCCGCTGAAACTACAGCATCTACTTTTTTTTCTTTTAATAGATTAATAGCTTTATAAATGGTTGTTTCTTTATTTTTTAAAGCATCAGTGGCACTTTCATTCATTGAAAAAATTTCACTAGCTTCTTCATATTGTATATATTGTTCTAATTTTTTTGGTATTAAAGGTTTTAGAATTTTAGAATCTCCCACCAAGATAGCGTTAAAAGGTTTTGCTTCTAGTGCCTTTAAAACGCCTTCTATAATGGGTTTTTCTCCAAAATCACCACCCATTGCATCGATGGCAATGTTAATCATTGATTTTAATATTCCTTAGTTGTTGGATTCGCACGGTGAGGCATTTTATAGCTTCCATCTTTGTCTTTTACAGGCATAGGAAGACTAACTTTATAGTGAGTTCTGCGTTTAGCTGCGCGAGTTTTGCTCACTCTTCTCTTTGGTACTGCCATTTTTTCTCCTTTATAAAATTTAATTAATTACTGCAATTTGCACAATAAAAATAATCACTCAAATAAGCTTCAAGCTCGCTGATAGCAACTTCTATTAAATCAATATGTCCATCGAAAAATTCTATAGTATTGCTCAATTCGTTTGCTTCATCTTTAAAAATACCATCACTTGCAAAAAGTTCTAAATTTTCTTTAATTTCAAGTTCAAACTCAGTTCCACAGCTATCACAAGGTCTATAGATAAAACCTTGCATAATAGCATTTATTTTAACAAGCTTAGGATTTATTTTTACTAAATTTCCCTCAAAAATCATATTTTCAAGATTAAGTTTAAAAGGATATTCCTTTATGTTAATCTTAGAAAAAGGGATTTTCATTTAGCAAATTTCGTTTGGTTTAAAGAAAAATTCAACTTCTATTTTTGCATTTTCCAAGCTGTCGCTTCCATGAACAGCATTAGCATCAATACTCTCAGCAAAATCGGCTCTAATTGTTCCTGCTTTAGCTTCTTTAGGATTTGTCGCTCCCATTAAATCTCTATTTTTTAATACGGCACCTTCTCCTTCTAGCACAGAAACAACAACAGGACCGCTAATCATAAATTCAACCAAGTCTTTAAAAAAAGGTCTTTCTTTATGAACAGCATAAAAATTTTCAGCTTGTTCTTTACTAAGTTGAACTTTTTTCATTGCAGCGATTCTTAATCCATTGCTTTCAAAACGATCTAAAATTTTTCCTATAACACCTTTTTTAACAGCATCAGGTTTAATTATAGATAAAGTTTTTTCCATCTTTGTAATAACTCCTTATTTTAATAAAGCTTAAAATTATACTTGAATTTGTTTAAAAAAAGTTAAATTAAAAGAAAAAGCTAGGAATCTCTAGCTTTTTAATTTTTTAAAATTATGCAAAAACTGGAGTGTCCCCGCTTCTCATATCAGCGCCGATATTATCACGACTTGGTTGTCCTGATTCTACAGCACTCCAAACTATACATCCATCTGTTGGGCAAGCACTGGCACAAGCTGGTTGATCATTATGTCCTACGCATTCAACGCATTTGTTTGCATAAACATAATATCTATCTTCACCTTCTGGATTGTTAGCATCATCAACGATAGCACTCACTGGACACTCATCAATACAAGAACCACAAGCAATACATATATCTGTAATTTTTACAGCCATTTTTTCTCCTTTTTAATATTAATATTTAAAAGATTTTAGCATAAAATTCTTAAATAATGTAAATTTTGATAATCAAAAATTTACATTATTTGATAATAATTATAACTTTCTTAAATTTTTAATATTATTTTAGATATTTAAAAAAAAATAAAGATTTAAACGATATAATTTCGTTATCAATAAAATTTATTATTTAGGAGAAAATATGATAGTTACTAAAAAAGCTTTAGATTTTACTGCTCCAGCAGTATTGGGAAACAATGAAATTGTTCAAGATTTTAATCTTTATAAAAACATAGGTCCAAAAGGAGCGGTAGTATTCTTTTATCCAAAAGATTTTACTTTTGTTTGTCCTTCAGAAATTATAGCTTTTGACAAAAGATATCAAGAATTTAAAAATCGTGGCATTGAAGTAATTGGAATTTCAGGAGATAATGAATTTTCACATTTTGCTTGGAAAAATACTCCAGTAAATCAAGGTGGTATTGGTCAGGTTAAATTTCCGCTTGTTGCTGACTTAACTAAGCAGATTGCTAGAAATTTTGATGTACTTTATGCAGAAGCAGTTGCCCTTCGTGGTTCGTTCTTGCTTGATGCTGATGGAACAGTTCGCCATGCTGTGGTTAATGATTTACCACTAGGTAGAAATATAGATGAAATGTTAAGAATGGTTGATACCATGCTTTTTACAAATGAGCATGGTGAAGTTTGTCCTGCAGGATGGAATAAGGGCGATGAAGGTATGAAAGCTAACCCTAAAGGCGTGGCTGAATATCTTGGCAAAAACGAAGCTAAACTTTAATTTCTTAGTATAAAGCCTCTTTACGAGGCTTTTTCTTCATTTTTATTCTTTAATTGAAATTCATAAATTTTCTACTATAATTTTACACACATATTAAAATTTTTATTTAGGCTAAAATATGGCAGGCGAAGATCAAGAAAAAACAGAAGAACCCACGTCCAAAAAGATAGAAGATGCGCGTAAAGAAGGTAATGTTCCAAAGTCTCAAGATGCGGCAGCTATTGTAACTTTGATAATTGGAGTAACTATAACTTTATTTATGATGAGTTTTATGGGCGAGAGAATTGTAAATTTATATAGATACTATCAAAGTTTTATTGGTGTTGAATTTGATTTGCGTATTATTCAAGCCATTATGATTAAAAGCATTTTTGAGGTTTTAATTATTCTTGCACCTATTGTTTTAAGTATTATGATTGCTGGGGTTTTGGGAAATATTATGCAATTTGGTTTTATTTTTACAACTAAACCTATTATGCCAAATTTAGGAAAAATCAATCCTCTAAAAGGTTTAAAAAACCTTTTTTCATTGAAAAAAATTGTTGAAAGTATAAAAATTATTTTAAAAGTGGGTATTGTTTTTACTATAGCTTTTATAGTTTTACTTAAATTTATGCAAGAGCTTCCAAGAGTTGAGCTTTATACTATGGTTGCACAGCTTACTTGGCTAAGAGACAGAGCTATTGTTTTAGCAGCTATTGTTATAGTTGCTTTTTTAATTATTGCTGTTTTAGATGTTTTTTTGGTGCGTTTTCAGTATTTTAAAGGTTTGCGTATGAGCAAACAAGAAATAAAAGATGAGTATAAACAAATGGAAGGAGATCCTCAGGTTAAAGGTAGAATTCGTAGACTTCAAATGGAAGCTGCGCGTCGTCGTATGGTTCAAGATGTTGCAGGTGCGGATGTGGTGATCACAAACCCAACGCATTATGCCGTAGCTATTCGTTATGATACAAGTAAAGAACAAGCCCCTAGGGTTGTTGCTAAAGGAGTGGATTTTCTCGCTCTTCGCATAAAACAAGTAGCCTATGAAAATAATGTTGTGGTTTATGAAAATCCTCCTTTAGCAAGAGAGCTTTATAAAGCTTGTGATGTTAATGATCTTATTCCTAGGGAAATGTTTAAAGCTGTAGCTGAGGTGCTAGGATTTGTTTATAATACAAATAATAAGAGTCGTTTAGCTGATCAAGTAAAAAAAGGAAACTAAAACTTTTAAGGTGTTTTAGTTCCTATTTTGTTAATAAGCTCAAGAACCGATTTTTGAGTACTTGTATCTGCTGTGTCGACTTTAAAATATATTTCTACTCTATTATTTTCTAAGGCTTGCGGATTTCCATTGATGGGATTATTAAGCCCGTAGCTTTTAATGCTAATATTTTTCAAATTTGCTCCACCTTCTATAAAATATTTTAATACATTTTCTGCTCTTTGGTAGGCGAGTTCATAACTTCTTATAATAGAGTCGCTATTGTCTGTATAGCCTCTAATTTCTATTTTTGCTTGAGGTGGCAAATATGTTGTTAGTTCAGCCATACGTTTTAAATAATCTTGTATATCAGCTGAAACGATTTGAGCGCTACCTCTTTCAAATTCAACTTTGGATGGAAGGTTAAGAGCAACCTGATTGTCGCTTTGATCTAGAGCCGCTTGAAGACGTTTGATGGTTTCTTGCTGTGTCATAGTCATTTGTTTTAACGATTTGAGTTCATCACTTTCTTCTTTTGCTGCACCCTTATATTTTTCTTGGGTTTTGCTCTCTTCTTTGACTGTTTGAGTAGAGGTATAATCAAAGATTTTAACAAATTCGGTTTTTAAAGCCTCTACTTTAGCAGGATTTGTTTTAGAAATTGCCCAAAGAGCAATAAAAAGTGCCAAAAGCAAACTTAGAAAGTCTGCATAAGGTACAGCCCATTTTTCACCTGCAGGACATTCTGGACATTTATGTTTCTTGGCCATTTTTAACCTTTGTCAAATTGTGAAATTTTTGGATCATCGTGACTTAAGAAATTAAAAAGCTTAGCTTCCAAATCTCTAGGATTCGCACCTTCTGCAATTCCTTTTATGGCTTCAGTGATGACAATTTGCTCTTTTACAAGATCCATTCCATTAGCTTTCATTTTTCTTCCCCAAGGTGCAAAAAGCGCATAAGCACCAAAAATCCCAGTAACCGTAGCTGTAAAAGCACCTGAAATACCCGCTGCCATTGCTTGGGGATTGTCTAGCAATTTAAGAGCTAGAATAAGACCAAAAACCGCTCCAACAAGTCCCATGGTAGGGCAAGTTTCTCCAAATACTATCCAATATTCTGCACATTCTTTATAATGCTCTTCAAGTTGTTCGGTTTGTATTTCCATGCTTTCGTGAATTTCTTCAAAGCTTTTACCGTCTACAAGCATCATCATAGCATTTTTTAAAAATTCATTTTCAATCTCATTGGTTCTTGATTCTAATGCTAAAAGCCCATCTCTTCTTGCAATAATAGCAAATTCTATTAACTGGGCTATCCTTTCAGGTAGATTTACTCCAGAGCCTTTAAAGACAACTTTGAGTTCTTTATAAGCTGCTTTTACGATTTTTTTATGTGTAGAAGTCATTGCACAAAATGCAGCCGTTGGCATAACTATAAGAAAGGAAGAAAGATGTACAACATGTAAAGGATTACCACCTTCTAGTATATCTCCTACCGAAATACTAGTAACTGCAAGCACCATTCCCAGTATGGTTGAAAGATCCATATAAATATCTCCTTGATTATTTTAAATCGCCCCAATTTTTGGCAATACTTGAGCTTGTTTTTAATTTTACTTTTAATTTTACTATATTTTCCATAATATCTCTAGTTTTTTTTACAAAATTTTCACATAAATCATCTTTTACTTCAAAAATTAATTCATCATGAATTTGTAAAATAAGCTTTTTGTCTTCATTTAATTCTTTATCGATTTCTAACATAGCAAGTTTAATTACATCTGCTGCTGAGCCTTGTAAGATTGAATTAATACTTTCTCTTTCATACATGGCAATTTGCATAGGTTTTGCATTTTCAAAATCAAAATAACGCTTGCGACTGTTTAAAGTAGTGATAAAACCATTTTGTTTAGCTTCGTTTTTAACTGTTTCAAAATATTTTTTAATGCTAGTAAAATTTTCAAAATATTTTTCTATATAAGATTTGGCTAAATGAGCTTCTATTTTTAAATTTTGACTTAAAGTTTTATAGCCCATGCCATAAATAAGTCCAAAATTTATACTTTTTGCAACACTTCTGGTTTCATAATTGCTTTCTCCAAAAATCATTATAGCTGTTCTTGCGTGTATATCTTCATCGTTAGCAAAAGCATTTAAAAGTTTTTCATCTTCGCTAAAATGTGCAAGCATTCTCAGTTCGATTTGAGAATAATCAAGAGAGATAAAACTAAATCCATCTTTAGCTACAAAGCAAGATTTATAATCTTTTGCGTATTGTCCGTGTGCAGGAATATTTTGCAAATTTGGATCTTTAGATGAAAGGCGACCCGTTGCAGTTCCAGTTTGTAAAAAACTTGAGTAAATGCGTGAATTTTCATCTTTTAACGCTAGTTTTAACAAAGGTTCGCAATAAGTGGAATAAAGTTTGGCAAGTTCTCTATAATCTAAAATTTTGGCAATTACAGGATGTTTATCTAAAAGTGCATTTAAAACTTTTTCATCGGTAGAATATCCTGTTTTTCCTTTTTTTCCACTTGGAAGTTTAAGTTTTTCAAAAAGTATATCACCTACTTGTTTAGGTGAGTTTAGGTTAAATCTATCCTCACAAAGAGTATAAATTTCTTCACTTAAATTTTTGATTTCATTTTCAAATTTTTTCATAAGGGCTTCAAGTGCATTTGTATCAAGCTTTATGCCATTTTCTTCCATCATCATAATGATTTTAATGAAATCAAATTCACAGTTTTTAGCAAGTTCTAATAAAGGAGTTTCAAGATTTTTTAAAAAATAAAGATAAAATCTTAACGTGATATAAGCATCTTCTGCGGCGTATTTGCAAGCTTTTTCAAGTTCTACACTTGCAAAATTTTCTCCTTTTTTAACAAGGCTTTCAAAATGTAAGGTTTCATAATTAAAAAGTCTTAAGGCTAAATCATCCATATTTACTCTTAAAGAAGGATTTTTAAGCCATGCTAAAATCATTGTATCTGCGTATTTTTGAGGTAAATTTAATCCAAAATTGTTTTGAATGATTTTAAAATCATATTTGAGATTGTGTCCTATAACAAAATGATTAAAGATTAGCTCTATAGCTTTTTTGGCACTTTGCAATGAAATTTGCTCACCTACTCCAAGATAGTTATGAGTTAAAGGCACGTAAAAAGCTTCATTTTCACTCATGCAAAAACTAAAACCAACAATTTTTGCTTCTTTTGTATCAAGTCCTGTGGTTTCGGTATCAAAAGCAATAATACTTTCTTTATCAAGGGTATTTAAAATTTCAAAAAGTTTGTTTTCATCTTGTATTAAAGTGGCTTTAAAACCTAAATTTTTATCTTTATTATCAGGATTTTGACGCAGTTTTTTAAGTAAAGTATTAAGTTCGTAATGTTCTAAAATTTCAAGTATTTTTAAAAGAGGTTCTTCATTAGGATAAGTTGCTTTTTCTATAAGATCTTGCACTTCTAAATTTTCATACAAAGAGGCTAATTTTTTGCTTAAAAATGCATTTTCCTTACCCTCTAAAAGCAAGTTACGACTTCTTTCATTGCGTATTAGAGTTAAATTTCCATAAATTCCTTCTATGCTACCAAATTCATCAAGTAAGGTTTTAGCCCCTTTTGCACCTATACCTTTAACGCCTGGAATATTATCAGAACTATCTCCGCAAAGAGCTAAAAAATCTCTGATTTGATGAGGTTTTACTCCGTATTTTTCTAAACACGCTGCTTCATCATAGTCGTTTTTAGAAATAGGGCTATAAATGCTCGTTTTGCCATCTTTTATGAGCTGATAAAGATCTTTATCTTGAGTGATAATGCGTACAAAAATATCCCTATCTTCACAAGTTTTTACAAAAGAAGCGATGATATCATCGGCTTCATAACCTTCCCTAGAAACGCTTATAAAACCCATTTTTTCTATCATCTCTATGCAAATTGGAATTTGTTCTAGAAGTTCAGGTGGTGGTGCAGTGCGATTTTGTTTATAGTTTGGATCAATTTCGCTACGAAAAGTTTTTCCTTTGGAGTCTAATGCAAAAACAATATAATCACTTTTATGTTCATTTTTTAAGCTATAAATAAAATTTGCAAAACCGCTAATCATTCCACTAGCTTGTCCTTGTGAATTTTTAAAACCTTTTAATGCGTAGTAAAGTCTGAAAAAAAATCCAAAAGTATCGATAATAGTTAAAGTTTTCATAATAATTTCTTCTTTTGATAAAATATATTTTTAAGTTGTATTATTTCAAAATTTTGCTTAAAATGTCTACAATTTAAGATCTTTAAGCAAAAACACTGCAATTTTTAGCCATAATTACAAATTATTTATAAAAAAATATATTAAAATATAAGGATAATGTAATGACAAATCAGCAAATTGATGGAATTGCGGATAAGAATTTTAACACACCTGAAGGTAGGAAAGTTTTTAAAAAGGCAGTTTTTTCTTGCTGGTTGGGAACTGCTATGGAATATGCAGATTTTGCACTTTATGGTTTAGCAGCTGCAACAATTTTTCAGAAGTGTTTTTTCCTGAGCAAACTCCAGTAATTGCACTTTTGCTTAGTTTTGTAACTTATGGCATAGGTTTTATTGCAAGACCTATTGGGGCTTTGTTTTTTGGCTATTTAGGCGATAAACATGGAAGAAAAAATGTTATGATGGCTACAATAGCTTTAATGGGAATTTCAACTACTCTTATAGGTTTTATCCCAAGCTATGCAGTAATTGGTGTTTGGGCGCCTATTTGTTTGGTTATATTACGTTTTATGCAGGGTTTTGGTGCAGGAGCTGAACTTTCAGGTGGAACAGTTATGCTTGGAGAATATGCTCCTAGCAAGAGAAGAGGGCTTGTTTCTTCTGTGATTGCTTTAGGATCAAATAGCGGAACTTTGCTTGCGTCTTTTGTATGGCTTTTGATGGTACAAATGGATGAAGCAAGTTTTAAAGAATGGGGTTGGAGAGTTCCTTTTATGGGAAGTATTTTAATCGCTCTTTTTGCTGTATATATTCGTTTTCATGTCAAAGAAACCCCTGTTTTTGAAAAGCAAAAAAATGAAATGATGAAATTGCGTCTTAATAACGAAAAGCATATAAAAAAAAGATGAAAGAAGTTTTTGGCAAAGAAGTCGTGCTTTTTGGACTATGGTGGGTTTAAGAATAGGCGAAAATGGACATTCTTATCTTGCGCAAGGTTTTATTGTAGGTTATGTGACTAAAATTTTACTTTTAGACAAATCAGTTGCTACTACAGCGGTAATGATAGCTTCATTGGTAGGGTTTTTAGTTATTCCTTTGGCGGGTTATTTAAGTGATAAATTTGGAAGACGTATTACTTATAGAATGTTTTGTTTGCTTTTAATGATTTATGCTTTTCCTGCTTTTATACTTTTAGATAGTAAAAATGAAATTATTGTGATTTTAACTATTATTGTAGGTATGTCTTTAGCATCTTTAGGGATTTTTGGTGTGCAAGCGGCTTGGGGTGTGGAGCTTTTTGGGGTAAAAAACCGTTATACAAAAATGGCTTTTGCTAAGGAGCTAGGTTCTATTCTTTCAGGAGGAACAGCGCCTATGGTGGCTTCTGCTTTACTTGCGTATTATGGCACTTGGTGGCCTATTGCAACATATTTTGTATTAACTGCAAGTATAGGTTTTGTGACTACATTTTTTGCGCCAGAAACTAGAGGTAGAGATTTAAATAAAATAGAAGATGCGATATGAGACTTATTTTAGACACGGACATAGGCAATGCTATTGCAGGAGCAAATACTGATGATGGTTTAGCACTTGCTTTGATTTTGTCATCTAAAGAAATCAAACTTGAAATGCTAAGCACAGTTTGCGGTAATGTTCCAAGCTTTGTTGCCTATAGTGTGGCTAAGGATTTATTTAAACGTTTAAATTTAAATATCCCCGTTTATTTGGGAGCGAATGAAGCCTTAAAAGAATCAAGTAAAGCTTGGCGTCAAAGACTTGATGAAAGTGTAAAAAATTTTAAACTTGAATATCTTTGGGAAAATATAAAAAGTCCTGAAATTTTAGAAAATATAAATCCTGATGCGATTTTTAAAATGGGTGAGTTAGTGAGTAAAAATCCTAAAGAAATTTCTATTTGTGCGATAGGACCTTTGACAAATATTGCTATGGCTATGAAAATTTTTAAAGATTTTGATATAAATCTTAAAGAGCTTTTTATTATGGGAGGCAGTTTTGATATGCCTTATTACACTAAAGATACAAATTTTGGTTTTGATCCTGAGGCGGCTAGTATAGTGCTAAATTCAAGAGCTAAAATTACACTCGTACCTTATAATGCAACCATGCAGACTTTATTAACACACGAGGATTTAAAAGAGTTGCAAGGTAAGAATATTTTATGTGATTTTATCGTCGAAACTTTAGGTGTTTGGATTGATTATGCCTCTAAAACACGTGGTACAAAGGGAACTTGGATACATGACGCTTTAACGATAGCTTACGCATTAGATTCTAGTATTGCAGATTTTGATGAGTGTTATGCTGATGTTATTTGCGATAGTTCTTTGGCAAGAGGTATGAGTTGGCGTTGTTTTAAAGAACCAAAAATGAGTATGGGGGTGGATTTAAGCACTAAAAATTGTGTTAAAATTTTAAAAAATGTTAATAATGCAAAGCTTTTAGAGTTGATAAAAATGAGGCTTTTAAAAGGAGTTTGCTATGAAAATTATGAAAGCATAACGACTTAATTTTCCAAGTAAGATAAAAAATATAGTTTTTAAAAAAGAATATTTTGCAAAACCAAGTCCCAAGGCAAAAAGATCTCCTACTAAAGGCAAAAAAGTAAAAAAAGCAAATATACTTCCAAATTTAGCAAAATTAGCATTGAAATTTTCTAATTTTTTCAAGGATTTGCTAAAGTATTTTTCTAAAATTTTTTCTTTTCCAAAATACGCTAAAGCATAAGTACTTAAACTTCCTAAGGTATTACCCAAAGTGGCTACGATAAGTACCAAATTTGGATTAAAATCAAGTTTTATAAAGCCTAAAACAAAGGCTTCACTTGCTAAGGGTAATAGTGTGCTTGAAAGAAAACACACTATAAAAAGTCCTAAATAACTTATATCACTATATAAAAAATCAAACATTAAAACTCTTTTTTACGCATTAAAATAAACAAAATAAAAAGATGGATAGGAAATAAAAAAGATTTGATAATTTCAAAATACAAATTTAAATTTCCAAGATCTAATCTTAAAAAAATAGCACCTACAATGATAAAAATAAAATAAATTTTGAAAAGATGGCTTTGAAAAAATTTATCTAAAAGAAATATATAAATAAAAGAAAGAATAAAAGCTAAATAAATGAAAAATTGCCATAAGTTAGCGTTTTCTAGATGAAAATACATATCAATACAACAAACAAACATTATATAAATAAAACAAAAAGCCAAAGGAAATATCAATTTTTCTTTTCTAAAAAGAAAAAAATAAAATAAATGTATAAAACAAAATAAAATTAGCAGTAAAAAAGTTAAAATAGAATTTAAAAAATGCAAATTTTCTCTTAGATAAAGCTTTTGATCGGCTAAATTTAGCATTTGAAGGTTTTGCGGTGGTAATTCATAAAGGCTATAATCAATGGTTAAATAGTGATTAAAAACAAAAACTAAGGTGATTTGACTTAGGCTTAAAAAGATAACAAATAAAATACTATAGTTAATTATTTTCTTTTTCATTGGATAAAAGCTTTAAATTTGGGATAAATTTGATATTTTGGTTTTTACTAAGTGCGAAAGCAAATAGGGCGTAATAAATGACAAACAATAAACCTGTAAAGAAAAAAAACATAAACAAAGTTATGGCTAAAGCAAGTGAAGGCTTGCTATGAATTAAAAAAAACATAAATATAAAAACAATTATCAAAATCATACTTTTAAAAATAAAACATAAGAGAAAATAAATTTGATTTTCACATAAAGCTCTTAGTGTTTTAAAAAATATAAAAGTACAAAAAATGGCTACTATAAGACATAAAAAAGAAAAGCTATATAGAGCAATACGCGATATCTGACTGAGAGGATAAGAAGCACTCATAATAAGAATTAAGTTAAACAAAGTGATAAATTGAGTGCTTGCACCTATAAAAAAACTTATCAACAAAACTTTACTTTTACTTGTAAAATAAAGTTTTAAAATCATAATTGAATAAGAAATTAAAAAAATCACACAAAAAATTATAGTTAGAATGTTAGCGATAGAATCAAAATTATACAATTTTAAATCATAGATAAAATCAAGAACGATAGGTAAAAAATAAAAACAAATTGAAAGTAAAAAACTTATAAAAACTATCCAAGCAAACTTTTTAACGCTTTTAAAATCATTTTGTCTTCGAATTTCAAACATTTGATGAAAGTTTAAATTTGACACTTTTCTTCTTTAAAATATTTCAATCTAGCTTTTTTAAAATTTTATACCTTTCAAAGGCATAAGCAAAACTCAAAAAATGCAAAGTAAGGAAAAGAAATAAAAGGCTTGATTTATAGACAGATATAAAAGATAAAAATGCCAAAAGCATGCACAAAAATGCAAATAAAAAAGACATTTTCACTTCTTTAAAAAGCAAAGCAAGGGTAAGTGAAAATAAAAAATAAAAAACGAAAAATAAAGCTAAAAGCCCTAAAAATAAAATTTTATTTTCCAAAAGAAAAAAAGATGCACCAAGGTTTATAATGGCAAGCAAAAAATAAATTAAAATCTTATTAGAAGAAAATAAAAAATGAATTCTGACCACCATAAAAATAAAAGCAAGAACTATGTAAATACAAGAAAAGAAGCATAAAAATATACCGCCAATATAAAGAATTTCGTTCCCAGCTTCATATGAACTTGTCACCCCTTCATAAGAAAAAAAGTAATAAAAATTATATAAAGCACAGAAAAATATATAAACACTTAATCTTTTAATCTTAAAAAATGCAATTTTTTGTTCGTGTGTCATTTCAATTTCTTGCGTTTTTAAGCTCTAGATCTAAATAATATCCTGTATAGGATTTTGTTTTCTTATGCTCTTTAGCGACTTTTTCCACGCTTCCTGTGCTTATAACTTTTCCACCTTTAACTCCGCCTTCAGGCCCCATATCGATGATATAATCAGCATTTTTAATCACATCTAAATTATGTTCTATTACAAAAACCGAATTTTTAAGATCAACCAAATGTTGTAAAACTAAGATGAGTTTATTGACATCTTCAAAATGTAGTCCTGTTGTAGGTTCATCAAGTATATAAAGAGTTTTTCCTATATCGCTACGGCTTAGTTCTTTAGCAAGTTTGATTCTTTGTGCTTCACCCCCGCTTAAGGTGGTGGCATTTTGTCCTAGGGTTAGATAGTCTAAGCCCACTTTTACTAGAGTGTCTAATTTTTGTTTGATTTTAGGAACGGCTGTAAAAAATTCACTCGCTTCTAAAACACTCATATTTAAAATTTCGCTGATATTTTTACCCTTATATTTGATTTCTAGCGTGGCATCATTGTAGCGTTTGCCCTGACAAGTATCGCAAACTACCATAACATCAGGTAAAAAATGCATTTCTATTTTGATTTCTCCATCTCCACTACATTTCTCACATCTTCCACCCTTGACATTAAAAGAAAAGCGTCCGGCTTTATAACCACGCATTTTGGCTTCTTTAGTGGCGGCAAAAAGATTTCTGATTTCATCCATAGCGCCTGTATAGGTGGCAGGATTTGAACGTGGTGTGCGCCCAATTGGGCTTTGATCAAGATAAATGACTTTATCAAGTTTTTCAAGTCCTTCTATTTGCACTCCACCAAGTTTTTTAACTTTTTTCGCACGGTTTAATTCCTCTTGCGCAAAAGGAAGTAGGGTTTGAAGTATCAAAGAACTTTTTCCAGAACCTGAAACTCCCGTTATAGCGACTAAATTTTGCAAAGGAAATTTTACGCTTAAATCTTGGATATTGTTAATATTTACATTTTTAAGCTCTAGCCATTCTTTTTGCTCTCTATTTTTAAGCTGTGAAATTCGCTTTTTACCATTCATATAAAGTGCAGTTTCGCTTTTGCTTTTTAAAAGTTCTTTATAAGTTCCACTAAATACAACCTCACCCCCAAATTTTCCTGCTTTTGGACCAATATCTACAATAAAATCTGCTTCTTCTATAGTCATTTTATCATGTTCTACGACAATTAGGGTATTGCCCTTTTGTTGTAAATTTCTTAAAGTTTTAATCAGTTTTGCAGTATCTCTTTCATGAAGTCCTATGCTAGGCTCATCTAAGACATACATCACTCCGCTTAAACCACTGCCAATTTGTGAAGCTATGCGGATTCTTTGTGCTTCACCCCCACTAATCGTTCTTGCATCGCGCCCTAAGGAAAGATAGCCTAGCCCCACATCATACAAGAAAAACAATCTTTCGTTGATTTCTTTTAGGATAGGTTTAGAAATAAGTTTTTGTTGCTCGCTTAAATAAGAAAAATTTTTCTCATCTGCAAAAAAGGCCGTACTATCTTCTATGCTCATATCTAAAATTTCACCCAAGCCTTTTTTGGCTACTTTCACGGCTAAACTTTCGGGTTTTAAACGATGCCCACCGCAGTCTTTGCAAATTTTTTCACTCATATATTCGGCTAAATCTTTTTCATCTTTTAGCATTTCATAAGCCATTTTAACCACGCCTTCAAAAGTGCGTTTTAGACGATTTCTTTTCCAAAGAAATTCTATAGTTTTGGCATTACCATACAATACAAGGCGTTTTTGTTCTTCGCTTAATTGCATAAAAGGTATTTTGATAGGAATTTCATTTTGTTCGCAAAAGGCGATTAGGAATTTATAATAATAACTTTTATTAAAACCATACATGATTTTAACAGCACCGTTTTCGAGACTTAAATTTTCATCGATGATTTTTTTCATATCTAAAGTATAACGAATTCCAAGTCCATCGCAAGCTTCACATGCTCCTTTTGGAGAATTAAAAGAAAAGCTTAAAGGCTCGAGTGGAACAAAAGAAATTTTACAATCAAAACAAGCGCAGTGCTCGCTAAAATGATAGTGTTTATTAAGATTTATTTCTTCGTGATTTAAAACTTCTATTTCTATTTCTCCAAAGCTTTCTTGTAAGCCTTTTTCTATATCGCTTGCAAGGCGAGAGAGTAAATCTTCTTGAATTTCAAGCCTATCTATGACAAGTTTAATGGTGTGTTTTTTGGTTTTAGCCAGTTCAATTTCTTCATCAAGCCTTACTAAAACTCCATCAATTTGAGCTCTTACATAGCCTTTGTTACGTAAATTTTCAAGTAAATCTGAATAAGTTCCTTTTTTTTCTCGTATGAGTGGAGCGTAGATAATGATTTTTGCACCTTTTGGAAATTTTAAAATTTCACTGACTATATCACTTGCACTCATAGATGAGATTTTTTGTCCACATTGATGACAATGTTGAATGCCAACTCTTGCATATAAAAGTCTTAGATAATCATAAATTTCAGTGATGGTTCCTACAGTAGAGCGTGGATTTTTAGAAGTAGTTTTTTGATCTATAGCAATGGCTGGAGTTAAACCTTCGATTTTATCGACATCAGGTTTGCCTACCTTATCTAAAAATTGTCTGGCATAAGCACTTAAACTTTCTATATAACGGCGTTGTCCTTCAGCATAAAGAGTGCCAAAAGCAAGGGTTGATTTTCCACTTCCACTCAGTCCTGTAAAAACAATGAGTTTGTTTTTGGGAATTTCAAGGTGGATATTTTTTAGGTTATTTTCTCTTGCACCAATGATTTTGATGGTATCGTTCATAGTCTTTCCTAAACATTAAAATAAATTTAAGATTTTAGCATAATAATATTAAAAGAACTTGGATAAATCCAAGTTAAAAATTTATAAGATTTAGCTTATTAAGCAAAGAGTGGGTGGTTCCAAGTATTGATAAGGCATATACGCAAAGTAAAATTTTTCTATGAGCTGAAATATGCATTTTTTCTATGATTTTAATTCCTATAAAAACTCCAACCATAGAAGCTATACCTACTAGTATTCCTTTATGAATAACTTCAGAGTCTATAACTCCAGAATTTGAAAAAGATATAACACCAGAGACTGAAGCAAAAATAACAAAAAACAAGGATAAGGAAACAACTTTTTTACTATCATAGCCTAAAAAATAAGCTAAAATTGGAGCAATTAAAAGTCCACCACCAATTCCCAAAGAAATAGCAAAAATACCAGTAAAAGCTCCAGCAATAAATAAAATGACATTCTTTACCCAAACGCTTCTTTGAATTTGCACAATGTTTTCTTTAATTCCAAAAGCATATTTGATAAAAAATATACAACTTACCGTCAAAAATACGCTAGTAAGAGCTACATCGCTTAAAGCTTTTAAAAGCATTCCGCTAAAGCTTGCCCCTATGAGCCCTCCAAAACCTATCATAACACCATCTTTAAGATTTAGATTTTTTTTCTTATAATTAATATAAGAGCCAAAAACTGCTGCAAAAATCATTTGCAATACTGAAATTCCGATAGCATGGTGAGCACTTGCTCCAAGTGCGAACATAGAAGGAACGATAATCATACCTCCACCAATACCAAAAAGTCCAGAAGCAATACCTGAAATGATTCCTATAATTAGATAAGGTAAATCTGTGATTTCCATAGCTTTTCCTAAAAAATATTAAATATTTCAAATACGGAATAATTTTATCTTACTAAGCTAAGTATTATCTTAGTTTTTTATAAAAATAGAATATTTTTTTGGTAATTTTAAGCATTGTAAAAATGTTTCAAAATATTATAAAATATTAAAGATTTTATAATATTTATTTTAAATTTAAAGCAAAATTTATATTTATTGATTAAAATTAACTTAGACTTTAAAAATTTTCATAAAAGTCTTAATTTTTGAAATATTTTATAAGAAAGGTAAAAGATGAGTGAAAATGATTTTTTTGGTAATTCTTTGATTTTAAAACTTACACACACTCTTCGCTCTTGGCGTTTCTAAACTTCTTTTTATCTAAATTTTTTCTTTAGTATTATTTTTATTTATTTTATTTTTTTAAAAAAGGCCTATTATGTTTGTTAAAAATGTAAATTTTTATTACAGACAAATCCTTGAAAAATTTGAAAATTCTTATTTTGCAGAGGATTTGACTAAGGTAATTATAGGGATTGATTGTGATTATTTAGATGCTAATGAATTATCATTTAGCGAGTTTAAGGCAAAATATTATGAAGCTTTAAGTAAGAATAAAATTTGCGACTTTGCTGGATTTTTTGGAGTTTTTAGTGCGAATTTTGTATCTTTGTTTGAAAAAATTCCACTTTCTTCTAAGAAAAATTATGATTTTCCTTTATTTTTATTTGCCAATGCTAAAGCTTATTTGATTTATGAGAAAAATAGCAAAATGTTTTTTAAATTTGGTGCTTCAAAATATTTTGAATATTTAAAAGATGATATTGAACCAATGAAAAAGAAACAAAAAAATGATTTTGAAATTTTAAACTCTTTAGAAGATGAAAAAAATGATTTTTTAAAAATATGTGAAAAAGCTAAAGAATATCTTTTAAGTGGAGATATTTTTCAAGTGGTCTTAAGTAAGCAACTTTGTATCAAGCATCAAGTAAATGCTTTTGATTATTATGAGAGTTTAAGTGTTTTAAATCCAAGCGCTTATATGTTTTATTTTCCAAGTAAATATGGTGTTGTTTTGGGTTCTTCTCCAGAGTTTTTATTAAAAATTAAAAAAAGAGAGATTTATTTAGCCCCTATTGCTGGAACTAGAAATTTGGAAAATAACTGCGATCTTTTGGCTTTAGAAAAAAATCTTTTAAGTGATGAAAAAGAACTTAGTGAACATAAGATGCTTGTAGATTTAGCAAGAAATGATGCTTCTAAATTTGGCACTCAAACAAGAGTGGAAAATCTTTTTTCTATTATTAAAAATAAATTTGTAATGCATATAGTGAGTGAAGTGTATGCCAATATGAAAGAAGATGCGAGTATTTTCGATGCGATTGAAGCAGTTTTTCCAGCGGGAACTTTAAGTGGAGCTCCTAAAATAAGAGCTTTAGAGATCATTAGTGAGCTTGAAGATTGTGATCGTGGAGTTTATGGTGGTGCGGTAGGATTTTTAAATTTCAATGAAGATATAACTTTAGCGATTTTAATCCGTTGCGCTTTTTTTACTCAAGATAAGGCTTATTTGGCAAGTGGGGCGGGTATTGTTTTGCAAAGTGAGAGTCAAAAAGAATATGCAGAAATTTGTGCTAAACGCAAGGCACTTTTGGTAGCTTTTGAAAAATTAAAAAAGGAAAATCAATGATACTTTTAATTGATAATTATGATTCTTTTGTTTTTAATGTTAAAAGCATGTTAGAACAACTCAGCAATGATGAAATTTTAGTAAGAAGAAATGATGAAATTTCTCTGAGTGAAATTAAAAATTTAAATCCTACTCATATTATTTTAAGTCCTGGTCCAAAGCATCCAAGTCAAAGTGGGATTTGTCTTGAAATTTTTAAAGCAAGGCTTAATATCCCTGTTTTGGGCATTTGTTTAGGACATCAAGCTTTAGCTTTAGCTTTTGATTCTTTAGTGGTTAAGATGCAAGAGCCTATGCATGCAAAAAATTCTTTGATAAAACAATGCAAGGAAAATGAATTATTTTCTAATTTGCCTTCAAATTTTAGCGTGATGCGTTATCATTCTTTAGAGGTTAAACAGCTTAGTGATGAGCTTGAAATTTTAGCCCTTGATGAAAAGGGTGTGATTATGGCTTTGGGACATAAAAATTTACCTTATTATGGTGTGCAATTTCATCCTGAAAGCTATTTTAGTGAATATGGCTTACAGCTTTTTTCTAATTTTTTAAAACAAGATATAAAAAAATCACAAAAACAAGAAAATCCTTTAAGTTTTTATTTGCAAAAAATGAGTGAAAATCATTTTTTACAAAGCGATGATTTTGAGCAAATTTGTAAGATTATTATGTCTAAAGATTATGAAATTTTGCAAGTGGTGGCTTTGTTGATTTTAATCACGGAAAAGTCTTTAAACGAAAAATCTTTAAGTGCTTTTGTAAGACAAATTTTAAGATATTCTCAAACTTTTAGTGATGAGAGTGAGATGATTGATATTTGTGGAACGGGTGGAGATGGTTTTAAAAGTATCAATGTTTCTACGACTAGTGCTTTTATTTTAGCAGCTTTAGGAGTAAAAGTAGCCAAACACGGAAATCGTGCCATTTCAAGTTCTAGTGGAAGTACAGATGTGTTAGAAGCTTTAAATATACCTACTCCAAATACTTTAGAATTAGCTTTAAAACAACTAAACAATCAAGGGCTTAGTTTTTTACATGCTCCATTTTTCCATCCTTTAGTAGGAGAACTTAAAGAGATTAGATCAAGGCTTGGAGTAAGAACGGTTTTTAATGTTTTAGGTCCTTTATTGCACCCTAATTTAAAGTTAAAATATCAACTTATGGGAAATTATCACGCACCTGTGCATAGGCTTTTGATAGAGGTTTTAAAAAATTTAGGACGCAAAAAAGCTTTAGTGGTAAGAGGAAATGATGGTATGGATGAGCTTAGTATTTGCGATGAAAGTAAAATTTATGAGCTTTGTGAAGGAGAAATTTTAGAGTATTCTATCTGTCCTGAACAATTTGGTTTTAAAAGAGCTTTTCATAGTGAAATCATAGGGTCTAGTGCATATGAAAACGCTAAGGATTTAAAAGATATTTTAAGTGGTAAAATGCAAGGGGCAAAATTTGATTTAGTAGTTTTAAATGCTATGTTTGCACTTTATACAGCCAATAAAGCAAGTTCGCCTTTAGTGGCTAAAGATATGATTTTAGAAGTCATTTATTCAGGTAAAGTTATAGAGTATTTTAAGGAGTATCAAGCTTATGCTAAAGCTTAAAATTTGTGGCATTAAAGATGAAAAAAATGCTAAAGATTTAGCTTTTTTAAATATTGATTTTTTTGGACTTATTTTTGCTAAAAGTCCAAGAAGAGTGAGTTTAAATCAAGCAAGAAATTTAAGTGCAATTTTTCATGAGAAAGATAAAAAAGTTGTTGGTGTTTTTGTAGATGAAAATTTGGAACAAATTTTAAGATGTATTAAAGAAGTTAAGCTTGATGGGATGCAAATTTATCGCACTATTACCAAAGAAGAATTTAAAATTTTAAAGGTGCAAAATGTTTTTGTTTGGCAGGTGATAAGTGTGGAAAATAGTTTAGATTTAAAAAGTGAAATTTTTGCTGATTTAGTGCTTTTTGATGCTAAGGGAATTTTAAAGGGCGGTAATGGAATAAGTTTTAATTGGACTTTATTAAGTTCTTATACTAAAGATTTTGCATTAGCTGGAGGCATAGGTTTGGATAATATTCATAAGGCTGTAAAAACAGGAGCTAAAATTTTAGATCTTAATTCAAAACTTGAAGATGAAAAAGGCTTAAAAGATATCAACAAAATAAAACAAATTTTAAAGGAGCTGAAAAAATGAAAAAAGCGTATTATGGGGATTTTGGTGGGCAGTTTTTGCCTGAAAGTGCAATGTTTGCTTTAAATGAGCTAGAAAGTGCTTTTTTGAAATTTTCTAAAGATAAACTCTTTAAAAAAGAATTAAACGATCTTTTAAAAACTTATGTGGGGCGTCCTACTCCGCTTTATTTTGCTAGAAATTTAAGCAAAAAATATCAGCATGAAATTTATTTAAAACGCGAGGATTTAAATCATACTGGAGCACATAAAATCAATAATGCTATCGCTCAAGCCCTTTTAGCAAAAAAAATGGGAAAGAAAAAAATCATAGCAGAAACAGGAGCAGGTCAACACGGGCTTGCAACAGCCACTGCAGCAGCACTTTTAGGACTTGAATGTGAAATTTATATGGGGGCAACCGATGTGCAAAGACAGGCTTTAAATGTTTATAAAATGGAGCTTTTGGGTGCTAAAATTCATGCAGTACAAAGTGGGCTTAAAACTCTAAAAGAAGCTACTACTGCAGCTATTCAAGCTTGGGTTGGAGATATTAAAAATATTTTTTATGTGGTTGGAAGTGCGGTAGGTCCTTATCCTTATCCTAAAATGGTAACCCATTTTCAAAGCATTATAGGAAAAGAATGCAAAATGCAACTTCAAAAACTCAAAAAAAAAGTAGATTATATTATCGCAGCTGTTGGGGGTGGAAGCAATGCAGCTGGGATTTTTTATGATTTTATCAAAGATGAAAATGTTAAACTTATAGGTATTGAAGCAGGGGGGCTTGGCATTGATACGCCTTATCATGCAGCGACTTTAAATAAGGGAAAAACAGGCATTATTCACGGTATGAAAACCAAGGTTTTACAAGATGATTTAGGCAATATCTTGCCTATACATAGTGTTTCTGCAGGGCTTGATTATCCAGGAATTGGGCCTTTGCATGCTTTTTTATTTGAAAGTAAAAGAGCACAATATCATGCTATAAGTGATGAAGAATGTATGCAAGCTTTAAAATTACTTTGCAAAGAAGAAGGTATTATTGCAGCGATTGAAAGTTCGCATGCTTTAGCGTTTTTAGAAAAACTTTGTCCAACTTTAAAAAAGAAAAGCGTGATAGTAGTAAATCTTTCAGGCAGGGGAGATAAAGATATGCAAATGATTAGAGATTATAAAAAAGGGGTGATTT
Organism: Campylobacter sp. US50a; assembly: GCF_004379015.1. NCBI lineage: Bacteria > Pseudomonadati > Campylobacterota > Epsilonproteobacteria > Campylobacterales > Campylobacteraceae > Campylobacter > Campylobacter sp. US50a. The sequence goes on along the minus strand of NZ_RYYJ01000003.1, from coordinate 80,497 downwards.
ATGGTTGATTTTAGAAAATTTTATAAAGAAAATGCAAATGTGGCTTATACGGTTTTAGGTTATCCAAATCTTCAAACAAGCGAAGCTTTTTTGCAAAGATTAGATCAAAGCCCTATTGATATTTTAGAACTTGGTGTTGCTTATAGTGATCCTATTGCCGATGGTGAGATTATTGCAGATGCGGCAAAAATAGCTCTTAATCAAGGCGTGGATATTCATAGTGTTTTTGAGCTTTTAGCTAGGATAAAAACTAAAAAAGCTTTGGTTTTTATGGTTTATTATAATTTAATTTTTTCTTATGGCTTGGAAAAATTTGTGAAAAAAGCAAAATCTTTAGGGATTTGTGCTTTGATTGTGCCTGAATTGAGTTTTGAAGAAAGTGATGATTTAATTAAAGAGTGTGAAAGATATAATATAGCTTTAATCACACTTGTAAGCGTTACAACCCCTAAAGAAAGGGTTAAAAAATTAGTAAAACATGCTAAAGGTTTTATTTATTTATTAGCAAGCATAGGTATTACAGGTACGAAAAGTGTCGAAGAAGCAATCTTGCAAGATAAAGTAAAAGAAATCAGATTTTTTACAAATTTGCCTATTTTTGTAGGTTTTGGCATTCAAAATAATCAAGATGTAAAAAGAATGAGAAAAGTTGCTGATGGAGTGATTGTGGGAACTAGCATAGTAAAGTGTTTTAAACAAGGAAATTTGGATATAATAATGAAAGATATTGAAGAAATTTTCAAAAAATAAAATTTTAAAACATATTTTTATTTTATATTTACTATAATTTTAAATTAAGTTTTTTATAAAGGTGGTAGCTATGTTAAAAATTCTTGAGTATTCCATCACTCATTTTTGCGAGCATATCTTAAGACTTCGCATTGAAGCAGCTCAAGATATAAGCGGTGAACTTTATGGAGCGAGTATTCCTATCATGGGCAAAAGCGAAGGAGAATGTAATTTTTATTTATTTTTTCCAAAAGAATTTTTAAAAAAAATTGCAGAAATTTTAATTAATGATGAAAAATTTAAAGAAGATGACTGGTGCGATTTAACTAAAGAATGCGCCAATCAGATTATAGGTTATGCTAAAAATTTGTTAAATGATGCCAAGGGTGATGACGAGTATAAACTCGGAATTCCGGAATATTTAGGAAAAGTTGATTTTTCTGAAATAGTTCTAGATGAAGCTTTAACTTATAAATTTGAAAATTGTTATTTTAGAATAGGATATTGCAAATAATGAGCGATGATATAGAGTTTAATATTCATCATGGGCTTTTACAATCTTATGAAGATATCTTAGATATTACAGTAGATTTTGTAAGCGAGCTTGGAACTACAAATATGAGTGTAGCGGAGCTTTTAAAACTTGAAGTAGGCTCGGTTATTGATCTTGAAAAGCCTGCTGGAGAAAGCGTTGAGCTTTATATCAATAAAAGAATTTTTGGCAAAGGCGAGGTTATGGTTTATGAAAAAAATCTCGCTATAAGAATTAATGAAATTTTGGATTCTAAGACTGTGCTTCAATACTTTAAAAAAGAAATTTAAATGAGATTGCTAGTATTATTTTTTTTAATTTTACCTTTATATAGTGTTGAGTTGATTGGTTATAATATCTACGATAGAAATGACCGAGTAGATTTAATGCTTTCTTTTGATAATACTTATAATGGCAAGATTTCTCAAAAAAAAGAAAAAAATTTAACTCTTTTAACTTTTAGTGATTTAACGTATTCTAAAGATGAATTAAAAGAACTTAACTCTCAACTTGTAGATAAAATTAGTATTAGTTCTAAAAATAATAATACCTATATTATGCTACAAAATAAACAAAATATTAATTTAGAACTTAGCTCTATCAATGATAAATTTGGAGTAAGAATACGAGCTATAGAGCAAGGGAAAGCAAATATCGAATCTGTACCTACAACTACTGCGAATAATTCTCAAGAATTAATGCCTAAACCAAAAAGTACAAGTTTAGAAGGGTATGATTATACGAATTATATCTTGGTAATGCTGATTTTAGTTATTTTGTTAATAGTGCTTTGGTGGTTTAAAAAGACTATGGTTTATAAAAATAACAATGTTTCTAGAGATTTTACTATGATTTTCCAAAGATTTTTAGATAAAAATAATCAACTTGTTGTTTTTGATCACGCTAATAAACGTTATACAATGATAATAGGTAATTCCAATGTGCTTTTAGAAAGTGTTGAAATTCCAGAGGAACAAACAATAAAACATACAGAAAAAACAGAGAAAAATTTTGATTCTTTTTTTGAAGAGAATAAAAAAAGAATTCAAAATCTTATAGAGCAGCGTCAAAAAGGTAAAAAATCTTAAATTTTTTGATTGATTGCTAATGCTATGGTAGCTGGTTTTGCAATTTTTTTGAGCTCATCTTTGGGTAAATTAAGAATTTTGTTTTCTTGATATATATAAAGAGTATTGTTTGCAAAAGCAAAATCAATCTTATCTTCATTTGTGCTTAAAGTTTTAGCTAGGCACAAAATAAAATTAAGCCATGAAATGGTATGAATATTGGGTAAAAGTTGTTTATAGGGTTCAAGATTATAAGGATTAACTTTTTTTCCATTAAGCTTAATAATGCTAGCAATTAAAGCTTTTTCTTTATGTGAAAATCCATAATTTAATCCACCTAGTACAAAATGAGCAGAGTGTTCATTAGCAAAATAGAAATTTAAATATTCTCCAATATGGCATAATTTAGCAGCATTTAGTAAAGTATGCTTATAGTTATCGTTAAGTTTATGAAGATTTTTAAGGGTTGTAAAAATTTGCAGAGCAAAATGTGGAGTTTTATTTTTTTGTTTTGATTGTAAAAATTTATCTTGTAAACATTTTAAACTGGGATTGAAATTTGGTGGAAAAGTGATTTTAGGACGAAGCAAATCTTGTAAATAAACTCCTTCTCTGATTCCAACCCCACTCGTGATAACTTGTTTGGCTTTTATTTTTTCCGCAATCTTTAAAAAAATAAATATACCCTCTTTAATGGTATCAAAACGATCCTTTTTTATGCCAAAATTGATTAAAGAGTCTAAGTGTGAATTAAAAATTTTTAAAATATGTCCTTTTTCTTCATCTAGCATATAGCGAAAATCATGTAAATTTTTCAGTGGATAGGAATTTTTTTGCATAATGGAATTAGATATTGCTCTTAAGCTTCCACCTATTGCAATAAGGTTTTGATTGCAAAATTCTTTAGGAATTTGTTCTAAAATTGGTTTTATAAATTCTTCTAAAGAATCCATTTTTCCAGTATCATAGAACAATTCTTTTAGCCTAACAGTGCCAATATCAAGAGATATACAAGAAATAATTCTATTATTTTTTATTAAACACAATTCACTAGAACCACCACCTATGTCTAAAGTGGTTCCATCCTTAAAAGGACTTAATAAATTTAAAGCCGCAAGACCACCTAAGTAACTTTCGCTTTTTCCATCTATACAGCGTATATTTAAAGACAGATTATCTTTGATTCTTTTAATGAAATTTTTTGAATTTGGGGCATCTCTTAAGGCCGATGTGCCTACTATAAATATTTTTTTGCACTTATGCTTTAAAGCACATTGTTTGAAAAAAGCTAAGGCATCTTCGGCTCTTTGCATGGCTTCTTCTTGGAGAATTTTGCCATTATTATAAGCATTTTCTCCAAGTCTTACTTTGCGTTTGTATTCGCAAGTTGTATAAAAACCATATCTAGAAGTTTTTTCAAAAATCACCATTCTAATGGAGTTTGAGCCAAGATCAACAACGGCTGTTTTTTTTGCCATTAAAATTCTCTATCTCTATGTTTGAGTTTTAATTCTTCTATAGTTTCTACATTATCAGGATCAGGAATGATACATTCATATGGGCAAGCAACAATACAGGCAGGCTCTGAAAAATCATTAACGCACTCTGAACAAAGATCAGGGTCTATTACATAAATTGGACTATTTTCATAAATAGCTTCATCAGGACATTCTTCTCTGCAAGCATCACAACATACGCAGTCTTTTGTAATTAAAAGAGACATCATAACCTTTCAAAAATTTAAAAAATAATTTTAGTTTATACAATAACAAAACTTAAATAAAATATAAAAATAGAAATAAAGATAAATTTTTTGCACCGAAGGTGCAAAATTGTTAAGATTTTTTAGGGAAGCAGAAACGGTATCCTCTACGACGAACTGTTTCTATGGTAGATATGTTTAACGGTTTATCCATTTTTTGACGAATTTGATTGATAGCTACTTCGATAACATTTGGAGTTACTAACTCAGGTTCTTCCCAGATAGCATCTAAAAGTTGTTCTTTGGATACAATTTGATCCGAATGTCTTGCTAAGTGCGTTAAAACTTCAAAAGGTTTTCCTTTAAGTTCTATATCTTGACCTTTATAAGTAATTTTTTCCTCATCTGGATCAATAACTAAGTCTTCAATTTTAATAACATTGGTTCCGCCAAGTCTTAGTCTTGCTTCAATTCTTGCGAGTAGAATATCAAAATCTAAAGGTTTTTTAACAAAATCATCAGCTCCAGCTTTCAAAGCTTTGATTTCTGTTTCTTTGTCTGTTTTTGAAGACATAATCATAACTGAAGTTCTTGGAGATTTATGCTTAATAGTGTTAACAAGTTCAGCTCCATCTCCATCAGGTAAAGTCCAGTTTGCTAAAACTAAATCATAATGTCTAATGCCGATAAAGTATTCTCCATCTTTAAAATTTTCAGAAGAATCGGTTTGATAACCAAATTCATTAAGATTGTCTATAATTGTTTTATTTAGGCTAATCTCATCTTCTATAACTAAAATTCTCATTTGTTCTATCCTTATTAAGAAAAATTTAAAGAATTATATCATAGTTTAAGTAAATGTTTAGATATCTTTAAAAAAAAATTAATATTTTTTTTTCAATTTAACCCCAACTGTAGCATTTTTTATTATATGGGGTTTGAAAATTTTTATGTTAAGATTGGTTAAATTAGGAAAATCTTTTTTTAAATTTAAGCTTACAAAGTCTAAAGACTCTTCAAGGGTGTAAAATTCTTCTTTTTTATACCATTTTTTAATTTTGGTAATTACCTCTGCATAATTTAAAAATTCATTTGCTTTAGCTTTAAGCTTGATAATAATTTTTTGTTTTTTCCTTCTTTCGAAATCTAATATACCGATGATACACTTAAAGTGAAATTTTATTTTTATATGACTTTGCATTCTTCTTTAAAAATCAATCTTTTAATATTAGGTAGATGTTTATATACTATAATAAAAGCGATAATGAAAACGGGTGCATGTGTATGAATTTCTAAGTCATAATTAAATATAAAAGAACTTGCAACAAAAGCAAGTAACGCTGCTAAAGAAGCTAGCGAAGATATTTTGAAAATTTTTCCAATAACTGCCCACACAATAAATGCTGTAAGCACTTCCAATGGAAGCAAAACTATCATAGCACCTGCTCCTGTTGCTATGCCTTTCCCTCCTTCAAATAACAAGTAAATTGAAAAACAGTGTCCAAAAATAGCCAAAACTGCCACGCTCCAAAGCAAAGCTTGATCATAATGAAGAAATTTTAAGATTAGTAAAGGAATAGCTGCTTTTGCAAAATCTAAAATTATTGTAGCAATGGCAAGTTTTTTTGCTAGTTTGGGATTTTTTTCTTTTACTACTCTTAAAACATTGGTTGCCCCTATACTTTTTGAACCTTCTTTTTTGATATCAGTTTTAGCAAAAAATTTAGCTAGGATTAGCCCAAAAGGGATTGAACCTAAAAGATATATAAAAGCGTAAATTATTAAATTTTCCATAATATCCTTTTCAAATCATCTTAAAATTTTAAGATTTATAACTAAAAATTATATCTTATGAAAATAAATAAACAAAAAATAATTTTTAAGATAAAAATAGTATTAATTAATTATAAATATTTTTTAATAATATTTATTTTTATTTAAGCTCTAAATGATTATTATTTTATTTTAATTTATCTTTAATAGGAGTTTGTAAATGAAAGTAAAATCATTGCTAATCGCATCCTTAGTTGCTTTTTCAAGCTTAAATGCTGCAAGTCTTATAGATGAAGCTAAAAATTCAGGTCTTGTTGCCTTACCAAAAGATCAAAAAGGCGTTGATGAAATTTTAAAACAAAATGGAGTAAAGGCTAGTGAATTTACTCTTGAAAAAGCAGAGCTTGGTAAAAAGCTTTATTTTGAACCACGCCTTTCAAAAAGTGGTATCATTTCTTGTAATACCTGTCATAATGTAGGACTTGGTGGAACAGATGGAGTCAGTACTGCAATAGGTCATAAATGGACAGCAAATCCTCATCATTTAAATTCACCAACAGTTTATAATGCAGTTTTAAATAATACTCAATTTTGGGATGGTCGTGCAGGAACATTAGCCGATCAAGCTAAAGGTCCAATCCAAGCTGATCCTGAAATGGCAACTCCTGCTAAACTTGCAGTAGAAAAAATTTCATCTTTGCCTGAATACGTTAGTGAGTTTAAAAAAATCTATGGTAAAAGCGGTGTAAATTTTGACAATATTGCTGATGCAATTGCAAATTTTGAAAGAACTTTGATCACTCCATCTCGTTTTGATAAATTTTTAGAAGGCGATGAAAAAGCTTTAACAAAAGAAGAACAAAAAGGCTTAAAGCTTTTTATAGACAAGGGTTGTGTAGCTTGTCATAATGGTGTGAATTTAGGTGGCAATATGCAAGCGTTTGAAGTTGCTGGTAAATATAAATTTGCAAATTTAGGTGATTTTAAAGGTGATGCAAATGGCATGGTAAAAACTCCAACTTTAAGAAATGTTGCTGAAACTGCTCCATATTTTCATAATGGCGCTATTTGGAATCTAAAAGATGCTATTAAGGAAATGGGTAGTGTGCAACTTGGCATTAAAATTTCTGATAAAGAAGCAAAAAGTATTGAAACTTTCTTAAAATCTTTAACAGGAACAAAACCAGCAATTGTTTATCCACAACTTCCTATTTCTACTGAAAAAACTCCTAAACCTGAACTATAAGGTTCCAAACAAGCTCTATTTTTAGAGCTTGTTTAAATTTCTTTATCTTAGCTTTGTTATAATTGTCTTTAAATTTTGCTAGAAAGGTTTGCAATGAAACTTTTTGGAACCGATGGAGTTCGTGGAAAAGCGGGTGAATTTTTAGATAGTTTTTTGGCTATGCGTTTAGCAATGGCTGCGGGTATTTATTTTAAAGATAAAAGTATTACTAATAATATCTTAGTAGGAAAAGATACAAGAAGAAGCGGCTATATGATAGAAAATGCTATTGTTTCAGGGCTTACTTCTATAGGATATAATGTTATACAAATTGGTCCTATGCCAACTCCTGCGATTGCATTCTTAACTGAAGATATGCGTTGTGATGCAGGGATTATGATTTCAGCTTCTCACAATCCTTATTATGATAATGGTATTAAATTTTTTGATGCTCATGGAAATAAACTCAGTGAAGATATAGAGAAAAGAATAGAAGAAATTTATTTTGATGATAAGCTTATACAAGCCTCTAAGGTGGATATGGAAAAAATTGGTCAAGCAAAAAGAATTGATGATGTTATAGGAAGGTATATTGTTTCTATTAAAAATTCTTTTCCAAAAGATCTTACTTTAAAGTCTTTGCGTGTGGTTTTAGATGTGGCTCATGGGGCAGCTTATAAGGTAGCACCTACTGTTTTTAAGGAATTAGGTGCTGAAGTTATAGTAATGAGCGATAAACCTAATGGACTTAATATCAATGAAAATTGTGGAGCTTTACATCCTGCAAATTTAGCTGCTGAGGTAAAGCGTTTGCGTGCAGATGTGGGCTTTGCTTTTGATGGTGATGCAGATCGTTTGGTGGTTGTAGATGAAAAAGGAGAAGTGGCTAATGGAGATAGTTTATTAGGGGTTTTAGCGCTTTATCTTAAAGAACAAGGTAAATTACAATCAAGTGTTGTGGCTACTATAATGAGTAATGGTGCTTTAAAAGAGTTTTTAAATAAACATGGCATAGAACTTGATACTTGTAATGTGGGCGATAAATATGTGCTTGAAAAATTAAAAGCTAATGGTGGAAATTTTGGCGGAGAGCAAAGCGGACATATTATTTTTAGCGATTATGCAAAAACTGGAGATGGTTTGATAGCTGCTTTGCAATTTAGCGCTTTAATGCTTTCTAAGAAAAAATCTGCAAGCTCTATTTTGAGTCAAGTCAAACCTTATCCTCAGCTTTTAATCAATCTTAAAATTGCAGAAAAAAAAGATTTAGATAAAATTAAAGGTTTAAAAGAATTAAAAAAAGATTTAGAAAATAAAAATATTAATACCTTATTTCGCTATTCTGGAACAGAAAATTTGATAAGACTTTTGCTAGAAGCTAAAGATATTAAGCTCTTAGAAAAAGAAATGAAAAATGTTGTGGAGTTTTTTAAGAAAGCTTTAAATGGCTAAAACTTTTAAATTTATTTTTTATTTTTGGGGTGCCTTTGTTTTGGTTTTTACTCTTGATCAATGGGTAAAATCCTTAACTTTAGCAGGACTTAGATGGCAGAGTGAATACTTAGATTTAACTTATGCTCTAAATACAGGCGTAGCTTTTTCAATGTTGAGTTTTTTAGAACATAATTTAAAATATTTACATCTTGTTTTAATTGGCGTGCTTTTTATTTATCTTTTTTGGCAAAAAACACTTTTAAAAACCCATAGTATAGCTTTTGGAATGATGCTTGGTGCTGGTGTTTCAAATTTATTGGATCGTTTTATACATGGAGGTGTAGTGGATATGTTTTTTTGGCATAAATGGTTTAATTTTGCTATTTTTAATGTTGCAGATGTCATGATAAATATAAGTGTGGCTTTGATTTTAATACAAGAAATATTTAAAAAAAGGAAAAAAGATGACAGAATGGATTAATGATTATTATTTTTGGATTAAATGGGTGCATTATTTGGCATTTGTTTCTTGGATGGCGGGTCTTTTTTATTTACCTCGTCTTTTTGTGTATCATGCTGAACATAAAGACAATAAAGGTTTTGTCGAGATTGTAAAAATTCAAGAAAGAAAACTTTATTTTTATATACAAACTCCTGCAATGATTGTGACTTTAATCACAGGAAGTTTAATGTTGCATGCTCATAAGGAAGTTTTAATGGTAGGTTCGGGTTTTATGCATGTTAAACTTACCTGTGTTACACTTTTGATTATTTTCCATATACATAATTATTATTGTTTAAAAGCTTTAGCAAATGATACTTCTGCTAAAAGTGGGAAATATTTTAGAATTTATAATGAATTCCCAACTATAATGTTTATTATTATCGCTTTAATGATGGTTGTTCGCCCCTTTTAGTTTGTCTCCGCTTTAAATTCCATACTAGCGGAGTTAAGCGGATCAATATTTTCTTTCATGATATCGATATAATCTTTATTTTTAAGACGCTTATCATCTCTAAATACTGCACGCACAAGATCCATTCCTGTGTAAAAATCTTTCATTAAAACCACAAAAAGATATTGACCAAATTCAGTTGCGATTAAAGCATTTTGATCTTTTATGATGGCACCACTTGTTTTAAGCCCTAAAAGTTCTATGAAAAGTTCTTTTTCGAGATTGCAATTTAGAGTTTTATTAAATTTATCAATTTCTATTTTCCCTGAAAAAATTTCAGTTAAAAAGACATATTTGATAATTTCTTTCTTATCAAAACAAGCTTTGGCTATATTAGCATTTTGTTTTTCTTGTATAAATTTAGCATAATCATTTAGATTAAATGCATTGATTAAAAGCTCCCCATCTAAAAAGCTAAAAGCCCCACTGCCCACTCCTAGGTATTCATGATGAGAACTGACATATTCGTCATTAAGCTTGTTTTTTTCTAAAGAAAAACTCCAACCATTGTTTTGGGTATAGTCTTTAAAAAATTCGCGTATGATTTGATAATAAGTAAATTCATTATCTTTAATGCTCACTCCTAGACTTTTAGCGATATTATCTTTGGTAAGATTTGATTTCATTAAAGGATAGGTTGTGATTTGTTGCGGGGCTAAATTTTTAGCAATTCCTAAGTCATTTAAAAGTTGTTTTTCGCTTTGTCCTGGAAGATTGAAAATAAGATCTATACTAAAAATAGGTAAAATTCCTAAAGCTTTTGAAATTTTTTCTTGAAGTTCTTTAGATGAACCAAATTTATTATATCTTGCCACTTTTTTTAAAGTTTCATCATCAAAACTTTGAATTCCGCAACTTAAACGATCAATTATACCTTTAAACATAAAAAGCTTATTTGGATCAATATGATTTGGATCACTTTCGCATGAAATTTCTTTTATATTAAATAATTTTTTACAAAGTTCTAAGGTTTTTAATAATTCCTCTTCGTTAATCAGTGTTGTACCACCACCCACATACATGGAAGTAAAATCAAAACCTTTATCTTTCATGATTTTAATTTCTTCTCTAAGATTTTGAAAATACACTTTGGCTAAATTTTCATCATAATAATATTTATGAAAGCTACAATAAGGACAAAAAGTATGGCAAAAAGGTACATGGGCATAAAGCATATAGCTTTTGTCTTGTTTTGGAATTTTTTCTTCGGGTTGTTTTAAAAGTTCGACATTGAAACCTTTTTGGAGGGATTTTTCCATCATAGTATGAGAGTATTTTAAAGCTAAATTTTGAAATAAATTCATAAGTGGCCTATATATTAAAATATTTAAGATATAACTTTATCAATTTTTAGCTAAAATAGGAGTAAATTTTTTATTTCTTAAATAAAAAATGGGATTAAGTTTTTAAATTATTTAAAAAGGATATAAAATGGATAAAGCCAAAATTGTTCAAAATTTAAATGCTTTGTTTAAACAAAGAGCAGAGTTTTACTCTTATTTTGATGAAAATATTGCCAAAATCAATAATACTGAAGTATTTGATTTTAAGAATGCTAAAAATTTAAATCCAGAAGAGGTATATAGGCAATTTTATCATTTTGATTATGCTATAAGAAAATTATTGCCTGCTATTTACAAGGCTTATGAAATTACAGATGCAGATTTAGACAAAGATTTTTAATTTATTTAGAGAATAGAATAAACTATTCTCTAAAAGACATATCTAAATTTTTTGATTCTTCTTTTATATTTTTGCCTGTATCTTCGCTTTGCTCAAATCCTCCACCAAATGCTTTGATTACATCTACTATGGAATTAGCATAAGAATATTTAGTATTATTAAAAGCAACCGCAGCATTAAGCCAATTTTGACGTGACTCTAAATAATCTTGCAAAGACATTTCTCCTATATCATAGCGTTCTTTAGCAATTTCATAGATTCTTTTGTAAGATTGTTCGCTTGCTTGTGCATTATCGTATTGTAAGCGTATAGTTTTTCTAGCTACTAAAGCATAGCGAATTTCTCCAAAAGCAGTAATCAAAGTATTTTGATAATTTACAAAAGCTTCATCTTTATTAAGCTTAGCTAAATTTACATTTTGGTAAATTTCACCCCAATGAAAAATAGGCAGAGTAAAGTTTCCACCTATATTCCAAGTCTTAGAACCTCCTTTAACCAAGGTATCTAAATCCCCACTTTCAAATCCCAATAATCCTGTTAAAGAAAGGCTAGGTAAGAAAGCCGTGCGAGCTACTCCAACAAGATAATTTTGCTGAGTTAATTTTTCTAAAGAGGAGCCAATATCTGGACGTTGAAGCAAGATGGTACTTGAAATTCCAGTTGGAATGTCAAATTCTTTAAGATTAAAAACTTGATAGTTTTGATTTTTGTAAAGTATGTCATTTAAATCATTTGAAGTTAAAATTTTTAAAGCTTTAAGGTAATTTTCTTTATTTAATTTTGCTTCATTATATTGCAAAGCCATACTTTCTAAGTTGGCTCTTGCTTGAGCAAGTTCATATTCACCTACAGCGCCAACTTGAAATTTTTCATCATTAATCCTATAAATTTCTTTTGCAGATTCATAGGCTTCTTTAAGAGCATTTTCATTTTCATAAGCATTTACAAGATTAAAATAAGTTTGAACCGTATTTGAAATAACAGAAAGTCTTGCAGCTTCATAATCATACTCACTTGCTTTAAAGCCTGATTTTGAGGCGCGATATGTATCGCGATATTTTCCCCAAAGATCGATTTCATAGCTTAAATTAAGCCCCATTTTAAAATCATTACCGTAACTTACCTCCCCGGTTCGATTGCTTGGAGCATTTATAGCTGTTTTTGCACGATTACCGCTTGCGCTACCATCAAATTTTGGCAACAAACTGCTAAAATCTATGCCTAATTGAGCAGCAGCTTGTTCCATGTGTATGAAGGCAAGTTTTAAATCATTATTATTTTTAAGTGCTAAATCAACCACTTTATTTAAATTTTCATCATCAAAATCTTTCCACCAATTTTTTGTGATAGAGCTATTGTTTTCTTTTTCCCAGGATAAGGCTCCAAACTTATTATCAATGCTATAGTTTGCTTCGGGAATATTTAAATTTGGACTTAAAGAGCAAGCTGAAATCAAAAGAGTAAAACTTGCTATAGCGCTAATTGAAATTATTTTATTCATGAACCTTACCTCTTTTTTTATCTAGCCATTCATTAAAATTTTCTAAAAGATAGAAAAATAAAGGCACAAAGAATATCGCTAAAGTTGATGCTGCGATCATTCCACCAATAAGCCCTGTTCCTAAAGAGTGTCTTGAAGCACTTCCTGCTCCTGTTGCGAAAATCATTGGCAAGACCCCAAAAGTAAATGCCAAAGAAGTCATTATGATAGGACGAAAACGAAGTTTTGCTGCTGCAACAGCTGCTTCAAAAACTCCTTTGCCTTTTTTAAAGCGCTCTTCCATTGCAAATTCTACGATCAAGATAGCATTTTTAGCTGAAAGTCCAATCAAGAGCAAAAGTCCTGTTTGAAAATATATATCATTGCTAAATCCTCTTAAATATACCAATAAAAATGATCCAAATACCGCAAAAGGCACAGCTGTTACAACTGCTAAAGGTATAAGCCATCTTTCATATTGGGCAGCTAGAATTAAGAAGACAAATATCATCCCTAAAGCAAAAGCATAGCTTGCTGTTCCTTTGCTAGAAACTTCTTGATAGGCTGATCCACTCCAAGCTATGGAATAATCATCCCCTAAAGTTTCTTTTGCTACTTGAGCAATCGCTTCTATAGCTTGACCTGAAGTATAACCTGGTGCGGGTTGACCTTGAACTTGTGCCGCTGGGAAAAGGTTGAATCGTTTTACATCATCAGGCCCTGAACTTCTTTGTAAAGTTAAGAAAGAATCAAGTGGTATCATTTTTCCATCGTTTGATCTTACAAAAATATTTTTTAATGCATCTTGTGTATTTCTAAAATCACCTTTTGCACGGATATTTACTTGGAAGTTTTTGCCTAACATAGAAAAATCATTAACATAATAAGTGCCTATAGTTGCATTCATTGTGTTAAAAACATCTTGCATGTTAAGATTGTAGTGTTTTAATTTATCTCTATCAATTATAAGCTTGTATTGAGGGAAAGTTGTATCAAGGGTTGTTCTTACTCTTGATAGTTCTTTTCTTTGGTTGGCTACAGCAACAAGTTTATTTACATCTTTTTGTATTTCATCATAACTTTTTCCACTTTTGTTTTGAACATACATTTCAAAACCACCTGTGATGCTTAATCCAGGTATAGGAGGTAGGCCTATAAATATACTTGAAGCATTGCGATCAAAAGCAAATTTTTTATTAAGCTCCATGGCGATTTCATCAGCACTCACATTTCTATCTTTCCAATCTTTCAAGCCTATAAACATTGCAGCGGCATTTTCTTTGAGTGAACTTGTAAAAAGATCAAATCCTATCATAGCCATTGCATCTTTAACTCCATTAGTTTTTAAAACTTCTTGACTTATATGATCAACTTCTGAGATTGTTCTATGAAGTGCTGAAGCCGAAGGAAGATTAATAATGCCAATCATCAAACCTTGATCTTCTTCAGGAACTAAAGAGCTTGGTACAGCTTTATAAAGATAAAAAATTGCCCCAAGCATAATACAAAAAATTAAAACAAAGCGAATGGTTCTTTTTAAAATATATGCTACTCCTGTGCTAAATACAGAAGTACTCCAATCAAAAAAATCATTAAATTTCTTTACAAATTTAAATGGCTCTCCTTCATTACGTCGTAAAAAGAGTGCACATAAAGAAGGTGTTAAAGTAAGAGCAACAAAACCTGATATGGCTACAGATATTGCTAAGGTAAGGGCAAATTGTCTTTGAATTTCTCCAACAAAACCTGATATAAAAGAAACGGGTATAAAAACAGCACAAAGTACAAGAACAATTGAAATAACCGGAGAGCTAACTTCTTGCATCGCTTGAATGGCAGCATCTTTTACGCTTATTTGTTCATTTTCATGTAAAATCCTATCGATATTTTCTACAACTATGATCGCATCATCTACAACAATCCCTATAGCTAAAACCAAAGCAAAAAGCGTAAGTAGGTTAATACTAAAACCTAAAACATAAAGTCCAGCAAAAGTTCCTAACAATGAAACAGGTACAGCTATCATAGGAATAAGGGTTGCACGGAAATTTTTTAAGAACATATACATAACAATGATAACTAAAATTAAAGCTTCAACAAAAGTTTTAACAACTTCTTTGATTGATTCTATTACAAATTTTGTTGTATCGTAAGGAATTTTATATGTCAAACCTTTTGGGAAATTTTTTGAAAGTTCTTGCATTTTAGCCTGGACAAGTTCTGCTGTATGCAATGCGTTTGCCCCTGATTGAAGATTGATTATAATCGGAACTGCATCATTGCCATTTAATCGTCCTTGTGAGCTGTATTGTTGTGATCCTATTTCTACATCAGCTATATCTTTAAGTCTTAAAAATGATCCATCATCATTTGTTCTTAAAATAATATTTTCAAATTCGCTAGGATTTTGTAGTCTTCCTTGCATAGTGATTGAATAAACATAAGGGGATTTTTGAGTTACGGGCTCTTCTCCAATTTTACCAGTTGCGTATTGAGCATTTTGGTCATTAACCGCAGAAATTACATCAGTAGCTGTGATTTTAAATTTATTTAATAAATCAGGTTTTAGCCAAATTCTTAAAGAATAATTACGATTTCCTATGGCGTTTGCATCTCCAACTCCCGGAACCCTTTTTAACTCATCTAAAACATTTAAAGCGATGTAGTTGTATACATCCACCGCACTCATTGAACCATCATTTGAATACATAGAAATTGCAGCAAGTGTTGCTGAAGAAGTTTTTCTAACAGTTACTCCAAGTTTTTTAACTGCATCTGGCATTTTTGCGGTTGCAGCTGAAATTCTATTATTAACATCTATGGTGGCTTGATCAGGATCTGTGCCGATATCAAAATAAACAGTCAAACTCATAGTTCCTGAAGAACTTGAAGTTGAATCCATATAAATCATATTATCTGCACCATTGATTGCATCTTCGATAGGACTTGCAACTGTTGAAGCAATGGTTTGTGCATCAGCTCCTGTGTAAGTTGCGCTTACCTTAACTGTAGGAGGAGTTAAAGAAGGATATTGTTCTATGGGTAAATTTGTAAGACCGATGACTCCAGCTAAAGAAATGATAATTGCAACAACTGAAGCAAAAACAGGTCTTTCGATAAAAAATTTAGAAAACATTATTGTGCTCCAATTTCTTTAACTTCGCTACCAACTTGAATTTTTTTAAAGTTATCTAAAATGATTTTATCGCCATTTTGCAATCCTTTGTCAATGACAGCGTATTCATTGTTTTGGTAGCTTATATGTACAGAAGATTTTTCTACTTTTCCATTTTTAACAAGAAGAACATAAACATCATTTTGATCTTGTTTAATAGCTATTTGAGGTACTTTAAAGCCATTTTTTTGTATAAAACCTTCTGAAGTAATTGTTACAAAAGCACCTGGTAAAAGTGTTGAGTTGTTGTTATCAAATACAGCTTTGGCTTTTACTGTTCCACTATTAGCATCTATAACGGAATCAATAAAATAAAGTTTGCCTTGAACGGTTTCTCCATTAAGATTTAAATTTGCATGAATGCTGTCTAAATCCCATTTTCCACTTTGAGTATTGCGGACTAAATTTAGTTTATCTGTATCTGAAATAAAGAAATCTGCGTAAATAGGATTTAAATTTGTAACTCTAACTAGTTCAGTTGTTGAAGCACTTACATAATCCCCTATATTAACTAAAGCATCTCCTATAGTACCATCAAAAGGAGCTTTTATTTCGGTATGATCTAGATCAATTTTTGCATTTGCAAGTTGTGCTCTAGCAGTTGTTATATTAGCTTTTGCATTATTAAATGTAGCAAGAGAAGAGTCGTATTCTTTTTGAGAGATTGCATTTTTGCTAAAAAGAGCCTTGGAACGATTAAAATCCTTGCTTGCATTTTCGAAAGTTGCCTTAGCCATTAAAGCTTGTCCGTAAGCTGAATCAACACTAGCTTTAAATTTATTTTGCTCTACAATAAATAATGTCTGTCCTTTTTTTACCTTATCTCCAGCTTTAAAAAGTTTATTTACTATTACGCCACTAACTTGAGGTTTTATAACAACATCATAATCACTGACAAGTTTAGCAGGATAAGTAAAACTAAGTGGCAAATCTTCAGATTTAGCACTCATTGTTGTTACAGGTTGAGGCGGCATTTGTATTTTTGGTGCTTCTTCTTTGCTACAAGCAGTGAGTAAAAGCACAACACTTAAAGCTAAAATAGTATTGTTTTGAAATAATTTCATGGTTTTGCCTTGAAAAATTAAATTAAAAATTGTAATATTTATTACAAAAATTTTTGGCTAATTATATCTTAATTTTGGTTAATAAAATTATTTTTTAAGCTTTGGAACCATTGATCCCATTTAGAAAAACATTTACAACAAATTCAACATGTTCTTTTTGTTCTTTTTTATTTTTCACAGGAGTATTAATTAAAACATTAAGATGATGATAAGGTTCTTTTAACATAGTACAAAAAAGAACAGCAAGTTTTTCTGCATTTTTTTTCATATAAGAATTATTTTGTTGCTTAAAAAAATCCATAAGTATGTTATAGGAAAAATTTTGTTGATTGTTTTCTATCCAATTAGCAAGGTGTCTATCTTTATCATAAACTTGAGAATAAACAATTTTACCAAAAGCTACAGCTTCTGGTTGATTAAAAATTTCTATAAAAGTTAAACCAAAAGAAGTTAAAATTTCTTTTAAAGTACCATTTTCAATTTCTTGTGTTTTGGAATAAATAAGATGAAAATGTTTTTTACATATGTCATCTAAAATTTCAAAGAATAATCCTTCTTTGCTTTTAAAACTATTATAAATATTAGAATAAGATCCTCCGGATAATTTAATAATATCACTCAAACTTGTTTCTTGGTAACCTTTTGTTAAAAAAAGCTCTAAGGCCACTGCTTTGATTTTCTCTTGTCTAGCTAAAACTTTTTGTGATGGTGTTCTATTTGAGTTCATTTTTTATCCTTTGTAAGAGTGTTTTTGGGGTATACAAATATACTTTTTCTAAAAACCGAAATTTTTTCATTATCTTTTGCATAAGCTTTTATATGTAAAGGAAAGATTACATCTTTTTTATCGTTGTTTACTAAATTTTTTGTAGCTTTGATAACAACTATTTTTTTAACTTGCTCTCCCGCTTTTAATTTAAAAGGTTTGTTTGGTCTTATGATTTCAATTCCATCATTTATTCCTTCTAAATTTGCTGTAAAATAATATTCATGAGGTTTAGAATCTGTATTTTGAAACAAAAAGGTATAAGCATTTGAAATGACTAATTTGCCTTTAACATTTGAAATATTATATAATTCACTACTACGATTGATATTTAAAAGCATGCTTTCTTTTTTGCTTCCCATGATGATTAAAGCCAGTAAAGCAATTAAAAGAACTACAAAATATGCTATCGTTCTAAATCTTAAATAATGAACCTTGGAACGCGTTTCAATAGCTTTTGCACTTGTCCAATTGATCAAACTTGGACGATTAAATTTGCTTTGTACCTTAGAACAAGCATCGGCACATTCAAGACAATTAATACATTCAAGTTGCATTCCTTTGCGTATGTCAATATGAGTTGGACAGATGCTAACACAGGCTTCACAACCTATGCATTCTCCTTCAGGCGGTTTTTTATGAAGTTTGGTGTGTCCATCATAAATCAAACCTCCGCGTTTTTCATCGTAGATCACTTGCATTGTATCATGATCAAACATTACAGATTGTATTCTTGCATAAGGGCAGACATAAACACAAAACTTTTCTTGTAAATAGGTAATATCTAAAGTAAAAAGTAAGCTAGCGCAAAATAAAATTCCAAGTAAAAGTAGATGCTCACCAGGGTTTTGAATATAATTGAAAAAATCTTCAGGAGGAATAAAGTACCAAAGTAAATTACTAATAGCAACTAAAGATATAAAATAAAAAATTATTACTCCAAGAAATTTTTTAAAATATTGTCCCTCATATTCTTTTTGTTTATTATTAATATTTTTGCGAATTTTAAGAAATTTAGTTTGTATAATATCCCTATATATAACTCTAAAAATCGTTTGTGGACAACTCCAAGCACACCAAATTCTTCCGCCTAAAGTTGTAATAAAAAAAATAAATAAAAAAAGAAATATAAGAACAAAAGGCATAAGATAAAATTCTTGTGTTGAGAAAGAAATAAAAAATAGGTTTAATTTAGAGTGATCAAAACTTAAAAGAAAAAAACGATTTTCATTAATTCTTATGAAAGGTAGAGCAAATATGACCATACTTGCAATTAAATATATAAAATATCGTTTTTTTGTATAGTTTGTAATGTGTCCTTGCATTTTTAGACCTTAATTATAATTTTTAGCACTTTGTAACTAAGGATTATAGCCGATAAAAACTAAAACAATTTTTAAATGCTTTCTAAGTTAGAATTAATAAGAAGTGTTTTATAATTATATTTCACAACAAAAATTTACACAGAAAGGTGGTGAGGACTGTGCCAGGAATCAAGGTGCATCCTAACGAGTCTTTTGATGAAGCGTATCGTAAATTCAAAAAGCAAGTAGATAGAAATCTAGTTGTAACTGAAGTAAGAGCAAGAAGATTTTTCGAGCCTATGACTGAAATTCGCAAAAAACAAAAAATTTCAGCACGCAAAAAAATGCTTAAAAGACTTTATATGCTTAGACGCTACGAGTCAAGACTCTAACCCAAAAGCCCGAAAGGGCTTTTTTTATACCTACAAATCTTCATTCGGTATTAAAAAGTATTTATTATTTTTTGTTAAAATTTCTAATTTAAATTTTCTGTTTTTAGGATAAACTTATGAAAAAAATCAAAAAAATCATTCAAATTGGTATGATAGGTGGTTTAGCAGCTGTTGCTGGAGGTGCTTTAGCAGGTTGTGGAAGTAATAATGACAATGCAGATACTTTAAATCAAGCAGCTAATGTTCAAGGAGCTTTTGTAATTATCGAAGAAACAGCTCCAGGGCAGTATAAAATCAAAGATCAATATCCAAGTGATGAAACAAGGGTAGTTTTAAAAGATCTTAATGGTACAGAAAGAATTTTATCCAAAGAAGAAATGGATGCTTTGATTAAAGAAGAAGCAGCTAAAATTGATAATGGAACTTCAAATTTAACTAAAGACAATGGACAAATCAGTAGTGGAGGATTGAGTTTGGGAGAAACTTTACTCGCAAGTGCTGCAGGCGCTATTTTGGGAAGTTGGATAGGTTCAAAACTTTTCAATAATCAAAATTTTGCCAACCAACAACGCGGTGCTTTTTCAAGTCAAAGTGCTTATCAAAGGAGTGTTAATAGTTTTAATAAAGCAGGTACAACAAGCTCCGCTTCAAGTGCTAAAAAATCAGGTTTTTTTAGTGGAGGCTCTAAAGCCACAAGTTCTAGTTCTTCTTTTGGTTCTTAAGGATAAATAATGCAATTATTACAAGTAGACAAACTTCAAAAAGATTATTTAGAAAATATAGGTTTTTCTTGGCATACAGATGAAGATGGAAGTGATTATATTAGCAATAAGTTAGTTTGTGTTAAGGAAAGTGAAGCTAATGCTTATTATGAAGCGGTAAATGAGCTTTATGATATGTTTATTGCTGCAGCGCAAGAAGTGATTGACAATGATCGTTTTGATGAGCTTGGAATCCCTTTTAATCTTATTGATGCGATTAAAATGAGTTGGGAAAATGAGGTTCATTGGCATTTATATGGGCGTTTTGATTTAGCGGGTGGGCTTGATGGTAAGCCTATAAAACTTATAGAATTTAATGCTGATACCCCTACTGCTCTTTTTGAAAGTGCGATTTTACAATGGGCACTTTTAAAACAAAATGGAATGGATGAAAGCGCACAATTTAATAGCATTTATGAAAGTTTGATGGATAATTTTAAAAGACTTATTACCCTTGATGAAAGTGTTGAAGAGTTTGAAGAGCATTACCAAGGGTGGAAAATTCTTTTTTCAAGTGTTGCAGGAAGCAAAGAAGAAGAAATCACTACAAAATTACTTTCCCATATAGCCAATGAAGCAGGTTTTCAAACTAATTTTTCCTTTGTAGATGAGGTAGAATTTAGTGAAGAAGGAATTTTTAAAGAGGGTGAAAATTATGAGTATTGGTTTAAGCTTATTCCTTGGGAGGATATAGCTATAGAAGAGGGTGAACTTGCTATGCTTTTAACTCAGATCATGCGTAATCAAAGAGCGATTATTTTAAATCCTGCTTATACGCTTTTATTTCAATCTAAGGGAATTTTAAAAATTTTATGGGAGCTTTATCCAAATCATCCATTACTTTTAGAAACAAAAGATACTCCTTTAGAGGGTAAAAATTATGTTAAAAAACCTGTTTTTGGTAGAGAAGGCGCAAATATAAGTATAATTAAAGATGGAAAAACTTTGCATGAAAATGTAGGTCCTTATGGGAATAATAAGGCTATTTATCAAGAATATGTAGAGTTTAATTCATGTGAAAACGAATACTATCAAGCAGGTGTTTTCTTTGCCTATGAAGGGTGTGGCTTAGGATTTAGAAAAGGTGGTCTTGTGCTTGATAATTATTCTAAATTTGTAGGACATATTATAAAGGATTAGAAATGAAAATTGTTTGTTTAGATGCGGCAACTTTAGGGGATTATGATTTAAGTGTTTTTGAAAAATTTGGTTCTTTACAAATTTATACTACAACAAATAAAGAGCAAACTATAGAGCGTTTAAAAGATGCTAATGTTGCCATGACAAACAAGGTTGTAATTGATAAAGATGTGATTGATGCTTGTAAAAATTTAAAACTCATTTTAGAAACTGCCACAGGGGTTAATAATATCGATATTGAGTATGCTAAAGAAAAAGGTATTATTGTAAAAAATGCTGCTGGGTATTCTACTATGAGCGTTGTGCAACATACTTTTGCGTTTATGTTTGCTTTTTTAAATCAAGTGCTTTATTATGACAAATGGAGTAAAGAGGGTAAATGGTGTGAAAGTCCTATTTTTACAGATTATAGCAGAATTTTAAATACCTTAAGCGGTAAAAAACATGGTATTATAGGCTTAGGAGCTATAGGTAAAGAAGTGGCAAAAATTTCAAAGGCTTTTGGAGCTGAAATTTATTATTATTCTACGAGTGGAGCTAATAAAAACGCAGATTTTGTACATTTGGAATTAAAAGATTTATTAAAAACTTGCGATATTATAAGTATTCACGCACCTCTAAGTGAAAAAACTAAAAATTTACTCACCTTTGAAGAATTAAAGCTTTTAAAAGATAATGCGATTTTGATTAATGTAGGAAGAGGTGGGATTATCAATGAAAATGATTTAGCTAAAATCATAGATGAAAAAAATATTCGTGTAGGACTTGATGTTTTAGAAATTGAACCTATGATGAAAAATCATCCGCTTTTAAGCATTAAAAATAAAGAAAATCTTATTATCACTCCTCATGTTGCATGGGCGAGTAAGGAAGCTTTAAATGCTTTAATGGATATAGTTTATAATAATTTAAAAGAATGGATAGAAAATGGCAAGTGAACATAGTTTTGATATTTCAGCAGCTTTAGATAAGCAAGAGTTAAAAAATGCTTTTGAACAAGCTAAAAAAGAACTTGATAGTCGTTATGACTTAAAAGGAATTAAGTGTGAGATTGATTTAAACGAAAAAGAGAGTATTTTTAAACTCAGTTCTTCTAGTGAAGGAAAACTTGATGTTTTAAAAGATATAGTGATTTCTAAACTTATCAAAAGAGGAATTAATCCTAATGCTATTAAAGAGCTTTCTCGTGAAAGTGGAGCAATGTTTCGTTTAAATTTGAAAGCAAACGATGCTATTGATAGTGAAAATGCTAAAAAAATCAATAAAGCTATAAAAGATAGCAAGCTTAAAGTTAATTCTTCGATTCGCGGTGAAGAAATTCGTGTTGTAGCAAAACAAATCGATGATTTGCAAGCTGTGATGAAGCTTGTAAAAGAGCTTGATTTAGAGTTAAATATCAGTTTTAAAAATCTTAAATAAGGTCAAATTTGAAACATTGTTTAGCTCTGTGTTTTATTTTTTTTCTTTGTGCTTGTAGTGTGAAAAATCAAAATTTTTCAAGTCAAAGCTTGATGGTTTTGATTGCTTCTCCTATGATAAAAATCAATGATGCAGCTTTTTTAAAAAAAGAAAATAATGCTTTAAATTTAGAAGTTTATAAACTAGGGCAAGCTTTTTTTGAACTCAAAATCAAGGATAAAATTTGCATCAATGCAGTGTGTTATGATAAAAAAGTGTTTAATCAAAAATTTTTTAAAAATGTATATTATGATGATATTTTAAGTGATGTTTTAAAGGCAAATGCTTTATGGCAGGGTAGAAATTTAGAAAAAACTGATTGTGGTTTTGAACAAAATTTAAAAGCAAAAAATTATGAAATTTTTTATCAAGTTTGTGATAATAAAGTAAGTTTTTTTGATAAAATTTCACATACTAAAATTATCTTAACGCATATTCAAAATTGAAGGATAGAGTTTGAAATTTTTTTTACTGGTATTTTGCTTTGTCAATCTAGCTTTAGCACAAGTTTATAAAGGTGAATTGTATTTTTATCATTTGCAGGATAAAGAAATTTTTGCCATAGTTTATGATAATGCACCTATGACTCCACTTTTTGACAGGGATAAAAATCAAACAAGTTCTAGTTTTTTAATTGTTGATGATATAAATGGAAATTTAGAGATTCCACTCTTTAAGACAAATGATTTTTGGCAGGATGAGCGTAAAAAATATAAAATCAATTCTTCTAAAATGCTTACATATGATAATAAAAATTTTCAAGGAAAAAATTTAGGAACGACTACTTTAGAACTTGTTGAAACGCAAGATGGCATTCGTATAAAGTGTAGTCTTGATTTTATAGGTTTTAATGATGATTTTAAAGAATTTCATCCTGTCCATAAGGGTGTATTTAGCTTTGAACAAATTCGCCAAAAGCCTATTTTTTTACAAGATGGAAAAATTAGTTTTGAAGAATGGTATTATTTTTATGAAGATGGTATGAGTCGTGCTATTTTAGAGTTAAATAATTTTGTTTATGATATTAATACTCACACGTTTGTAAAACTAAATGATTTGTATAATACTGAAAATCAAAAATTTCAAAATCTTTTACATGAGAGGCTTAAAAATACATGTGATGAGTGTTTTGAAGATCTGCAAAATTTACAATTTAATAATAATTTTTTGCTTAATAATGGAAAACTAAAAATTTGTTATCTACCTTTTGAAGGTCATTTTTTAGATGAAAATATTTGCGTAGAATTTAACGAAGATGAGCTTAAGGAATTTAAAAAATAATGGAAAAATTAAAAAATTTTTTAAGTTTAAAAAATATAGAAGATACTCAAATTTATAAAGAACTTAAGTGTGCTAAAAATGAGGCTTTGATTCTTAGAGAGCTTTGCAGAAATTATGTCGTTTCTATTTCTTCTATCAATGCCTTTACTTTATTATCGGCAATTTTTGGAAATGATAAGTATCTTTATCTTGATGCTTTGGAGGATTTAAAAAAACTTATCGAAAGAGGTTTTGTAAATCAAAATTCGAGTTTTTTTAAAAGTTTAGAAAATAATAAAACTCAAACATTAACTCTTACCTTATTACAAAGTGAGCTTAGTCTAAGTGAATATTTTTTAGAATTTTTAGAAGCAAAACCTCGTTTAAACTTTGAGAAACAAGAGGCTTATGCAGATTATTTAGAATATTTAAAAGATGAATTTGTGCGTATTCAATTATACGAAAGATTAAGTTTTATACAAAAAAGTGCTTATAATAGTGAAATAAAAAACCAAATTAAACTTTATGAAAAACATATCAAAGAAAGACTAAAAAAAAGTAAATTTTATAATGTATTGGCTGATATTTTTAAAGAATACAATCTTGAACATAAAGAACAAATTATTTTTCTAGCACTTTTAAAAGAAGAATACGCCTTAAGTAATGAAAGTTCGATTTCTAGAGAAATGAATTCTTTGCTTTCTTTAATCAGTGAAAATGATTTAGAAAGGCATAAAAATAAAAAACTATTACAAGAAAATGCTCCTCTTTTAAACTTAATCGAGTATGATGAATATTTAAATGCTTTTGGAGATATTTCTAAAAGTTTTTTTATTATCGATGAAATTTTACAAAGAATTATAAATTTTGAACCAAAACAAAGTAAAAAAATCAAAATTGAAAGTGTTTTAAAAGATCAAGATATTTTCGAGCTTATAGAACCAAGCACTGACATCAATGATATTATTATGCCTGAAAATACAAAAGAGCTTTTAGAAAATATTTTAAAACAACAAGATAAAAAAGTCCTAGAAAGACTTCATTCTTGGGGTATAAAGAGTAATAAAAATATAGAAGCTAAAATTATTTTTTATGGTCCTGCTGGTACTGGAAAAACTATGTCAGCTTTAGCTATGGCTAAATCAATGAAAAAATCTGTTCTTAGTTTTGACTGTTCTAAAATTTTGAGCAAATGGGTTGGAGAGAGTGAGCAAAATGTAAGAAAAATTTTTGATACTTATAAAAATATCGTGCAAACTTGTAAACAAAGTCCTATTCTACTTCTCAATGAAGCCGATCAGTTTTTAAGTACGCGTGTAGATGGAAGTAGTGGTAGCGATAAAATGCATAATCAAATGCAAAATATATTCTTAGAGCAAATTGAGCGTTTTAGTGGTGTGATTATCGCTACGACAAATTTTTTAGAAAGCTTAGATAGTGCATTTTCAAGAAGATTTGATTATAAGATAGAATTTAAAAAACCTGATTTTAAAGATAGGCTTAAAATTTGGGAAAAATTTCTACCTAAAAAAGCATTATTTGAAAAAGATTTTGATATAAATATTTTATCAAATTATGAATTAAGTGGAGCACAAATTTTAATGGTAGTAAAGAATACAGCTTTGAAAGTAGCTGTATCACAAGATGGGGTTTTTAAAATGCAAGATTTTATAGAAAGCATACAAAAAGAATTAAATTCAAGTTTTGATAAAAGTAAGATTGTTGGATTTTAACTTTTTTAATGTTTTTGTATAGCGAACTATAAAATAAAACAAAGCTATAATTAAAGCACTCCATTCCCAAAACATAGGAACTTTTGGGGTTAAAAAATAATGATAACTTGCCAAAACTAAGCATAAATATCCTAGTTTTCTGATTTTACTAAGTTTTTTAAAGATTTTAAAAGAACTTAAAAGCATTAAAAATATGATTAAAAATGCGATAAATCCACTTGCTTCTAATAAACGATGTGAAATATCATCGAAAAGCCTTGAAATTTGAGCATTTCTATCAAAAATAAAATAATTTAAAAAGTGCAAAATCGCCCAAAAAACTGCAAAAATACCTAAAATTTTAGGATAATTTTTTGTTTTTTTAAATTTAAGTAAAGAAAATAAAAGACTTAAATTTAAAAAGATTAAAGCAAATATTCCGGTGTAAATATAGGCTTCTTTTACAAAATCAAAGGCTTTTATGATATGATAAAAGCCATAAATTAAACTTATGATAAAGCTAAAATAAGCAAGAAATTTAAAGTATTTTGCCTGCATTAAAAATTCACTTTCAAGTCCATGTTTTTATATAAACTTGCTACTTCTTTTTCATAGCCATTAAACATTAAAGTAGGCTTGGTAAAGAAGTCTCCTAAAGCCCTCTCGTTAGCTTGAGACCATCTAGGATGAGAGACATTAGGATTGACATTGGCATAAAAACCATATTCGTTTGGAGCGTAACTTTCCCAAGTGGATTTAGGCTGTTCTTTGGTAAATTCTATTTTAACTATAGATTTAATACTTTTAAAGCCATATTTCCAAGGAACAACAAGGCGTATTGGAGCGCCATTTTGAGGCTTTAAGGCTTTTTTATACATTCCTACTGCAAGCAAGGTAAGAGGATGCATAGCTTCATCCATGCGAAGTCCTTCTACATAAGGATAGTCTATAGTTGGAAATAAAGCGTCTTGATCGGGAAATTGACTCTTATCTAAAAGAGTGGTAAATTTAACAAATTTTGCTTCGCTTGTAGGCTTTGTCATTTCAATCAAACGACGCAATTCAAAGCCTACCCAAGGTACCACCATAGACCAAGTTTCAACACAGCGAAAACGATAAATTCTTTCTTCTAGAGGGAATTTTAAAATATCTTCCATGCTTAGAGTTAAAGGTTTTTCTATTTCTCCACTGATATCGATTTTCCAATTTTGAGTGTTGAAATTTTGTGCTAATGATACAGCCTTTTTTTTGTCTGTTGAAAATTCATAAAAATTAACATAATTTGTAGCCAGTTCTTCATCGCTGATTTCAAGTTTGTTTGGATTAGTATCGTTTGTGAAATTTAAAGCAGATAATTTAGAAGCAAGCACGCTTGAACTTATTAAAGCACCTGCTCCAAGTTTTAAAAAATCTCTTCTTTTTTTATATAAATTCTCAGGAGTTATAATCATAATTTTTCCTTATTAAAAATTTTTATTATTAAAATATAACAAGGATAATGATTATTAAATTTCTTGTAGAATTTTTTCACAAATTTTTCTAGGGTTATTATCTTTATAAATAGGGCGTCCAACTACTATAAAATCGCTTAAATTTTCTCTAGCCATTGTTAAATTAGCGACGCGTTTTTGATCATCATTTTTCTCTCCAAATGGACGAATTCCTGGAGTGAGAGTTAGGAAATTTCTTTGGGTGTGTTCTTTGATGATTTTACTTTCAAAAACAGAGCATACCATGCCATCAAGTCCATTTTCATAGGATATTTTTGAAAAATTAATTACAGCTTCTTCGATTTTTTGTCTATAAATACTAAAGAAATTTTCTTCATCAAAACTCGTAAGAGCAGAAACTGCTAAAACTAATGGTCTTTTTGAAAATTTGCTAAGCCGTGTCATAACTTCTTGCATGGCTATTTTTCCAGCACTTGCGTGGATATTGATCATATCAACACCAAGTTTTGATATTTCTTCGCAAGCATCTGCCATAGTGTTGGGAATATCATGAATTTTAAGATCAAGAAATATTTTAAAATCATCAACTTTTTTAAGTTCTTCTATGAATTTAAAACCATCTCTTAAATATGCTCTTAAACCTACTTTTAACCATATGTCTAAATTTTTTAATTCTTTAGCAAGTTGTAAGCATTCTTCTTTTGTAGAAAGATCAAGTGCGACACAAAGCTTCATTTTTTAGCCTTTATTAAGGCATCTAAAACTCCATTTATAAATTTTGGAGAATTGTCATTAGCAAGTTCTTTGGCAAGTTCTATAGCTTCATTGATAACAATGGCACTAGGAGTATCGGTAAAAAGTAACTCATAAGCTCCAAGTCTTAGTATAGCTCTTTCTACATGTCCTAAAGCTGTAATTTGATTATCATTTAGAAATGAATTTAAGGTTTCATCAATATTGTTTAAATTATCTAAAATTCCATGATATAAATTTAAAGTAAAATTTTTTTGTTCATTGCGTATTTTTTTTTCATCTAAAATTTCATTTACAAAAACGTTGTTTTGAGAATTTAATTCAAAAGCATAAAGTAAGGAGATGACGCTTTGGCGAACTTGATGACGCGTTGCCATTAAAGCTCCTTGCTTAAATTTAACATCTCAATTACAGTTGCCATAGCTTCAAAGCCTTTATTACCTGCCTTGCTTCCAGCTCTTTCTATGGCTTGTTCTATTGTATCTGTAGTTAAAACACCAAAGCTTACAGGGATATTATGATTTAAACTCACATTGGCTATGCCTTTGGTAGTTTCTGCTGAAACATAGTCAAAATGCGGAGTTGAGCCACGAATTACTGCACCTACGCAACAAATTGCATCAAATTTTTTGCTTTCTATAGCTTTTTTTAACGCATACGGAAGCTCAAAAGCACCAGGAACAAGTATAAGGCTTAGATTTTCCTCTTTGCCTCCGTGTCTTAAAAAAGCATCTTTTGCTCCTTCTACAAGGCGATCTGTGATGATATGGTTAAATCTTGCATTAATGATAGCAATTTTTGTATTTGAGTCTAAATTTAATTTTCCTTCAATAATATTCATTTGTTTTCCTTTATGATATTTTGTATTTCTAGTAATGTATTAACGCAATTTTTAAGGCGTGTAAGATTAAGCATATTAGGTCCATCGCATAAAGCCTCGCAAGGATTAATATGTGTTTCAAAGAAAAAGCCATCTATGCCTACGGCTGCTGCCGCTCTTGCTAAAGGTTCTACAAATTCGCTTTTTCCTCCGCTACTTCCACCTGCAGCCCCTGGCATTTGTACGCTATGGGTAGCATCAAAAATAACTGGAGCAAATTCACGCATGATAACTAAAGAACGCATATCTACTACTAGATTTCCATAGCCAAAGCTAGCTCCTCTTTCAGCTACAAAAACACCATTTTTTTGAGCAGCTTCATAGCCTTCATCTTCTATGCCACGGGTTTGTAGAATTTTTTTAACGCTGTATTTGATATCGCTTGGGTTTAAAAATTGTCCTTTTTTGATATTAACTTTTGCCTTAGTTTTTGCTGCGGCTACAAGTAAATCGGTTTGACGACATAAAAAAGCAGGAATTTGCAAGACATCAGCTACTTCACTTACAGGGTTTGCTTGATTGCTTTCGTGTATATCGGTTAAGATTTTCATACCAAATTCATCTTTTACGCTTTGTAAAATTTTTAATCCTTCTTCAAGACCAGGACCTCGAAAAGAATTAATACTTGTGCGATTGGCCTTATCAAAACTTGATTTGAAATAAAATTCTATATTTGGGTTTTCATTAAAATTTTTTAATTGTTCGGCAACTTTAAAAATCAAATCTTTGCTTTCTATCACGCAAGGACCAGCAATGAGTATCATTTTTTTCATTTTTTTCCTTTGTTCTTAACTAAAATTAATCCACCAAAAATAATGCCTATTATACCTAAAAAAACCATAGTACTTGGTAAATTATCTCCTAAAATTATCCCAACTATCATACTAAATACCACATCAAGATAACTAACTCCAGCAACTACTCCTGCTTGTTTAGCGATACCATAAGCTTTAGTGATATGAATTTGATAAATGGTGCCTAAAGTTCCCATAATGGCAATGATAAGCCAAGCTGTAAGACTTGGCATCACAAAAGGTGCTAGAATGAAATCTAAATGTAAAGAATCAAGATGCTGTGGTTCAAAAAATTCAGCACTGATCATAGAAATTAAAGGCATTAAGGTTCCTAAAAGGATAAAAGAAAAGGCAATTTGTTCTGTAGTGTAAGATTTTCTAAGTTCTCTTACACTTGTAAGAGCTAAAGCGGCTAAAAATCCACTCGTGATGCCTATAACAGAATTTTTTAAATCAAAGCCTGAATGATTTAAATTATGAGCCCAAGGCTGAGCAATTAAAAGTACTCCACTAAATGCTATTAAAATTCCTATCCAGCCTTTGATGCCAATATTTTCTTTAAAAACAACAAAAGCTATTAAAGTAATAAAAATAGGAGAGGTTTTTTGAAAAGCAAAAGCTCCACCTAGTGTAATATTTGAAACATTATAGAAAAACATATATAGTGAAAGCGTGCCTACTACTCCACGAAATACCAAGAGCCAAAAATGTCCCCCTTCTTTATGTGCCTTAGATCGTTTTAAAAGATAGACTATGAAAAAAATTCCTATGATATTTCTAAAAAACATAATTTCTATAGAACTCATTTCCTTGCTAAGAATTTTTGCACAAGCTCCCATAAGTGCAAAATCCAAACATGCTAAAATCATGAAATAAATTCCTAAATTATGCTTGATTACTTTTAGCATTTTTTTTCCTTGACTAAAATCTGGGCTAATTCTAGTCTTTTTTTGCTTAATATTAAGCCAAATTTTATATAATTTTAAAAATATAATTTTCTAGGAAAAAAATGCAAAGCATTATACTTATAGGTAAGCCAAATGTGGGAAAATCAAGTCTTTTTAATAGAATGGCAAGACAAAGAATAGCTATTACAAGTGATATTTCAGGCACAACTAGAGATACAAATAAAACAGAAATTCATATTAATTCAAAAAAAGCCATGCTTATTGATAGTGGAGGGCTTGATGAAAGTGATGAACTTTTTAAAAATGTGAAAAAAAACACTTTAAAAGTAGCCAAAGAAAGCGATATCATACTTTATCTAGTTGATGGAAAATTAGCACCTGATGATGAGGATAGACAGTTTTTTTATTCTTTAAAAAAACTTGGAAAACCTATAGCCTTAGTGATTAATAAAGTAGATAATAAAAAAGATGAAGAAAGGGCTTGGGAGTTTGTAAATTTTGGCGTAAAGGAAATCTTTAATCTTTCAGTAACTCATAATGTAGGCTTAGATGAACTTTATGAATGGCTTGAAAAATTTTTACATGAAGAGTTTTTAATCCCCGATGAAGAAGAAAATTTAGAAGATTTTTTAGAGCATTATGAAGAAGGAAAAGAATTTCAATTTAAAGAAGTCGATCAAAATCATATCAGAGTGGGTATTGTAGGGCGTGTAAATGTTGGAAAATCAAGTCTTTTAAATGCTTTGGTTAAGCAAGAACGCAGTGTTGTAAGTTCTATCGCAGGAACTACTATAGATCCTGTTAATGAAAGTGTAGTTCATAAAGATAAAGTGATAGAATTTGTTGATACTGCAGGTATTAGAAAAAGGGGTAAAATTCAAGGACTCGAACGCTTTGCCCTAAATCGCACGGAAAAAATTTTATCTCATTCTCAAATAGCACTTTTGGTTTTAGATGTGCATGAGGGCTTTAACGAGCTTGATGAACGCATTGCTGGGCTTGTGGCTAAGCATTATTTGGGTGTGATTATTGTTTTAAATAAATGGGATAAAAGTGAGATGGATTTTGATAAGACTGTAAAAGAATTGCGTCTTGATCGTTTTAAATTTCTAGCTTACGCACCCGTGATTAGTGTATCAGCTTTAAGTGGAAAAAGGGTGCATGTTTTACTCGATAAAATTTTGCAAATTTTTGAAAATTTCACTCAGAAAATCCAAACTTCTAAGCTTAATACCTTGATAGAAAATGCCACAAGATCACATCCTTTGCCGCATGATTATGGGAAATTGGTTAAAATTTATTATGCAGTACAATACGACTTAGCACCGCCAAAAATTGCACTTATTATGAATCGTCCTAAGGCCTTGCATTTTAGCTATAAGCGTTATTTACAAAATCAAATTAGAAAAGAATTTAATTTTGAAGGTGTGCCTTTAGTGATTGCTTCGCGTAAAAAGGGCAGTAAAGAAAATGATGAAAGCTAAAAATATCGTTTTTATAGGATTTATGGGTTCTGGAAAAAGCACTTTAGCAAGAGCTTTAGCTAGGGATTTAGATCTTGTTTTTTTAGATAGTGATTTTTTAATAGAACAAAAATTTAATCAAAAAGTCAGTGAAATTTTTACAGAAAAAGGCGAGGAATTTTTTAGAGAGCAAGAGCAGAAAATGGCGGATTTTTTTTGCTCTTGTAGTGAGGCTTGTATCGCTACGGGTGGGGGTTTTATCAATGTTTCAAATTTAGAAAAAGCAGGTTTTTGTATTTATTTAAAAGCAGATTTTGAATATTTAAAAAAGCGTTTAGATGAAAATGAAATTTCTAAAAGACCTTTGTTTTATGATGAAATTAAAGCAAAAAAATTATATAATGAGCGTTTAAGCAAGTATGAACTAAAGGCAAATTTTGTTTTAAATATAGAAAATAAAAATATAGATGAGCTTTTAAGCGAGATTAAAAAGGTGATAAAATGAGAGTATTAACAGGCCTTCAACCAAGTGGTGATTTGCATATAGGTAATTATTTTGGTGCGATTAAACAAATGGTAGATGCACAAGAAAAAAGCCAAATGTTTATGTTTATTGCTAATTATCATGCCATGACTTCTTCTCAAGATGGAGAAAAACTTAAACAAAATTCCTTAAAAGCTGCTGCGGCTTTTTTAAGCCTTGGTATAGATCCTCAAAAAAGCGTTTTTTGGTTGCAAAGTGATGTTAAGGAAGTTATGGAGCTTTATTGGATTTTATCGCAATTTACTCCTATGGGTTTATTAGAGCGTGCGCATAGTTACAAGGATAAAGTTGCTAAGGGGCTTAGTGCTTCACATGGGCTTTTTTCTTATCCTGTTTTAATGGCAGCTGATATTTTGCTTTTTGATACACAAATTGTTCCTGTGGGAAAAGATCAAATCCAACATGTTGAAATCGCACGTGATATTGCTTTAAAAGTTAATAATGAATGGGGTGAAATTTTTACCCTTCCAGAAGCGAGAGTTAATGAAGAAGTAGCTGTAGTTGTGGGTACTGATGGAGCAAAAATGAGCAAATCTTATCAAAATACTATAGATATTTTTAGCAGTGAAAAAACCTTAAAAAAACAAATTTCTTCCATAGTTACAGATAGCACCGCTTTAGAAGATCCAAAAGATTTTAAAAACTGCAATGTTTTTAAAATCGCAAAGCTTTTTTTAGATGAAGCAGGGCAAAAAGAATTACAAATACGCTATGAAAAAGGTGGCGAGGGTTATGGACATTTTAAAATGTATTTAAACGAGCTTGTAAATGCTTATTTTAAGGAAGCGAGAGAAAAATACAATGAGCTTTTAGAAAAGCCTTCACATTTAAAAGAAATTTTGGATTTTGGTGCGACAAAAGCAAGAAAAATCGCCCAAGAAAAAATGCAAAAAATTTATGAAAAAATCGGACTTTAAGGAGTAGAAAATGCTAGATTTAAAAAATTTGCAAAATAATTTTGATGAAGTGGCTAAAAAGTTAAAAAATAAAAAAGTTGATGAAAATATCTTAAAAAAACTTGCTGAACTTTTTGCAAGTTTAAAAAAAGAAAAAACAGCTTTAGAAGAAATTCAAGCTTTTCAAAATAAATTCAGCAAAGAGCTTGCTACAGCCGAAGATAAAGAAAGTTTAAAAGCAAAATTAAGCGAAAATAAAAGCAAAATTAATGAGCAAAGCGCTAAAGTAAATGCTTTAGAAAATGAGCTTGAGGAAATCGCTCATGCCATCCCAAATATTCCTGATGAGTCTGTGCCTGTGGGTGAAGATGAAAATGAAAATGTGGAGCTTAAAAAAGTATTAAATCCGCCTAGCTTTGATTTTATTCCAAAAGAACATTTTGAATTAGGAGAGAGTTTAAATTGGCTTGATTTTGTGCGTGGGGTGAAAATTTCACAAAGCCGTTTTTGTGTGCTTAAGAACGAAGGAGCTTTATTAAGCCGTGCTTTGGTAAATTATATGATAGATTTTAATAGAAGTCGTGGATTTGAATTTGTTAATGTACCTTTTTTGGTAAATGGTGCTACTATGTTTGGGACAGGTCAGTTGCCAAAATTTAAAGAAGATATGTATAAGGTAGATGATGAGGATTTATATTTGATCTCAACTTCTGAAATTCCAGTAACCAATCTTTATAGTGGAGAAATTTTAGCGAGTGAAACTTTACCGATAAAAATGACTTGTTATAGCGCTTGTTTTAGAAAAGAAGCAGGCAGTGCAGGGCGTGATACAAGAGGTATTATAAGACAACACCAGTTTGAAAAAGTAGAGCTTGTAAGTATCACTAAACCTGAGCAAAGTGATAGCGTGTTTAATGAAATGCTTGAGTGTGCAAGTGATTTACTGAGTTCTTTAGGTTTAGCGCATAGACATTTGATGCTTTGTACCGGAGATTTGGGTTTTAGTGCAGCAAAAACTGTAGATCTTGAAGTGTGGCTTCCAGGACAAAATAAATATCGTGAGATCAGCTCGGTTTCAAATTGTCGTGATTTTCAAGCAAGACGCGCTAAAATTCGCTATAAAAACGAACAAGGAAAAAATGAACTCGTCCATACTCTTAATGGCTCATCTTTAGCGGTAGGAAGAACTTTGGTAGCGATTATGGAAAATTATCAAGATAAAGAAGGAAAAATTCATATTCCTGATGCTTTGAAAAAATATTTTTAAAGAGTATAGATGGCTGAACAAGAAGATATAATACTAGAAAAACCTGAAGATGGCTTAAATCAACCAAGACTCGATGAGAGTTTAGAGGGATTTAAGGGGCAAGAGGGGCAAGCTCCAGAAGATGAAGAATTTGCATCATTGCCAGAAGAATTACCTCAAGAAAATAGTGAGAGTGGTTTTAAATTTACAAGAGAAAGTGCGCCTGAAGATGTATCAACTTTTGAAGAAGTTGAAAGTCAAGAGCTTACGCCTTGGTATAAAGATCGTAAGTTTATGTCTCTTGTGGGTTTATCTTTGGGGATTATTTGTATTTTAGTTTTTACACTTTTTTATTTAACTTTTAGTGAAGGAAAAATTAAACCAGATATTATAGCTTCTAAGCCTTTAGAACAACCTGTTGTTATGCCTGATGAATCATATAAATACAATGATATGCAAAGAATTGATGGTATGATCCAAAAAGCAAATGCTTTATATTTAAAGGGTGAAGTTGAACAGGCTTTAAAAGTTTATGAGCAAGTTGCCGTATATAATGAATCTTTATCTAATTATAATTTAGGCGTTTCTCAAATGAATGAGAATAAATTCCAAGAAGCTTTTGAAAGCTTCAAGAAAGCTATAGCCAATGGAGAAAATCAAAGTGTAGCTGCTATCAATGCTGCTGTTTGTGCTTTAAAGCTTAATGATAAGGAAAAATTTAGATATTATATTGATTTAGCTCAAGTGTATCTTCCAAAAGAAGGAAAATCAAAATTATATGATTATTATTTAAGTTTGATTAATTATTACAAAGGATATTACCCTGAGGCCTTACAAATGTTACAAAGAACAGATGTGGAGCCGTATTCTGATGTTGCAAAGTATTTGTCTGCTAAAATTTATGCAAAAATGGACTTTGATTCCAAGGCTATACAGCAATTAAATTCTCAAGGCAATTTTGAATCTAGTTTATCTTTAGGTCTTTTATACGCTAGAATAGGAGAATATGCTAAAGCTAAAGTCGCTTTAAGTACAGCGATGAAAATTGAAAGAGATTTTAATCAGAGTTTGGCGGCTTTAACATTGGTTGATATTAAAACAGGAAATTATCAAGATATGTTAGCACGCTTGCAAAATTCTTATGATAATGATAAAGATAGATATAAGATTTTAGATACTTATAAAATTCAAGTTCGTTTAAATAAGGATCTTTTTAATATAGCAGTTGCTCAAAATTCTTTTTCAAAAGATTTGTTAAAAAAACAAAAAGATCAATTCGATTTACTTTTTTATTTTGCACCTTATCAAGTGTTTGATAGCAAGCAGGCTGCTTTGTATATTAAAAAAGCTAATGTTACAGATTTCGTAGATGATAGTACTGATGCGGGAATTTATCTTAATGCAAGCAAAGCTCTTTCATCTACCAATGTAAAAATTGCCAATATTATTAACTATGCATTAAATCAGAAGTTACGCCTTGCTAACCAAGAATTTCAAAAACTTATCAAGGATTATCCAGAACATAGTATTTTACATTATAATTTGGCTTTAACCTATGCCCAAATGCAAAATTATGAACTTGCTTATAAGCATTTTTCAAGTTCATATCATCTTAATCCTAAAAATTACTTAGCAGGTGCTTTTGCTATGTTTTGTGCAAAATTAATTGATATTGATACAACTAAACTTTACAATGAAATTCTTGATAATATAGCTGCTGATTCTAATTTTAAAGCTAATATGCAAAAAAGTATGTTGTTTTTAGTTAATAATAATTATATTTCTATGCTTCCTTATTTAGATGAAACAAAAAAAGACACGCCTTTGAGTTTGATTTTTGAAGCTATTGTTGCTAAAAATAATAACCTTAATAATCAAGTAGATGTGAAAATTGCTAAATTGCGTTCAGAGTTACCTGAAGATATTTTGGCAAATATTTTGTATTTTAATTCTTTAAATTCAAATTTAAATATTAAAGAATATGCTCAAAATGCTCAAATTCATTTTAAAAATTTAAAGCTTGATTATCGTAGTGTTTTTGGTGGGCCAAATATAGCTAGGGAATTTTATGTTAATTTAATGCATATTGCAGGGCTTTTAAATTTAGAAAGACAGAAATTTAAAGAGTTGATTAATGTTTCAGGAGCAAAAGATGAGGGTATTTTACAAACTTTAGCTTATTTGGATATTTTTGCACAGCAATACGAGGAGGCTTATGCGCTTTATAATTCTTTGATTGATGATTATGGAGCTAAAGATACTAAAACTTTATTTTTAGCAGCCGTAGCAGCCGTAGGTGCAAATAATCCAAATTCAGCTATAGCGCTTTTGCAGCTTTCTAAACTTACAGATAAAAATAACAAAGAAAGTAAAGCAGCTCTTGGTATGTTGTATCAAGAAGTAAAGAACTATGAAGCTGCGATATCTCAGTATAAAACTTTACCTAATAATTTTAAGAGTGAATTTTTTACTTTTGATATCAATAACAACTAAAAATGCTTAGAACTTTCTAAGCATTTTTAGTTAAGCTTGAAGATCTAGAGTTTTTCCGCCTAGTTCATCGATGCGATCGCTAACTTTTTTAAGTGCCGCATCTATTGTATTTTGACTGATTTGAGGAAGTTCTCCGCCCCACATTTTTTCTGCTTGCTCAAATCCTTTTTTCATACCTTCAAGACCTTTTTTCAATTTTTCAACATCATCGCCACCGCCTTTAATAACAAAATCCGCGATGCGACTGGCTGTATTTTCCACTCCAAAAAAACCATCTTCACTTACAAGTTGTTGAAGTTCATCTGTATTCATATCAAGTGGATTTTTGCCACTGTAGCCCAAGGATGCAAAATCAATATTTTTAAGTATAGATTTCGCAGTATCTAAATTGGCACCATTTAAAAGACTATCTAGTCCAGTTTGGGCATTGCTCGAACCTATTACAGTATTCATTGTTTGCTGTTGAAACTGAACTAGGTAAATTTGTGTAATGCCCTTTCCACCAAGTGCATTTAATTTTTCAAGGGTATTTTTATCTACATCCTTGCTAGAATTAGCACTTTGAACATTTTTGTCTTTTGTGTTTTCCTTAGCATCATCTGCCTTCTTATTGCTAACTTGTGTTTGTGCCATGCTAGCGATATTTGAAAAAGTATTCACTTGCATATTTGCTCCTTTGTGTGAGGC
The DNA here is from genome assembly GCF_004379015.1 of Campylobacter sp. US50a. Taxonomy (NCBI): domain Bacteria; kingdom Pseudomonadati; phylum Campylobacterota; class Epsilonproteobacteria; order Campylobacterales; family Campylobacteraceae; genus Campylobacter; species Campylobacter sp. US50a. The sequence continues at coordinate 42,769 of NZ_RYYJ01000003.1, read as the reverse complement.
TTTAATTTATATCGACTTTTGACTTAAAAAATTTATAAGGACATTAAATTCCTTATTTTCAAAGGAATTTAATGTTTTATTGTAGATAATAAGTAATTTGCTCTTTATTGAGAATGCGGATAAGATTGCTAGTGCCTTCTACTCCTGCTGGAAAGCCTGCGGTTAGAAGATAGCATTTATCTTCATTCACAAAACCTTTTTCAACACTTGATCTTACAGAGTCTTTTAATAATTCTGTAAGTTCATTACTTTTGTTAACCAAGATCGCAGGATTAACTCCCCAAACTATACTTAAAGAGTTTAAGGTTTTTTCAGAATGTCCTACTGCTATGATTTCTATATTTGGACGATATCTTGCAATCTTAATAGCAGATTTTCCGCTACTTGTTAAAGAAAAAATAGCATCAGCGTTAAGATCTGTTGCAAGATGAGCTGAAGAACGCATGATTTTATCTGTATTGTCTAAATCATTAAAATCATTAAATTTGTTATATGGATAGCGTTTTTCTGTTTCTATTATAGTTTGGCACATTATATCAACAGCATTTGCAGGATCTATACCAACGGCACTTTCTTCACTTAGCATTACTGCATCTGTTCCATCTAAAACAGCATTTGCAACATCTGAAATTTCAGCTCTTGTGGCGGTTTTGCTTTTGGCTAATGAAAAAAGCATTTGAGTCGCAGTAATAACAGGCTTAGAGGCATTGTTTGCTTTTTGTATAATTTCTTTTTGGATATTAGGAACTTTATAATAAGGCACCTCAATACCTAAGTCTCCTCTTGCAACCATTATACCATCGCTAGATTTAATAATCTCATCAATATTTTCTACTGCATCAAATTTTTCAATTTTTGCAAAAATGGATATTTTTGCGTTATTTTGTGCTAAAATTTCACGAACTTCATCAATATCGTGCGCATTTTGTACGAAAGATATTGCTAAAAAATCTACTTCATTTTTTATACCCCAAAGTAAATCATTTTTATCTTTTTGTGTAATAACATCAATATTGATTTTAGTGTTCGGAAAATTAATACCTTTATTTGAGTTTAAAAAACCATCATTTTCTATAATGGTTTCAATTTTTTGATCATCTATGCTTACTACTTTAGCACGAATTGATCCATCGTATAGATAAATATATTCATCAATTTTTAACATATCTAAAATAGATTTTTGATTGATACTGATTTTATAATGATTTTGAGCAATCTTCTCCCCTAAAATTGTTTCACGATAAAAATCAATTCTATCACCCTTTTTTAATTCAAATGGTTCTTTAAGTTCGCCTGTACGAATTTTAGGACCACTAATATCTTGTAAAATTCCAATACGAGTATGCAATTCTTTAGCTACTCTTCTTATGGTATCTAAGTTTTTTTTATGATACTCATGTGTTCCATGAGAAAAGTTTAAACGGAAAACATTTACACCATTGATAATCATTTGGCGTAGAATTTCTTCCTTTTCACTTGCTGGACCTACTGTGGCTACAATTTTTGTTTTTTTAAGCATAGCAAACTCCTTTTGAAATTATTGTAGCTAAAAATAGAAACAAAATGATTACAATAATTCTGAAGAAAATTTATCTTCGTTAAATTCCATTCCTAAGTAATTACATATAAGTTTTGCGTCTCTTTCAGCATTTCCTAAACAACTTGTTGCTCCAGGACTTGGAGTCATATTGAAAATAATACCAGGGGTTTCTGTGATGCTTGCTTCACCTAGCATTAATTCTCCTTTAGTTTTATCAATAACTTGTGGTCTTACGCCTCCAAAACCTTTTGCATAATAAATATCACTTGCTTTAAGACTTGGGACTATTTTTTTGGCATCTTTAACAAATAAGCTTTTATCAATAAAAGGTAGTTCAAAAAGATAATTATAAAAGATGTAATTTCTAATTGTTGCATCTTTAAACATATTAAAAGTTACTTTTAAAACAGTTTTATCAAGTTTTAGTGCTTCAAAAAATTCTGGAACTGATTTTAGACCATGATAACGTTCTAGTTTTGGAATAACAAGTGCGGTAGGTCCAAAGCGAGTGTTCATATCAGCAAGTAAATCAGGATCTCCATGAAGAGCTGCAAATGGAAGTTTAGGATTTTGCACCATATAAACCTTACCGTTTAAAAGTTTTTGTTTGGTTAAATAAAAACTTCCTGCAACAGGCCAACAAGACTTATCCATACCTAAGTTCATTTTATGTGCTAAATATAAAGAGTGTGCCCCAGCATTGACAACTACGCTTTTGGCATGGTATTCTTGATGATTTGAGGTTTTTAATATAAAAATATCTTCCTTTTTTTCTATGTGAATAATTTCTTGATTAAAGGCAACAAAAGTATTTTTATTTTGTTTTTGCGCTTGTTCTATTAGATTTATACTCATTTTCCCAAAATCTACAGTTGTAAAAACCTCGCCGCTTTCAACACCCATGGCACAGATATTTTCAGGTCTATCTTGATTGCAATCTTCTCCTAAAACAACCTTGGGTTCAATTTGTTTGATTTTTGCTTTATCGAAAAATTTTATATAAGGATAAAGTTCTTTAAATTCTTCATAGCGTTTTTTCATATAATCACATTCTATATCTCCAACAGCTAGGGCCATTTTTTGATGAGAAAACATGAAATTATTTTGCGCATTTTGCATGAGTCCATATTTAACTATCATATCAGCTGTTCTTTTTACTTTTCGCGCTTTTTCTAAAGTATAATTGGTTTCAATATCTCCACAATGAATGGTTTGAGAATTACTCGTTCCCTTAGAATTTAATGTTGCAGCTGTATTATATTTTTCTATCAAAGCAATATTTTTAATATTTGTATATCTTGCAAGCTCGTAAAATAATGCTGCTCCTGAAATTCCAGCTCCGATGACAAGCACATCAAATTCTTGTTGGCTCATTGTTTTTCCTTTTTTTATTTTAATAAACTTTTTTCTAAATAGAAGTTTAATTGAATTTGTTTTACAAAAAGTTAAATTTCATTAAGGTTTGATATCAATGAGAATTTTTGTAACATTTTTAATAAAGTAAATTGGGATTTTCTTTTATAATCTTTTTCATTCCTCGAAAGATTAAAAGTTTATCATAAATTGCGTGATCGAAAAAATTTGCTAAAAATTGTCCATCTCCACCAGTGAAATAAAGCTTTTTATTTTGAGTGGCATCTTTTATCAGTAGGTAAATTCCTTTAAAAACACCATAACTTAAAGCATCCATGGTTTTTTGTGGGAATGCATCAAGACTAACTTGAGTGTTAAATTCACTTTTTAATCGTGGTGAAATATGGCTATAAATTTTTTTATAATTTGCAATACCTGGCAAGATAAAACCACCAAGATGTATAGAATTAGAAATAATATCAATTGTAATAGCACTACCTGCATCTACAACAACTCCATCTTCAATAGTATAACAAGCTGCTATGCGATCGATTCCTAATCCTTGATAAATTGTGTCAAATAAAAAATAAGGTTCAAGATTGATAAAATTTTTTTGATTTTTTAAATGTTCTTTGAGATGTTCATTGACATTGATATAAAAAATTTTTTGTTCATTTTTAAATTCTAAAAACTGATCTATACTAAGAGTAAAATATTTGTTATCATCTAGGAAATTAGCATTTGAATTCCCAATGTCACAGAGCAGCATAGATATTAAATCCTTTCATTTCTAGATGATTTTTTGCTTTAGAGCAAAGAGAAGCCATGCTAAAAAAATATTTGTTATTTATGTTAATTTGCTGTGCTAGATTTTCTAAAAATAAGGCATCTTTCATTAAAAATTTTGTTTTTCCTGTATACATAAAAAGAATGTTATTTTGATCTTTAGCGCAAATATAACTTTTTTTTCTAGTCAACATACTTAAGTCATAGGGCTTTAAATTTAATTTTAAAGCCTTTATTGTTTGTTCTAAAATTTTTATCATAGCAAATCTAAAATTTTATCTCCGTAGTAAAATTTACCATTCCCCATGAAAGAAATTTTATCAACAGCTTCTGAAAGTTTAAATACTTGCGTATTATCTAAATTTAGATTCATTTTGATAAGATAGCCTGTTTTTTCAAAAATATATAAATAATTATTGTATATATTGCTTTTTACAAAAATAGCAAATTCAAATTTTTTTTCCGCAATTTTTCTTAAGTTATAATCAGTTTTAATAATAGTGCCATCTTTTTCTAGAATAAAAATACTATCATCACTAAGTGCAACATCTTTTATGTCAGCGTCAAGATAAAGAGTTCTAGCAGGGCTTACAACAATGATTTTTTTAGCTGTTGCTGCTATAAGTTTATCTCCGATTACGCTTAGATGGATTACATTGTTGAAAAAATTTTCTGCTGAAATAACCACATCTTTAATGACTTGAAGATTGTTTCTTGAAAGAATTAAAATTTTGCCATCCAGTGTTGGATATACGATGATATTGTCTAAAAATATAGGATTAGCGGTACGACTATCTTGAGCTGGAGCTGAGGTTAGGGTTTGAGTGAATTTAATACCCAAAGAACGATTTGCAAGAACTATAGTATTGTTTGCAAGTACAAGGGCTAAATCATCTCCATTAGAAGCTACTCCTACAACACTAGCGTCAAATTGAAAATTATAAATTTCATTATAAGAATTGTCAAAAATTTTTAAATTTCCATTATTATCTGCAGTAAAATATTCCCCATCTTGATAAGCTAGAAGCATATAATTTTTAGGAAGTTTAAACTTGTCTATGGAGATATTATTTTTTAAGATAGCTGTATTATTGCTAAGTTTTGCAGAAACTAGATTCCAATCAACAATTTTACTTTTTAAATTGCTATTATGACTTAAATCTCCATCGGTTTGTTTTGGTTCAAAATATTGTCTTTTGGTGCCACAAGCACATAGAAATATTAAACAAAATAGTGTTAAAAATATTTTTTTCATTGTGTAATGCCTTGATAATGTTTGAGGTTTTTAGCTATTTGATTTAAACTTGAATTTTCTTTTATCTGAGAAAGTAAAACATTAGCTTCTTCGATTTTATTTTGCTCTAAAAGTTTGTAAGCTTCTAATAATTTATCATAATTTTTTAAAAATATCGATTTATCTCCTAAAGATAATGCGATAATATTTTTAAGTAAAGTGTTTGTTTGAGCATTATTATAAATTTGTTTTAGTTCATTTTGGAGAGTTGTATTATTGAAATCATTAATATTTTCTTTTAGTAAAAAGATAGCGTAAAGATTGGTATTTTTATTTTTAAGTTGTTCTAAAAGATTTTTATTGCTAGGATCTTGTATTAGATTGGCATAAATTTCATTTGCTTCTTTTGTTTTATAATCGTTTATTTTTGAGATTATAAAATTTCCAGCAAACCAAGCAACTAAAATTATCACAACAGCAGATATGTAAAATTTATACTTGCGTATAAATCTCTCTCCTTTGATAAAATTTTCTATAAATTGTTCTTCTGTGTTAAGTTCGTTTTTAACAACTTTTAAATTATCTTTTAGTCCCAAAATTTATCCTTGAAAAAAATATTTTTATTGTTTGTATAGAAAAATTATGATATTGTATCATATAAATTGCAAAATATCCTAAACAATTTAAAGCTTTTTATGATATAATTTTCAAAATTTTAACTTTTTTATTAAGGTTTAAGAAATGCAAATAGATGAGAAATTATTAAGCAAGCTTGAAAAATTAAGTGCTTTACAAATAATAAAAAACAGAAATGAAACCATTGCACAGTTAAGTGAAATTGTGAATTTTGTTGAAAAGTTAAACGAACTTGATTTAAACTCCCAAGAGATTACTGTGAGTACTATAAAAGGTGGAGCTCCTTTGAGGATTGATGAGATAAGAAATAGCAATGTTATTGATGAGGTTTTAGATTGTGCTCCAAAAAAACAAGAACATTTTTTTGTTGTTCCTAAAATCATAGAATGATTAACTTAGCATTTAGTGCTTATTTGTAGAATAAATTTAAAACAAAAAATCAGAGAGTGTATTGAAATGAATTTTTATTGGTTTGATGCTTTTATTTTAGGATTTACCTTGCTTTTAGGGCTTAAGGGTATTATCAATGGTTTGATAAAAGAAATTTTTGGACTTTTGGGTATTATTGGTGGTGTTTTTATTGCTTCAAAATATGCAACTCAAGCAGCTGAATTTATACAAAGTACTTTTTATAAGATAGAAAATCAAAGCTTAGCTGGATTTGCTGGATTTTTAGCCATATTAATTATTTTTTGGATAGTTTGTTTATTGGTGGGTAATTTTCTTTCTAAGTTGATTAAATTAAGTGGCTTAGGTTTTTTAGATCGTATTGGTGGCTTTATATTTGGCGGAGCAAAAATCTTTTTAATTTTTGCAATTTTGGTTTTTTGTGTAGCAAGAATCGATTTTTTAAATGACAAATTAGGTAATTTTGCTAAAAATAGCTATACTTTAAATTTGCTTAAAGAAACGGGATCTTTTATTATGAATCAACCTTTAGCAGAAAATAGTCTAGATCATGCTAGTGAAAAGTTGCAAGATATTGTAAGTGATTTAAACAATACTCAAAAAGGGGAGTGATATGCTGATAGAAAATGTGGAATATGATGTTTTACTTGAGAGATTTAAAAAAATATTAAGACAAGGCGGACTTAAATATACCAAGCAAAGAGAAGTGCTTTTAAAAACCCTTTATCACAGTGATACTCATTACACGCCCGAAAGTTTATATATGGAAATCAAACAAGCTGAACCTGATTTAAATGTAGGAATTGCAACTGTTTATCGTACTTTAAATTTGCTTGAAGAAGCAGAAATGGTAACTTCCATTTCTTTTGGTTCAGCAGGTAAAAAATATGAGCTTGCCAATAAACCTCATCATGATCATATGATATGTAAAAATTGCGGAAAAATTATAGAGTTCGAAAATCCTATTATAGAAAGACAGCAAGCCTTGATTGCAAAAGAACATGGTTTTAAACTTACAGGGCATTTGATGCAGCTTTATGGTGTTTGTGGCGATTGTAATAATCAAAAAGCAAAGGTAAAAATATAAATGTTTGATAATATTTTAGAGCAGCAAAGAATAGAAAAAGCTAAAGAGTTAAAAAAATTAGGGATTAATCCTTATCCTCATTTTTTAGAAAAAGAAATGTCTTTAAAGACTTTTAAGGATAAATTTTCTTATATTTTAGAGCAAATTGAAAAAAGAGATGAAAGTGTCAATGCTGTTGTTGCAGGACGTTTGAAACTTTTGCGTATAGCTGGGAAATCGATTTTTGCAAACATTGAAGATGAGGATACAAATTTACAAATTTATTTTAGTAGAGATAGCGTAGGTGAAGAACTTTATACGATTTTAAAAAAGAATTTAGAGGTGGGTGATATTGTTTTGGTTAAAGGTTTTCCTTTTGTAACTAAAACAGGTGAGTTTAGTTTGCATGCAAGCAAAGTAAAACTCGCTACAAAAGCTATTGTTCCTTTACCTGAAAAATATCATGGATTAACAGATATTGAGCAAAGATATCGCAAACGTTATGTTGATATGATAATGAATGCAGAAGTTAGAAAAGATTTTTTAGTGCGTTCTAAAGTGGTGAGTTTGATTCGTCATTTTTTTGAAAATAAAGGCTTTTTAGAAGTAGAAACTCCTATGATGCATCCGATTGCAGGTGGAGCAAACGCTAAGCCTTTTATAACTTTTCATAATTCTTTAGGTGTAGAAAGATTTTTAAGAATTGCTCCAGAACTTTATCTTAAAAGACTTATAGTGGGTGGTTTTGAGGCGGTTTTTGAAATCAATCGTTGTTTTAGAAACGAAGGTATGGATTTAACTCATAATCCCGAATTTACAACTATAGAATTTTATTGGGCTTATCATAATTATAAAGATTTAATGGATTTAACTGAAGAACTTTTTGCTTTACTTTTGGATAAACTTAATTTAGGAAAAACAATAGAATTTGATGGAAAAATGATAGATTTTTCCAAACCTTTTGAAAGAATAACCTATAAAGATGCACTTTGTAAGTATGGTGGTTTAGATAGGGATTTAATCGAAGATAAGGAAAAAATTCTTACTAAATTAAAAGCAGATGGTTTTGAATCGAATGAAAAGCTTGAACTTGGACATTTACAAGCTGAACTTTTTGACAATTATGTGGAAGAAAAATTGATCAATCCTACTTTTGTGATTGATTTTCCTATTTCCATAAGTCCTTTATCAAGACGTAGTGATGAGGATTCTCAGATTGCTGAGAGATTTGAGTTGTTTATTTGTGGAAGAGAATTGGCAAATGGTTTTAATGAGCTTAATGATCCTCTTGATCAATATGAGAGATTTTTAAAACAAATTGAAGCTAAAAATGCAGGCGATGAAGAGGCTTGTGAAATGGATGAAGATTTTGTAAATGCTTTGGGTTATGGAATGCCCCCAACGGCAGGGCAGGGCATAGGCATAGATAGACTTGTTATGCTTTTGACAAACAAAAAATCTATTCGAGATGTGATATTGTTTCCTGCAATGCGTCCATTAAAATCAGAACTAAAGGAGAAGGAATGAGTTTAGAAATGTTTGATAAAGAAATTTTTGATTTAACAAACAAAGAGTTAGAGCGTCAATGTGAAGGTCTTGAAATGATAGCGAGTGAAAATTTCACTTTACCTGAAGTAATGGAAGTTATGGGAAGTATCTTGACAAATAAATACGCAGAAGGTTATCCGGGTAAAAGATATTATGGTGGTTGTGAATTTGTTGATGAGATTGAAACTCTAGCCATTGAAAGATGTAAAAAACTTTTTAATTGTAAATTTGCTAATGTTCAGCCTAATTCGGGTTCTCAAGCTAATCAAGGTGTTTATGCGGCTTTGATTAATCCAGGTGATAAAATTTTAGGAATGGATTTAAGTCATGGTGGACATTTAACTCATGGCGCAAAAGTAAGTTCTTCAGGTAAAATGTACGAAAGTTGTTTTTACGGTGTAGAACTTGATGGAAGAATTGATTATGAAAAAGTAAGAGAAATTGCTAAAAAAGAAAAGCCAAAACTTATAGTTTGTGGAGCTAGTGCTTATGCAAGAGTGATTGATTTTGCTAAATTTAGAGAAATTGCCGATGAAATAGGTGCTTATCTTTTTGCTGACATAGCTCATATTGCAGGCCTTGTTGTAGCAGGCGAACATCCAAGTCCTTTTCCGCACGCTCATGTAGTAAGCTCAACTACACATAAAACTTTGCGTGGTCCAAGAGGTGGTATTATTATGGCAAATGATGAAGAGCTTGCTAAAAAAATTAATTCTGCGATTTTTCCAGGTATTCAAGGTGGTCCTTTGATGCATGTAATTGCTGCAAAAGCAGTAGGATTTAAATTTAATCTTAGCGATGAGTGGAAAGTTTATGCAAAACAAGTAAGAACCAATGCTCAGGTTTTAGCTAATGTTTTAATGGATAGAAAATTTAAACTTGTTAGCGATGGAACAGATAATCACCTTGTTTTAATGAGTTTTTTAGATCGTGAATTTAGTGGAAAAGATGCAGATTTAGCTCTTGGAAATGCAGGTATTACTGCAAATAAAAATACCGTTCCAGGAGAGATTAGAAGTCCTTTTATCACAAGTGGATTAAGACTCGGAACTCCAGCCCTTACTGCCAGAGGTTTTAAAGAAAAAGAAATGGAAACTGTGTCAAATTATATTGCAGATATTTTAGATGATATTAATAATGAAAAATTACAAGAGAATATTAAACAAGAATTAAAAAAACTTGCAAGTAATTTTATTATTTATGAAAGGGCTATGTTTTGATTTCACCAATGGATATGTCGCTAATTAAAATAATTGGCGATCATTATTATATAAGACGCGATAAAATTGTAAATAAAACTACACATAGAGGTCGCTTATTTTTTGATAAATTTGAAAGAGTTGATGCTCCTTTAAATTTAAATGTCATGAGAGAACACGCTGCTAAAAAAATTGTTGTCGCTCATGATTTAATAACAAAAGATAATAAAGTAGAAAATATTGTCTTTGATTATAATGGTTTTAATGCTGAAAGATTTTATCACCGTGCACAACTTATTTTAAGAGAAGAAGGTTTTATAAATTTCACAGCCTATAAGACTAAAACTCCAGGACATTTACATCTTTATATTCACAAAGGACACACGGCGTTAAACGAAGGTTATTCTTTAGCGTCTAAACTTTCAATGATGTTTGCAAGTAAAATGCCAGTAGAATGGAAGGTGTTTCCTAGTATGGATGTACCTAGGGAATTTAATATTTTAATATTGCCTTATGAGGTTTATCAAAAAGAACGAGGAAGTTCTTGGTCTAAGCACATGTAAGAAAGGACAAATTATGGAAAATCAAAAAAATGAATTTGATGATATTATTTTAGAAAAAAGTAATAAAAGTGAAAAAGTAAAAAAAATTCTTTTACGAGTTATTGCTTTAGTTATTTTGTTTTTAGCTATCATGATAGTTATGAAACTTATTAATGGTAGTGGTGATGAAAATACGCAAAATCAAAGTGTATTACCAAGTGAACCTATAGCAACTCAAGACAATAACAATGATACTTCTTTTGAAAGTATGCCAATTACAGATAATACTTCAGCAGAAGATCAATTTGAGGCATTAAGAAAACAATTTCAAGATGAACAAAATACAACTCAAAATACAACAACCTCTAGTTCAAATAACAATGATACTACAAATTTTGCTATGCCTGATCAAGAAGTTCCAGCAGAACCAACAGCAACTACTTCAGAAAATACCACTCCGCAAGCAAGTGCTCCCAAACAAGAAGTAAAACAAACTGCAAAACCTAAAGAAGAAGTAAAAAAACAAACAGCTGTAAAAAAAGAAAAAGAAAGCACAAAACAAACTCCTAAAAAAGAACAAAATGCAAATGATTTATTTAAAAATGTTGATGCTAAACCTGTACATCCAAGTGGTTTAGCATCGGGTATTTATGTGCAAATTTTCTCAGTAAGTAATTTGGATCAAAAATCAAAAGAACTTGCTTCTGTAAAACAAAAAGGTTATGATTATAAACTTTATAAAACTACAGTTGGAGGTAAAGAAATTACTAAGGTTTTAATAGGACCATTTGAAAAGGCAAATATTGCAGTAGAACTTGCTAAAATCCGTAAGGATATTGCAAAAGATGCTTTTTCTTTTACTTTAAAATGAAATTTTTAGCAGTTATAGGCGATCCTATTTCTCACTCTAAATCGCCTAGAATGCATAATAATGCTATTAAAGCCTTAGGGCTTGATAGTATTTATACACGCTATCATTTAAGAAATGCTAACTGTTTAAGAGAAGATTTTTTTAAATTAGGACTTAGTGGAGCTAATATTACTTTGCCTTTTAAGGAAAAAGCTTTAGATATTGCTGATGTGAAGGATGATTTTGCTAGAAATATTGGCTCTGCAAATACTTTATGCTTAAAAGAAGACAAAATTTACGCTTATAATACTGATGCTTTAGGTTTTTTAGAAGCTATTAAGGATTTTGATAATATAAAAAAAGCTTTGATTTTAGGTGCTGGAGGTACAGCTTTGGCACTTGCTTATACATTAAAACAAAAAGGCATAGAAGTGTATATAGCTAATCGCAGCAAAGAAAGATTTAAAGATTTTTTAGCTTATCGAACTTATCTTTATAAAGACTTGCAAGATTTTGATTTTGATTTGGTTATAAATTCAACTTCTGCTGGATTAAAAGATGAAAATTTACCTTGTGATAGGGAGCTTTTAGGTAGAATTTTACCTAAAGCTAAATTTGCTTTTGAGGTAATTTATGGTAGAGAAACACCTTTTTATAGATTGTGTAAAGAGTATCATTTAAAAATTAAAGATGGACTTGATATGCTTTTATGGCAAGGGGTTTTTGCTTTTGAGCTTTTTTTTGAAATACAAGATAAAAGAGAGATGATAAAAAATGCAATGCAACAAGCATTGATTTTAAAGTAGAATGATAGTTATTTTTTTGTATGAGAAAATTTAATTTTCTCACAAGTTTTATTATTCAAATATTTCTACCCCATCTTGATTTTTACTTTGATTATTTTGATTTGTTGAAGACGGATTTGTAGGAATATTTTGCGTAGGTGTGTTTTCAATTGTATTATTTTGATTAAAATTTGTTTGAGGTAAGCTTTCTTCAAAGGTAGCATTGCCATCAAAACTATTAAAACTACTGTTTGTATTAGGTATAGTTTTGCCTATGTCTGTTGCTTTTGGAAGATTGTTATAAAGTGTATTTAATGTATTTTTATAAAAAGCTAAAATACTTTTATCAATTTCAAAAGCAGGTTGCTCCAAACCTTTATTGAGTTGAGTTGGTACGGTGGAGATAGTAGTTTTAAACATATTAACCCCATCATCATTTTTAATAGGATAGTTAAGCGCAACTAAAGAATCCAGTTTGGTGCTGCTTGAAAGATTGGTTGAATTTTGTGGATTGTGTGCATCTATAAAATCTATTTTACCTTTAAAATTTATACCTAAATTGGATTTTACATAATCTCCACTCATAAAATTGCTTGTTTTTTGTGCATTTTTTTCTTCTGTATAAATACTGATTGAACTTTTAAGAGTGTAGTCTGGATTAGTAGTAACTATTTTATAGCCTTTTAGTTGAGCGATGGTTTTGATCTGCTCTTCTAAATTTTGTTTTAAAAGATCAATTTCTTTTTCTATGCGAATTTTAAGCACTGAATTTTCAAAATAATCAGAATAATTGTTATTTTGTTCTATATTAATAGGCTCAAGAGCAATGCTTACTCCAGAATCAATAGGTTCAACCTTTGTTGGAACTTGGGGTTTAAAATTTGGCATAGAAACATTGACAAAATTACTACTTGTGCCTCCACAAGCTGCTAAAATTAACATACTGCTAGCAAGTAAAATATATTTTTTCATTTTTTACCTTTATTTAATGTGTTTGTGTTAATTATAGCAAGTTAAAGTTTTTTTGTTATATTTTTATAAAAGAAAATTAGGAAAGATATATGGAATTTTGGCAGCATATTTATTCAAATTTTAATGTTATAGCTTTTAGCATCTTTGGTTTAAAGGTGCATTGGTATGGCATTATGTATGTTATAGCTTTGCTTTTAGCTTTGCTTTTAGCTAAATTTTTTGTAAGAAAATTTCAACTAGACATTAATGAAAAACATTTGGATAGTTATTTTATATGGGTTGAAATAGGGGTTATTTTAGGTGCAAGACTTGGATATATTTTGATTTATGATGCAAATACTATGTATTATATTACTCATCCTTGGCAAATTTTTAATCCTTATATTAATGGTGAATTTGTAGGTATTCGAGGTATGAGTTATCATGGAGCAATTATAGGATTTTTGATAGCTACTTTATTGTTTTGTAAAAAATATAAAACAAATCCTTGGATTTTTCTTGATTTGGTTGCTTTAAGTGTTCCATTGGCTTATGTTTTTGGTCGTATAGGAAATTTTTTAAATCAAGAGCTTTTTGGTCGCATTACAAATGTGCCTTGGGGAATTTATGTTGATGGAGTATTGCGCCATCCATCGCAACTTTATGAAGCATTTTTAGAAGGTATTGTTGTTTTTATTATAGTTTATTTAGCAAGATTTAAGCAAAGTTTTCAAGGGGAATTGATTCTTGTGTATGCTGGTGCTTATTCATTGGCAAGATTTATATGTGAATTTTATCGCGAGCCTGATTTTGGTATAGGTTTTGTTTTATGGGGTATGAGTATGGGGCAAATTTTAAGTTTTATAATGTTTATAACAGCTTTGTTAGTTTATATTTGTATAAAGTTTAAAAAAGTAAATATTTAATCTATCTTAAAGACTTTTGTAATATAATGAAATGGATTTTTTTAATTTCTTTTTACAAAGGAGTAAAGATGCGTGAGCTTATCGAAGGTTATTTGGGTAAGAGCATTGAGGGCAAAAAAAGTAAAATGCCTGCGAAATTAGACTTTATCCAAAGTGCCTCAGGGCTTTTTTTAGGTCTTTTTATGTGGGTGCATATGCTTTTTGTTTCTACAATTTTAGTCAGTGAGGATTTTTTTAATTCTGTGGTACATTTTTTAGAATTAAAATTTGTTTACGATAATCCTGTTATGAGTTATCTTACTTCATTTTTAGCCGCCTGTGTTTTAGTGGTTTTTTTCGTTCATGCTTTACTTGCAATGAGAAAATTTCCTATTAATTACCGTCAGTATCAAATACTAAGAACACACAGTAAAAAAATGAATCACAGCGATACTTCGTTATGGTGGGTTCAAGCTTTTACAGGTTTTATTATGTTTTTCTTAGGTTCTGCTCATCTTATTTTTATTGTAACCAATGCAGATAAAATCAGCGGCGATATGTCAGGAGATAGGGTTGTAAGTCATTTTATGTGGCTTTTTTATGCTGTTCTTTTAGTCTGTGTTGAACTTCATGGAAGTATAGGGCTTTATAGACTTTGTGTTAAATGGGGTTGGTTTGAAGGAAAAAATGTAAAAGAAAGTCGTAAAAAGCTTAAAACTGCTAAATGGATAATCAGTATTTTCTTCCTAGTTTTAGGTGTGTTAAGTCTTGCAGCATTTATAAAAATAGGTTATGAAAACTACCAAAATCAAACCCAAACTACTGCGATGATAAAAAACTACAATGGAGCAAATTATGAATATACAATATAGTGATGCTTTAGTAATAGGCGGAGGATTAGCAGGTCTTAGAGCGGCTATTGAAGTAGCAAAGAGTGGCCAAAGTGTAACACTTTTAAGTATTTGTCCAGTGAAGCGTTCTCACTCTGCAGCGGTGCAAGGAGGTATGCAGGCAAGCTTAGCAAATGGGGCAAAAGGTGAGGGTGATAATGAAGATCTTCACTTCGCAGATACAGTAAAAGGAAGTGATTGGGGCTGTGATCAAGAAGTAGCAAGAATGTTTGCTCAAACTGCACCAAAAGCAGTGCGTGAACTTGCGGCTTGGGGTGTGCCTTGGACTAGAGTTACTAAAGGTCCAAGAACTGTTGTAATCAATGCGCAAAAAACTGTGATTGAAGAAAAAGAAGAAGCGCACGGGCTTATTAATGCTAGAGATTTTGGTGGAACTAAAAAATGGAGAACTTGCTATATCGCAGATGCAACAGGGCATTGTATGCTTTATGGTGTAGCAAATGAAGCTATTAAACATCAAGTAAAAATTATTGATAGAATGGAAGCAATAAGAATTATCCATGATGGCAAAAAATGCTTAGGTGTGATTGCTAGAGATTTAACCAATGGACAACTCATTGCTTATATTGCAAGAGGAACTATGATAGCAACAGGGGGTTATGGTAGAATTTATAAACAAACTACAAATGCAGTAATTTGTGAAGGAACAGGTGCGGCTATCGCTCTTGAAACTGGACTTTGCAGACTTTCAAACATGGAAGCAGTGCAATTTCACCCAACTCCTATTGTGCCAAGCGGTATTTTGCTTACCGAAGGTTGTCGTGGTGATGGCGGAATTTTGCGTGATGTGGATGGATATCGTTTTATGCCTGATTATGAACCAGAGAAAAAAGAACTTGCAAGCCGTGATGTGGTAAGTCGTAGAATGATGGAGCATATTCGCAAAGGTAAAGGTGTAAAAAGTCCTTATGGGGATCATTTATGGCTTGATATTTCTATATTGGGTCGTGCTCATGTGGAAAAAAATCTCCGCGATGTACAAGATATTTGCAAAACTTTCAATGGTATTGATCCAGCAGATGAAGGTCCAAAAGGTTGGGCGCCAGTTCTTCCAATGCAGCATTATTCTATGGGTGGAATTAGAACTAAACCAACGGGTGAAAGTCAATGGTTAAACGGACTTTTTGCTTGTGGAGAAGCAGCTTGCTGGGATATGCACGGATTTAATCGTTTAGGTGGAAATTCATGTGCTGAAACTGTTGTAGCAGGTATGATAGTGGGAGATTATTTTGCAGATTATTGTAAAAATAATGGTGAAGTAATTGACACAAATGTAGTAAAAGACTTCTTAACTAAAGAGTATCAATATTTAAAATCTTTAGTAGATAAAGAAGGTAAATATAATGTTTTTGAAATCAAAAATAGAATGAAAGAAATCATGTGGGATAAGGTAGCTATCTTTAGAACAGGTGAAGGTTTGAAAGAAGCAGTAGACGAGCTTGAAAAACTTTATAAAGATTCTCAAGACGTTAAAGTACATTGTAAAGAACTTGATTGTGCAAATCCAGAGCTTGAAGAAGCGTATAGAGTGCCAAGAATGTTAAAAATAGCACTTTGTGTAGCTTATGGAGCGCTTTTAAGAACAGAAAGTCGTGGGGCGCATTATAGAGAAGATTATCCAAAAAGAGATGATTTAAATTGGATGAAAAGAACTAATACTTTTTGGGTAGAAGGCGAAACCTTGCCACGCATAGAATATGAAGAGCTTGATATTATGAAAATGGAAATTCCACCAGCATTCCGTGGATACGGAGCCAAAGGAAATATTATAGAAAATCCTTTAAGTGAAAAACGCCAAGCTGAAGTGGATGCAATACGTGAAAAAATGGAAGCTGAAGGCAAAGGTCGTTATGAAATTCAAAACGCTTTAATGCCTTATGAATTACAAGCTAAATATAAAGCACCAAACCAAAGAATAGGAGTTGATTATGAGTAGAAAATTGACAATAAAGGCATTTAAATATAATCCTTTAAGCAAAATTTCTAAACCACATTTTGTGACTTATGAGCTTGAAGAAACTCCTTTTATGACAGTTTTTGTATGTTTGACTTTGATCCGTGAAAAAATGGATGCGGATCTGAGTTTTGACTTTGTTTGTCGTGCAGGGATTTGCGGATCTTGTGCAATGATGATTAATGGAGTGCCAAAACTTGCTTGTAAAACTTTAACTAAAGATTATCCTGATGGAGTGATAGAGCTTATGCCTATGCCTGCATTTAGACATATTAAAGATTTAAGCGTGAATACAGGCGAGTGGTTTGAAGACATGTGTAAGCGTGTTGAAAGCTGGGTGCATAATGAAAAAGAAACTGATATTTCTAAACTTGAAGAACGCATTGAGCCAGAGGTTGCGGATGAAACTTTTGAACTTGATCGTTGTATAGAGTGTGGAATTTGTGTAGCTTCTTGTGCAACTAAACTTATGCGTCCAAATTTCATAGCTGCTACAGGACTTTTAAGAACAGCTAGATATTTACAAGATCCGCATGACCATAGAAGTGTGGAAGATTTTTATGAATTAGTTGGCGATGATGATGGTGTTTTTGGTTGTATGTCATTGCTTGCTTGTGAAGATAATTGCCCTAAAGAATTACCTTTGCAAAGTAAAATTGCTTATATGAGAAGACAACTTGTGGCTCAAAGAAATAAATAAATCTTTCCCCTTTTTAAGGGGAAGATTATGAAAGAATTATTCCAAAAAATTTGGCAAAATGAACTCCAATTTTTAAATTTTGATGCTAAATTTCAAAATAAAAGCAAACTTGATACGGCCGAGTGTGCGATTATTTTAAGTGTCAATAAAGACAATTATGAAAGATATTTTCTCTTAAAAGAATTTCAAGAGCTTTGCAAAAAAATTGATTTAAGAGTGGATATTTTTAGTATACAAAATGCTCAAATTTGTATTTTAAATCTTTTTAAATCAGGTTTTATTTCAAAGCAAGATTTGCTTAAGGCTCTAAAAATTTTAGAAAAAATTTCAAAAAATACTGAAATATTTGATTTTATTTCACAAGAAAAAGTTCAAAGTATAGATCAAAAAGCTTTATTTCAAAATGATTTTAAAGAATTAAACACCATTAATTTAGAGCTTCAAAAGCTAAGTTTTGATGAAAATTTAAAATCAAGACTTCAAAAAACTTTGGAAAAATTTCAAAATTTAGAGTTTAATATAGCCATCACTGGCGTGATGAATGCAGGAAAATCAAGTCTTTTAAATGCTCTTTTAAAAGAAGATTTTTTAGGGGTTTCAAACATACCTGAAACAGCTAATTTAACAGTATTAAGCTATGGTAAGAGTGAAGAAGCAAGGATATATTTTTGGGATAAAAAAGAATGGCAAAATATACTTGAAAGTTCGCACTTTAATGCAGATTTAAAAGAATTTATTGACAAGCTGGATAAGAGTGTAAATATAGAGGATTTTATCAAAGATAAACCTTTAATACAAAATATCGCACTTTGTGAGCTTAAAAATTTCAGTTCAGCTAAAAATAAAATTTCAGCTTTAATTAAAAAAATAGAAATTAAAAGTCATTTAGATTTTTTAAAAAATAATATTTCTATAGTTGATACTCCAGGGCTTGATGATGTTGTAGTTCAAAGAGAAATTGTTACAAATGAGTATCTTAGAGAAAGTGATTTTTTAATTCATTTAATGAATGCTTCTCAAAGCTTGACTCAAAAGGATGCGGACTTTTTGGTGCATTGTCTTTTAAACTCAAGGCTGAGTAAGTTTTTAATTGTTTTAACTAAAGCGGATTTGTTAAGCAAAAAGGATTTAGAAGAAGTCATTGTTTATACCAAAGAAAGCTTAAAATCAAGACTTGTGGATTTAGATGAAAATTTGGTGGAAAAGATTGATTTTTTATGTGTGAGTGCTAAAATGGCAAGTGATTTTTATAAGGGTTTAGCGCCTAAGGAAAGTTTGCAAAAAAGTGGTATGCAAGAATTTGAAAACTATCTTTTTAACGAGCTTTATGCAGGAGAAAAAAGTAAGATTGCCTTAAGAGCTTACAAAAAAGAATTACATTTAGAGCTTAAAAATATTCTAAGCGAATATGAAATGCAAAATCGTCTTATTAAGGAGAATAAACAAGGTGTAAGTGAAGAAAATCAAAAGCTTTTACTTGAACTTCAAAAGCAAAATACCTTGTTAAAAGAAGCACAAGATGAAATTTCAAATTCCATTGCAAAACTTAAAAATATAGATAGTGGCATAGATAATCTTGTTTTACTTTTGGCTAAAAAATTAAAAGAACGCTTGATAGATGAGTTTAAATATCTGAAAAATAATGCACAAAAGCTTAATCTTTCTCGTATTTTAAATATAGTTGATATTACTACAAAAGATGGAATTAATGATATTTTAAGAGAAATTAAATTTGAAAATATTAAAAAAATCGAGGAGCTTAAAACAAATTTATCTTTAAAATATGATTTTTTAAAAGATGATTTTGATAATGGTTTTGAAGGTTTTAAAGATGGAATTTCAAAAAATATAGATAGTATTTTTCAAAGCGAAAAATTTGCACTTTTAAGATTGAAAATTGAAAAATTAAGCAATCTAAAATCAGATTTATATGAGCTTGAAACGAATTTAGATACGGTTATTTTTAATACTTTTAAAGAATTTAAAATGAGCGAAATTTTAAATTCTTTAAATATCAATGGAGTATTTTTTGAGTTTTTAAATGATAAATTAAAATATTATGAAAAAAATCAAAAATCAAAATTAGAAAGTCTTGAAAAAGTTTTACAGAGTCTGAAAAATCAAGATATTAATATTTTAAATTCTTTTGAAGAAAATTTAGAAAAAATTGAAAAATTAAAACAACTTGAAATGGGGCTTTTAAATGCAGATTAATCTTTTAAATGATTTTATAAAAGCCTATGAAAATACTTATAGTGTGAGTTTTGATGATAGTTTTAAAGGTCGTATTCAAGAGCTTTGTAAGGAACTTAATGAGCCTTTTATGCACGCAAGTTATGCTTTAGAAAATGAATTAAAAGAGCTTGTGTTTTCTTTAGATAAGAATGTTAATATTGCTATTATAGGACAGTTTTCAAGTGGTAAATCAAGTTTGCTAAATTTGATCTTGGGGTGTGATTGTTTGCCTACGGGTGTTGTTCCTGTTACTTTTAAACCTACTTTTTTACGCTATGCAAAAGAATATTTTTTAAGAGTAGAATTTGAAGATGGAAGTGATATTATCACAAATATAGAAAAATTAGCCTTTTATACGGATCAAAGAAATGAAGTAAAACAAGCAAAAAGTTTGCATATTTTTGCACCCATTCCTTTACTTGAAAAAATTACTCTTGTAGATACTCCAGGTTTAAATGCAAATGAAAATGATACTTTAACAACTCTTGATGAGCTTAAAAATATTCATGGGGCGATTTGGTTAAGTTTGATTGATAATGCAGGTAAAAAAAGCGAAGAAGATGCCATAAAAGCAAATTTAGAACTTTTAGGAGAAAATAGCATTTGTGTATTAAATCAAAAAGATAAATTAAACACAGAAGAGCTAGATAATGTTTTAAATTATGCAAAAAGTGTATTTTTAAAATATTTTGATAAGCTTATTGCCATTTCTTGTAAAGAAGCTAAAGATGGGCAAAGCTATGAAAAATCTAATTTTCAATCTTTACTTGATTTTTTAACTCAGCTAGATACAACAGCTTTAAAAGAAAAATTTGTTAAAAGAAAAATTTTAAATTTATGCGAAATTTTAGAAGATGAAAACCAACTTTTTGTAGGTATTTTTGATCGTTTATTAAATCAATTTCAAAGTTATGAAAAGCATTTACTTTTAGCGTATGAAAATTTTTTAAAAGAGATTGAAATTTTAAACCATCAGATTTTAGAACAGCTTAAAAGCATTAGCGAAAGAATTTCTAGTGAAATTTTTGCAAGTGTTAAGGAAAAAGATGCTTATTTTTACAAAGAAAGCAAAGGATTTTTAAAGAAAGATTTATACACAAGATATGATTATAAAGCGCCTTATATTTCAAGTGACGATGCTTTTTTGGCGATGTTTTATAATAGTGATGTGATGAGTAAAGAGTTTAAAAAAATCAAAAATGAACTTTATAAATCTTTTGAAGAAATCAAGATGAAATTAAAAGACTTTGTAAACATACTTGAGAGAGAAATTTTGCTTTTTAAAGCAGAATTTTCAAACATACAAAAAGATCACATTTTCCAAAGTGATAAAAATTTTAGTGAATTAAGAGCTTTTTGCAATGCAAGTGATGAGTACTTTTTGAAAGATTTTAAAGAGCTTTTATTTAGAAGTATTTTAGAGCTTGATTTATTTTTTGAAAAATTAAATCTTAAGGCTTTTACAAATTATGAAAATGCTACGAAACTAAGCCTTGCATTTTTTAGTCGTAAAATCAATGAAAGCCGTGTTCTTTATGAGCTTGATAGTTCTGAATTTATACTTTTTTATCCCAAAAAAAGTGAAATTTATGAAAGAGTTTTAAATGAATTAAATGTTTATGAGTTTGAAGCTTTGCTTATTAATAAGCCTATTTTGACAAAAATTGCAAAAAATTTTTTAGAACAAATTCAAAATTTAATCCAAGAAAAAAATAAATTTTTAGATCTTAAAAAAGCAGAACTTCAAAAAAGAAGAGCACAGATTTTAAATGTTAGAGAAAATATAAAGGAAGGTTAATGAGAATATTTTTAGCTTTATTTTTATTTTTTAATTCATTATTTGCATTAAGTGAATTAGAAGAGGGTTTAAAACTTTACGAGGCAAATAAATTTGATAAAGCTTATGAAATTTTTAAGAATCTTTGTGAAAAAGATATTTCTAAAGCTTGTTTTTCTTTAGCTTTTATGCATGAGAGTGCTAAGGGTGTGAGCAAAGATTTAAATCAAGCTTATAAATTTTATGATAAAGCTTGTAAATTAGGTTTAGCAAATGCGTGTTCTAATATGGCTTTGCTTTTGCAAAATCAAGGTTATAAAAATGAAGCTCTTTTGGCTTTTAATAAAGCTTGTGCTTTAGGAGAATCGTTAAGTTGTAATAATATAGCTTTATTTTATGAAAAAGAAAAAGATGGACAAATGGCCTCAAGTTTTTATAAAAGATCTTGTGATTTAAAAAATGCAAGAGCTTGTTATCAGTTAGGATCTTTATATGATAAAGGAGAACTTGTTAAGGCAAGTGTAAAATCTGCCCTTGCTTTTTATTCTAAATCTTGCACTTTAGGTTTTGGTGAGGCTTGTTATTTGTTAGGACGCTATAATCAACTAGAAAAACAAGATCTAACAAAGGCAAAAAGATATTTTGGCATGGCTTGTGATCAAAAACATCAAGAAGCTTGCGCAGCTTATAAAGAACTTAATTCTAAAGATATAGAGCTTTATTAAAAGTTCTATTTTTATTACTTTCAAAGATATTCTTAAATAAAATTAAGAATAACACAAAATTTATCGCTTTTTAAAGTTAAATTTATATTAATAGGACTAATATAGTCTTGTTTAAATTATTATTAAGGAGAAGTAATGCAAGACAATATTATTGATCGCAGAAGCTTTTTTAAACTAGGGCTTCTAGGTGGTTCTGTAGTAGCAGCTAGCACTATAGGTGGCGGTGCTGTTTTAAAGGCAGCAGAACTTACGCATTCGCATCAAGCTTCACAAGGGAAATCAAATAAAGTTAGAGGTAGAATGTTTTTTCAAACTCAAACTGAATTTGATACCTTAAGTGCAGCCTGTGAAAGAATTTATCCTAAAGATGAGCAAGGAGAAGGAGCTATAGGTTTAGGCGTGCCTTATTTTATTGATAATCAGCTAGCTAGTGCTTATGGTTATAATGATAGAGAATATATGCAAGGGCCTTTCATGGAGGGTAAAGCTGAACAAGGCTATCAAACTCCTATGCAACGCAAAGATATTTTTTTAGAAGGCGTGCATGCTCTTGAAGAAAATGCTCAAAAGCGTTATAAAAAATCTTTTTCTTTGCTTAAAGGTGGAGATCAGGATAAAATTTTAAGCGATTTTGAAAAAGGAAAAATTCAAACTACAGGTTTTAAATCTTCTTATTTTTTCACACTTTTAAGAGATATGACAGTAGCTGGAGTTTTAGCTGATCCAATTTATGGCGGAAATGATAATAAAAATGGTTGGAGAATGATGCAATATCCAGGCGCACAAATGAGCTATGTGGATAAAATTGCAAGTGATGAATTTTTTAACATTGAACCTATGGGTTTAGCAGATATGGAGAGTTAAAATGGCTGAAGTATTAAAAAAAGTAGATGTGGTAACAGTTGGAGCAGGATGGACTGGAGGTATAGTGGCTGCAGAGCTTACTAAAGCAGGTTTGAATGTACTTAGTTTAGAACGCGGACATATGCAAAGTACTGAAAATTTTAATTTTATCCATGATGAGTGGAGATACGGGATTAATTATGGTTTGATGCAAGATTGCTCGAAAGACACTGTGACTTTTCGCCATGATCCTAGTGGTTTAGCCTTGCCTTATCGTAAAATGGGTTCGTTTTTATTGGGTAATAATGTTGGCGGTGCAGGGGTGCATTGGAATGGTTGGACTTTTAGGTTTATGCCTTATGACTTTGAAATTCAAACCCTAAGCAAACAAAGATATGGTAATAAATTAGGTAATGATTATACTTTGCAAGATTGGGGTGTGACTTATAAGGATATGGAGCCTTATTATGATAGATTTGAAAAAACCTGTGGGGTATCAGGTGAGCCAAATCCTTTAGCAGAAAAAATGGGAGCTTTTAGATCCAGTCCTTATCCACAAGAACCTCTTGAAAATACTAAAATGCTTAAACGATTTGAAAGTGCAGCAAAAAGTTCAAATTTACACACTTATCGTTTGCCAGCTTCAAATTCTAAAGGTGGCTATACAAACCCTGATGGTCAAGATTTAGCTCCTTGTCAATACTGTGCGTATTGTGAGCGTTTTGGTTGTGAGTATGGCGCAAAAGCAAGTCCTTTAAACACAGTAATTCCAAAGGCTATGAGCACAGGTAAATACACCATACGCACTTATAGTAATGTAACGCAAATTCTTAAAAAAGACGGAAAAGTAACAGGGGTAAAATTTGTCGATACTAGAACGATGAAAGAGTATATCCAGCCTGCTGATATAGTTGTACTTACAAGTTATATGTTTAACAATGCTAAGCTTTTAATGGTAAGTAACATAGGTGAGCAATACGATCCAAAAACAGGTAAAGGAACTTTAGGTAGAAATTATTGTTACCAAATGAATATGGGCACAACAGCTTTCTTTGATGAGCAATTTAACACCTTTATGGGTTCAGGTGCTTTAGGAACTACGAGTGATGATTTTAACGGAGATAATTTTGATCATTCTAAGGAAAAATTCCTTCATGGAGCTATGATTTATAGCGTTCAGCTTGGAACTCGCCCTATACAATCAGCCCCACTTCCAGCAGGAGCTCCAACTTGGGGTGCTGAATTTAAAAAAGCATTAAACTATAATTTCACAAGAGCTATTACCGTAGCAGGACAAGGTGCTTCTTTGCCTCATAAGAATAATTATTTAAGTCTTGATCCAACTTATAAAGATGCTTTTGGTATGCCACTTTTACGCTTAACTTATAATTTCACCGATCAAGATAGAGCTTTGCATAAATTTATCACAGATAAAACAGCTGAGGTAGCAAAAAGAATGCAAGGAGTAAAATCAATCAAAAAAGGTGCTTATCTTAAGGATTATAGCGTTGTGCCTTATCAATCTACTCATAACACAGGTGGAACAACCATGGGCGCAGATAGAGAAACTAGTGTGGTTAATACTTATTTACAACACTGGGATGCGGATAATCTTTTTGTTGTAGGAGCAGGAAATTTCCAACATAATAGTGGATATAATCCAACTGATACTGTGGGAGCTTTGGCTTATCGCTGTGCTGAAGGTATTTTAAAATATCATAAAAGTGGAAAAAGCTTAGCTTGATAATAACTTGAGAGTTTTTGAAAACTCTCAAGATTATAAATTTTTAATTTTTTCCGATATAGTATATAATATCAAGGAAGGCAAAAATGATTAATGGTGTAAATTTAAATTATAATTATAACACTTCAAATTTTAAACAAGATAAAAATATTGATTTTAAAATCAACAAACACGGAGTAGCCGTTATAACAGGAGAAGGTGCTTTGCCTTATCGTGGAAAAAAATTTGAGTATAATCCTAAAATATTCGGACTTGATGAAAGTATTAGCAAAAAAGATATGCAAGAATTTAACAACTTTATGAAGTCAAATGCTTTAAAAGACCCCAATAAAATAGAAAAATCCCCTTTAAAAGATTTTAATCCTGCTTATACAAAATGGGACCCAACTACGGAGAAAATGATGTTAGGTTTTTTTGTTTCTTATTCTAAGATGTTTCATTTGGGCTACGACATCATCAAAAAAGCCGATGAATTTTATAAAGAATTTGACGCACTTATAAGTAAAGATTTAAGCTTAAATGAGTTTAAAACTAAATACATAGATTTTAAGCAAAGACACGATGAATTTGTGAAAGAATACGAAATGGCTATGGGTGATAAAATGTTACTTGTTAATAATAATGATAACACGAACAATAAAAAAGCTGTGCTTAAAAATGATGATGATGCTTATTATGAATCCATAATAAAAAAATTTGGAGATCTTGAAAAATTTAAAGAAGAAAATGGCTATAATGGATCTCCTGATGTAAAAGAAGTAGAAAACTCTTTATATAAAAGATATATGGAAGATAAACTAAGCAAGGATGAAATAAAAATACTTAATAAATTTGGCACAGACTATCTTACAGAAGGCGTAGATTGGTCCGCACTTCATAAACGAAAAGTTGATCTTTTAAAAACTCTTACAAGTATGAATGAATTTGAGAAAATATGGGGTGCTGAAAGGGCACAAAGAGAAAAACAATTTTTTAATGAACTTGGTAAGCCACTTACTCAAGAAGATATAGATAGGTTCTTAGCTAATAAAAACAATCAAAAAGAAGACAAAGAAACTTTCAAACCTATACAAGCAGAAAGTAAAAACAAAGAAACTTATAAAGATGATAATACAAGAAATGATCTTGTAAAAAAACTATTAGAAGGTAAATTTAGCACAAGTAAAGAATTAGAACTTCTTTTTGGTGTGAAATTTAGTGATGATGATGCAGGAGAATTTAACAAAATCCTTTCTTCAAATTCTGCACCAAAAAGTATAGATATTAAGGCTTGAAAATGCAAAAATTTAAATTTTAAAAAGGATAAAAAATGATAGGCATTAACTCAACTTTCAATAATCCCTTTGTTAATCTTAATATTAACATTAAAAACAATAATAACTCTTCCTTAAATTCAAACACTTCAAATAATAGTGTAAAAAATCTACAAGATGCCCAAGACACTACTAAAACAAATAATAAAGTTTTAGGTTATGAAGTAGATAACGAGGGTTATTTTACAAGTGAATTTAATAAAGCAGCAGGAATTCCTGAGGATATAAAAATTCATTCTAGCACTATGGAAAGCTTAGTAAAAATATCTACGAATGAAAAAAATCCATTAAGAGCTTTTGAGAGTATAGACATTGCTAAAACCGTAGGAAATGCCTATAAAATTTTAAGTCAAGTTGTAGGCGAAGATGTGCTAAATTCTAAAGATAACTTTAACTTAGAAGAGATAGCCAACTTCCCACAAGGCTATGAATTTAATCGCCAAACTATGCAAGTAACGAAAATTTATAATTCTGCTATGGATTATTTAAATGCTGATATAGATTTTGATTATGAAAATACAACTGATACAAAAATAAACAAATTGTTTTTTAATACTACTGAAAATCTTATGAAAGGAAATTCTGCCACAGATATTTTTAATAATAATAATGACGGTGAAGAAAATATTAATACAGGGCAAATACACTAACAAAGATGGCACTATTACTAAAGGTGGGCTTTTAGTAGCTATTATAAATGAGAATATTTATACTAGAGAAGGAGAAGCTACGCGTTAAGGAAAAACTGAAGGCTTTGATAACTCTATGAGTGGTGAAGAAGTCAAAAAAGCTTGGAATGATAGAAACTATAATTTAAAGCTAGATAAAAATAGTATAGTTCAAGGTGCGGGTATTGTCGATACAAATAATGAAAATATAGAATTTACACCTTTAATTGAAATAATGCAAAAAGAGCAAAAAGAATTAATAAAATACTTACAGAGAAAACAAAAAATTGATATAACAATTTAAATCACATTAAAAGGTAAAAAATATGAATACTATAAATTCGAGTTTAAGCATTTTTGGAATAAGCACAACAAATAACTGGAATTTTGGCGATAAAAATACCGCTCAAATTCCAAATGATAAAAACAAGCTAAATGTTGCAAATTTAGATGAACTTCTAAAATCTTACAAAGATTATTATGATGAACTTACAAAAGAAATTCCTATCGCTAAAGGCTCTATACAAGATCAGATTTTAAAGGGTGAATTAAGCCAAGAAGATTTTAAAGCACAAAATAAAGCTTCGGTGCATTGGTTGGATGAAGACTTACAAAAAGAATATGTAAAAATTTATCACACAAGTATGAGTGTAGAAGAATTTAAACAAAAATGGTTAGATCTTCAAGCCAAACACGAAGCTAGATTTGGCGAAATTGCCGAGAAAAGCAGAAAAGATATTCAACAAGAAATGCAAACTGCACAAGAACAATATAACAACCAAAAAGAACAAGAAACAAAAACTTTTAAACCTATATAAGCAGAAAGTAAAAGCGAAACTTACAAAGATGAAGTAAAAACAAATTTTTGGCAACAATTTTTAAAAGTTCAACAAGAAAATGGAATGGATGTTTTAGAAATCTTAGAAATACTGAATAAGCAAGGCATAGATATAAAGGCTTGAAAATGCAAAAATTTAAATTATAAAAAGGATAAAAAATGTTAAATATTTTACATGCAAATTCAAATCATCGTTTCCATAAATGTATGCCTAAGGAAGTTCATCAAATATATGATACTTTAAAGCTTATGGAACAAGAAGAAGATAAACAAAAAGTAGAAGCCGAAGCTAAAAAAGAAGAACAAAGTAATTCTACAAATACAGATAAAGCAGATAATAAAAAGATAAATTTTTTAGATATATCTGTTTAATTTTAAAACAAAGCTTTATTTATAAGGAAGATTGGAGTAAATTTTTTATTTAAATTAAGGATTTTAAGATGCGATGTTGAATTTAATGTCGTTATTTTGTGAGTTTTGTTGATAAGTTCTAGCAACAAAATTTTTAAAGTCTTTATCAAAATTTAAATTTTTATCGTTGTTTTTTGAATCTTTATCTGTTTTTTCTAAGCTATTTTCTGAATTTTTGTCATCTTTTTCTTTATTTTCTTCTTCTTTTTCTTTGGCTTCTTCGGCTTTAAGCTTCATTGCTTCAGCTCTTGCTTCAAATTCCATTTTTGTAGCATTTGCTGCAACTTTATAGTCTTGTGGGCTAGGATCAGCAGGAGCCATAGCTGCTGCTGCGATTTGTCTTGCATTGGCTATAGTTTCTTCTGGTGTGTTTCCTTTTTGCATGCTGATAGGAACTTCGCCCGCTGTAGCATACATTTGATTATCAGGGCCTCTTGTGTAAGTAAAACTTGCAGCACCTGCTAAGCCGCCACCCGCTGCTTGATGTGCAGCTTCATGAGCTTTTACATTTCTATCGATACTTTGGAGTTCGCGAACTTGAGCTACTTCTTTTTGGCTTAGCTCTACGCCATTAACCATTTGGGTTTGTTCGCCATTTTTTTCTTTATCATCTTTATTTTCACTAAGATTTTTTTCATCTTTTTGAGTGGAATCAGATTGATTTGTTTTATCAAAAGAAGGTTTGCTAGAGTAGTAATCATAAGAGTTATAACTTGAACTAATTTGCATTTATCCTCCTTTTTGTTTTTTAAATTTTAGGAATTTTAACGCATTTTGACTTAAAAATTTGATAAATTTTGTAAAATAATCATAAATACAATTTCAAAGGAATGTAATGATTTATGAAAATGATTTGATTTATATAGAGAAAGAGGAGGCTCAAGTGCCTTGGCTTAAAATTTTTACTAAAGAAATTTATAAAGAATTTAGCGATTGTCCTTTAGAGTTGCAAAAAGAACTTTTTGAAAAAATTTTACTTTGTGAAAAGGCTATGATAGAATTTTACAAACCTGAAAAAATCAATATCGCCTCTTTTGCAAATTATGTGCCAAGGGTGCATTTTCATGTTATGGCAAGATTTAAAGAAGATGCGTTTTTTCCAGAGTGTATGTGGGGAAAACAGCAAAGAGAAGCAATAAAGCTTGACTTGCCTAAATTTGAAGAATTTGTAAAATTTTTAAATAGTAAAATTTTTTAATTTTTATTAATGATTTGTTATGTTTTATCTAATAAAATTTTTATATTGAAAATTACTATAAAAAAGGAAAAAAATGAAAAAAGTTTTATTAAGTTCATTGGTTGCGGTCTCTTTGTTAAGCACAGGTTTGTTTGCTAAAGAATATACTTTAGATAAAGCACATACAGATGTAGGTTTTAAAATCAAACATTTACAAATTAGCAATGTAAAAGGAAATTTCAAAGATTATTCTGCGGTGATTGATTTTGATCCTGCGAGTGCTGAGTTTAAAAAGCTTGATGCAACTATAAAAATCGCATCTGTAAATACAGAAAATCAAACAAGAGATAATCACTTACAACAAGATGATTTTTTCAAAGCAAAAAAATATCCTGATATGACTTTTACAATGAAAAAATATGAAAAAATCGATAATGAAAAAGGCAAAATGACAGGAACTTTAACTATAGCTGGAGTTTCTAAAGATATCGTTTTAGATACTGAAATCGGCGGTGTAGCTAAAGGCAAAGATGGAAAAGAAAAAATAGGTTTTTCTTTAAATGGAAAAATCAAACGCTCTGATTTTAAATTCGCGACAAGTACTTCAACTATTACTTTAAGTGATGATATTAATTTAAATATCGAAGTTGAAGCAAACGAAAAATAATTTTTTAGTCTAAGAGTCTTGCTCTTAGACTTTGTAAATTTTTATCCAAATTTTCTTCGCTTTCTTGCCAAATCAATTTAAAATCTGGTTTAAAATTTTCATTTTCTAAATTAAATTCCGTGTTTTTCAAGGTGGATTCTAAAAAAGCAAGATGATTTAAAGCTTGATTTTTATCATTAAAAATTAAAATAAAATCATTGTCTACGATGAAAATTTTTGCTCTAAAGCGTTTTAAAATTTTTGCAATTTGTTTTAAGATGAGTTTGGCATAGCTTTCTTTAGTGTCTTTTAGTTCATTAAAATGAAGCAAGGCAATGATATAGTTGTTTTTTCCCTTTGTAAAGCGTGTAAGGCTTTTTTCATTAGGTAGTTTTGTTAAGATGTCAAAAAAAGCCAATCTATAAGCGTGATTTAAAAGATAAAAACAAAAAACTAAACTTGCAAATTCAAAATACCTTATTCCTGCTCCTTCTTGAAATAAAAACTGAAAATATGCAGCAAAAAATGCGATAATAAGATAATATTCTTTAGTTTTAAAGGTTTTGATAAAAATGAGTATTAAGCCGACTAAAAAAAATAAAAATCCTAATTCACTCACAGGCTTAAAAAAATCTAATGCAATAAAATGAAATTCTAAACCAGCGCTATTAAAAGTAGTATTTCTAGGTAAAATGATACTTAAAATGCCTATAAAAATAAGGGTTGTAATTGAAGCAATATTTTTTTTATTTAAAATTAAAACATGATGTTTTCCAAGGCAAAATATGGTAAAAATCATAGGTAAAAACAAGGCGACAAATAAATTAGCTTGAAAAAAACTTGTATAAAAATAAGGTAACTTAGCTCCTAATAGCACTAAAGTCAAAAAGAAAATTTTTGAATTTTTAAAGTAAAAGGATAACACAAGTGCTGAAATTTCAAAAATAAAGCTCAATGATATTAAAAAATCTAATAAAAACATTTCAAATCCTTGATTTTAATAAAAGTGATAATTGTATAGAAAAAAGCTTAAAAGCGGGTTTTATTTAAATTTAGCAATTTCATCTTGTATAGTTTGTTCTATATGAAGTAATTCTTCATGAGTTTTTTTGCTATTTTCTAAAAGTTCATCAAATTTAAAGCCAAGCATAACAATACGATATAAATTGGGTTTATATTTTCTCCAATTATATAAAGTGCTAACATCAATGTCTAGTTCATATGCCATATCACGCTTGCTCTTTTTTGTCATTTTTTACCTTAAAAATTTAGCTTTTAAAAAATTTTACATTAAAATTTCTTTATTAAAAACACTTGAAATATTCAATTTTTTATATAAAATATATTTAATATTTCAATATTAATTAAGTGATAGTGTGGAATAATTCGAGATATTTTTTAATTTTCAAGGAGAAATGTATGGATTTTAATTCAGTTCTTTCTAATATTGGTGATAAGTTACCAAGAGATGGTTTAGCAGCAATTACGCTAAAAGAAAAATTTGAACGCTTAAGCGAAGAAAGAAAAAAGATGTGTTAAATCGACTTCCTATGCTTAAACTAAAAAGCCCTGCTTTGGTGTTTTGGATAGGAACTTTTTTATTTGGCCCTTTTGGAGTAGGGCGTTTTATGATAGGTGATATGGTTTTAGGTTTTGTGCGTTTAGCATTTGTGATTATTCCAAATAATTTTTAATATTGTTGCAAGTGAATCTTTGCAGAACATAGCATATATATTAGCACTTATGAATTGGATAGTCAATTGGACTATTTGGTGGATTGTAGATATGTTTTTAGTAGGTAAAAAACTTCGCAAACAAAATTATGAAAAAATTGTAAATATCATACAGTGATGATTATTTTATTTTAAAACTAATGAAAGAATGGAGATGAAAATGAGTGAAAAATATACACCTTTTGAAGTAGAGCCTACTTTACTTTATGAGAAAGATACTTATAAAATTGTTGCAGGAAAAGCATACACAAATAAAGATGAAAAATTTTGCATAGGCTTAAAATCAAATGGTTTTCCAGTAAATTCTTATCTTATATTTCCTCCACAGCTTAACTTAGATTTATTAAAAAGTCTTTTGAGGGAAGATGGTGCTAAAAATGATGAAATCATAGAATTTATTAAAATAATAATGGAGAAATAATGAAAAATATTTTATTAAGCTTGATGTTGGTTTTTTTATTTGCAGGATGTTTTAATAATAAGCCAAAATGCGATGATGAAGATGTTAAGCTTACGCTAAAAAGTATTTTAGATGATGATGAATGGGTTTATGTTGAGTATGGTTTAAATGAACAATCCTTAAGGGCGTTAAGGATAAATTCCAATGGTATGGATATGAGGGATTTAGAGGCTGCATTATCTACTGACACGCTTGGAGTTTTAAGGGCACATTTTAAACCTTTACTTGATTTGAAAGATTATGCTAATGAAGTGGTTTATACTTCTTTTGAAAGTTTTATAACCAAAGATAGCAAGGATAAAAAAACTAGTTTTTGTATGGCTAGTTTAAAATTTACTTATCCACAAATGCCTAATGAAATGCGAGAAAAATATTCAAGAGGCGCTTTAAAAGGAATTTTATTTGATGGAGGGGAATATGAAACTCAAATTTCTTATAGTGCTAGATTTAGCGATGATAAAAAGCAAGTTTTTGTAGAACTTTTGGATTATTAATTTATTTTGACAATGAAATTTTATTTTCATTGTCTATATAAAATTTATACTCAATTAATTTCAAGTCTTTTTTTGATACAATTTCTTAAAAATTTTTATAAGTAAAAAATTTAAGGAAAATCATGGTTGAAGTAAAAAATCTTACTATGCGTTTTGCAAATCAGCTTTTATTTGAAAATGTGAATTTAAAGCTTGTTCGAGGACAAAGATACGGACTTATTGGTGCTAATGGTGCGGGAAAATCGACTTTTTTGAAAATTCTTTCAGGAGAAATTGAGACAAGTAGTGGCGAAATAGTATTTGATGAAGGCTTGAAAATCGCAGTTTTAGGGCAAGATCAATTTGCTTTTGAAAATTACACCATCAAAGATGCAGTGATGTGTGCAAATAAGCGTTTGTATGAGGCTTTAAAAGAAAAAGAAAAGCTTTATATGAGCGAGGAATTTACTGATGAGATCAATGAACGCTTAGGTGAGCTTGAGATAATAACGGCCGAAGAAGATCCAAATTATGATTGTGAAACACGTTGTGAAAAAATTTTAAGTTCTTTAAAGATTAAAGATTTTGATGCTTTAATGAGCACCTTACAAAGTGCGGATAAATTTAAAGTCTTACTAGCTCAAGTTTTATTTTTGGGTGCTGATGTGCTTTTTTTAGATGAGCCTACAAATAACCTTGATTTAGAGGCGATTTCTTGGCTTGAAAATGAACTTTTAAGACATGAAGGAACTTTGGTTGTTATCTCTCATGATAGGCATTTTTTAAATAAAATTTGCACAAGAATTTTGGATGTGGATTTTAAACAAATTCGTGATTTTGCAGGAAATTATGATGATTGGTATATGGCTTCAACGCTTTTGGCAAAACAAGCTGAGCTTAAACGCGATAAAACCTTAAAAGAAAGAGAAGAATTAGAAAATTTCATTCGCCGTTTTAGCGCAAATGCTTCTAAGGCAAAACAAGCCACAAGCCGTGCTAAGGCACTTGAAAAACTAGAGCTTGAAGAGATTAAAATTTCAAGCCGTAGAGATCCTAGTATAGTGTTTAGAATCAATCGTGAAATAGGTAATGAAGTTTTAGAATTTAAAGGTATAGGCAAGGCTTATGATAAACAACTATTTTCAAATTTGGAGTTAAAAATAGAAAAAAATGATAAAATCGCTTTGATTGGGGCAAATGGTGTGGGCAAAAGTACTTTAGCAAAAATCATTGCCCATGCTATAAGTCCAGATAGCGGATCTATACATCTTGGGGCAACTATAGAGCTTGGATATTTTCCTCAAGATACAAGTAATTTAATTTGTGAAAATTTGAAACTTTATGAATGGCTGATGAGTGAAAAATTTAAAGATCTAGATGAAATCCGCAAGTGTTTAGGTAGAATGCTTTTTAGTGGCAGTGATCAAGAAAAAATGGCAGCAAGTTTAAGTGGAGGTGAAAAACATCGTTTAATGCTTTCTCGTTTAATGCTAGAGCGTCCGAATTTCTTGCTTTTAGATGAGCCTGATAACCATTTAGATCTTGAAAGTATTATTGCACTAGGTGAGGCTTTGTATAATTTCAAAGGTGTAGTGCTTTGTATCAGCCACGATAGGGAATTAGTTTCTGCTTTTGCTAATAGAATTTGGCATTTAGAAAATGGTAAGCTTACAGATTTTCGTGGAACTTATCAAGAATTTTTAGGAGAAAATGATGGCTAAATTTAGAATTCAATACAGCGCAGGTTTTGGGCATTATACACAAAATCACAAGGGTTTTGGGCCTACGATTTATATAGAAGAAGTGGTAGAGTTTGATAATGGCAAGGATTATTTTGATTATATAGATTTTTATAAAACTTATTCAAAGAGCGATGATACTTATTTTCATATCAGTTTTTTAGAAGATAGACCTCTAAGCGATAAAGAAATCACGATTCGCAATGAATACCGCAAAATGCGTGATGAAAACTGTAAAAAAGCCAAGGAAGAATTTATAGCCAACAATGAGCTTGATGTGGAGCATTTGCCTACTCATCATGATTAAAAAACATTGATTTTACATAAAAAGGAACGCTTTTTGCTTGTATAGTTTTTGCATATTTTGAAAGGAGAAAACTATGCAGGTAAATTATAGAACGATTAGCTCGTATGAATACGATGCTATTAGTGGTCAGTATAAACAGGTGGATAAACAGATTGAAGATTATTCTTCATCTGGAGATTCTGATTTTATGGATATGTTAAATAAGGCGGATGAGAAGTCAAGCGGAGATGCTTTAAATTCTAGCAGTAGTTTTCAAAGCAATGGGCAAAACTCAAATTCAAATTTAAGTAATTATGCTCAAATGTCAAATGTTTACGCTTATCGTTTTAGACAAAATGAAGGCGAGTTGTCTATGAGAGCTCAAAGTGCTAGCATTCACAATGATCTTGCGCAACAAGGTGCAAATGAACAAAGTAAGAATAATGCTTTGTTAAATGATTTATTGAACGCAATTTAATCAAAAGCTCCATTTTGGAGCTTTTGTATTTACTTGCAAGAATTTATAATTTCTCTATTTCAAAAGGTGCAAAATTTTTACAAAAAATTTCAAATTCTTGCTCCTCTTTTTCATTTAATTTGATATGTAATATAGCTTTGCAATCCTTAAAATCTTTTGTGAAATTAAAAGAATAAGTTTTTAAAAAATGTTCAAAACGATTTAAATTTTTTAAATCAATAGCAATGGATATATTTTTTTTCAATTCGAATGAAAGTAAAGAAGAATTATTAATCACGGCATTTGCTGCATCGCTATAAGCTCTTACAAGTCCGCCTGTACCAAGTTTTATACCGCCAAAATATCTTACAGTGATTAAAGCCGCATTGATAAGATCATAGCTTCTTAGAACATTTAAAGTTGGCATTCCAGAAGTTCCTTTAGGCTCTCCATTATCGCTTTTATCTTCTACAATTTGATTAAAATCATTTAAAACACGATAAGCATAGACAAAATGAACAGCTTTTGGATGCTCTTTTTTTAGCGTTTCTATTAAAAATTTAAAATCTTTAAAAGGGCAAAGAAAAGATAAGAAAGTAGATTTTTTAATATCGATTTGTGTTTGAAAAATTTGATCAATAGTTTGCATTTTTGCCTTTTTTTGTTTAAAATTATACTTATAAAAACTAAAATCAATTTGAGTCTTAGGGGTTATAATATGCCAAAAAAAATCAAAAAATTTCGAGTGATAGAATTTATGATTTTATTTTCAAATCTATTAAAGATGGAAAATTAAAACCTAATGATAGAGTTAAAGAACAAGATTTGGTAGAGCAATCAGGACTTAGCAGAACTTCTATAAGAGAAGCTTTGGGATTGTTGCAAAATGATGGAATTTTGGTGCAAGATGGTAAAAATGGACTTATTGTTGCAGGACTTGATTTGATTTCTATTACGAAGCTTTATGAGATCAGGGAATTATTAGAGGGTGAAGTTGCTAAACTTGCGACATTACACGCTTCTATGACCGAAATTGAAATTTTGGTCAATATTTTAAAAGTTCAAAAAAATATTAAAGAGCTTAATGAACTTAGGGCTAGTAATATTTTATTTCATCAGACTTTGTATCGTTGCTCAGGAAATCATTATCTTTTTAAAATTATGGAAAATTTGGATCGTTCTTTATTGCTTCTTGGTGATGGTACTTTAGCCAAGGAAAAACGTCCTAAAGAAGCTTACGAGGAGCATTTAGCTGTTGTTAATGCTATTAAAGAGAGAAATGCTTTAGAGGCAGAAAGATTAGCAAAATTTCATATTTAACAAGCTTGTAAAATTCGTTTAGATAATATACTTAAAAAATAATTTACTATTCTTAATTTTTAAATCTACTTAATTAAAAATACATAGATATTGACACTTGCAATCCAAATAAAAAATATTAATTTTTTATTTCAACTTTATGTGTAGTTTTGTAATTTAAAAAATACTTTTGAATACAAAAAATATTTTAGGACTAAAAAATTCCTAAAACTAGTTTATAATGAAAATAAAAAAGGAGGTTATATGGCAAGAAGGTGCAAGGGTGATGCTAAAACCATTTTTAGCGTTGCTAGCGGTAATTTTTTAGAAATGTATGATTTTGCGGTTTATGGTTTTTATGCTGGATTTATTGCTAAAGTGTTTTTTCCTGCTCAAAATGAATTTATTTCTTTGATGCAAAGTTTTATGGCCTTTGGAGTTGGCTTTTTAATGCGTCCTATCGGAGCTATAGTTCTTGGATCTTATATGGATAAGCATGGTAGAAAGAAAGGTCTTGTTGTAACTTTAGGCATTATGGCTTTTGGAAGTTTAACCATAGCCTGTTGTCCTGGCTATGAAAGTATAGGCATTTTAGCTCCTATTATTGTGGTAATTGGAAGGCTTTTGCAAGGTTTTAGTGCTGGAGCTGAAATAGGTGGAGCAAGTATTTATTTAGCAGAAATTGCACCAAAAAACTTACGCGGTTTTTATGTTTCTTGGCAAAGTGGATCTCAGCAAATTGCTACCATATTTGCGGGTGCTTTGGGTATACTTTTGCATTATCTTATAGGTGATGTTATTATGCAAGCTTGGGGCTGGAGAATCCCTTTTATCGTTGGATGTTTGGTTGTACCTTATATTTTTTACATAAGAAGAACTTTGGATGAAACACCTGAATTTAAAGCAAAAATTCACCAAGCTCCAAAAACCTTTGGAGCTATTTTCAAAAGCATTAGAGAAAATACACCTATAGTAATTTTTGGAATCATGTTTGTAATGATGACGACAGTAACTTTTTATTTTATCACTTCTTACACTCCAACTTTTGCCAATAAAGTTTTGCATTTTAGTAAATTAGAAAGCTTTATAATTACTGCTATTATAGGACTTAGCAATACTTTTTGGTTGCCATTTTCTGGCTTTCTTGGAGATAAAATAGGAAGAAAGCCTATTTTATTAACCATGACTTTTTTAGGTGTTGTCAGTGCTTATCCTATGTTAAATTTTTTAACAAATAATATTTCTTTTGCCAATTTGGTTTTAGTGGAATTATGGTTTAGTTTTATTTTTGGTGCTTATAATGGGGCTATGGTGGTTTCTTTATCAGAAATCATGCCTAAAAATGTAAAAGCTTTGGGTTTTTCTTTTTCTTATTCTATAGCGGTGGCAATTTTTGGAGGATTTACCCCTGCTGTTTCAACTTATTTGATAGAAAAAACTAGCAATCCTGCCTCTCCTGCATTTTGGCTTACCTTTGCAGCCATTTGTTCTTTTGTGGCTTCTTTGATTATTTTTAAAAAAGGTGGAATTTATGAAAGACAACAAAAAGGAGAATGAAATGGAATTTGATATAGTGGTTATAGGCGGGGGCAATGCAGCTCTTTGTGCAGCTATAGCAGCAGCTAGTAAAAAAGAAAATATAAAAATAGCACTTTTAGAAAGTTCTCCAAAAGAATGGAGAGGAGGAAATTCTCAACACACTAGAAATTTGCGTTCTATGCACGATGAGCCTACGGATGTCTTGACTCAAAGTTATAGCGAGGATGAGTTTTTTGAAGATGTTTTTAAGGTGACTAAGGGGCAAACTAATGAAGAATACGCTCGTTTTGTCATTTCTCGTACTCCAAAAGCGGTAGAGTTTGCTAAAAAATATGGAGTGCGTTTTCAACCTTCCATGCGAGGAACTTTGCACTTAGGACGCACAAATGCATTTTTCTTAGGGGGTGGAAAATCTTTAGTCAATGCTTATTTTAATGCGGCAAAAAATTTAGAGGTTGAAATTTTTTATGAATTTGAAGCTTTGGATTTGATGGTAGAAAATGGATGCTGTAAGGAAATTTTGGTTTTGGATAAAAAACAAAATCAAGAAGTGAAAATTAAAACTAAGGCTGTGATCGTTGCAAGCGGGGGATTTGAGTCAAATTTGGAATGGCTTGAAGAAGCTTGGGGACAAAGGGCTAAAAATTTTATCATCCGTGGAACTCGTTTTAATCAAGGTAAGATGCTAAAGGCTTTAGAGAAAAATCACGCACAAATTATAGGCGATCCCACTCAAGGGCATATGGTTGCTATTGATGCAAGGACTCCAAAATATGATGGAGGCATAGCTTCAAGGGTGGATTGTGTGTCTTTGGGTATAGTGGTAAATAAAAAGGCACAAAGATTTTATGATGAGGGTGAGGATTTTTGGCCAAAGCGTTATGCAATTTGGGGGCGTTTGGTGGCAAATGAAGAGGATCAAATCGCTTATTCTATCACTGATTCTAAGGTGCAAAAATGCTACATGCCTTCACTTTTTGAACCCATAGTGGCCAATTCTATTGAAGAATTAGCCACTAAAATGAACTTAGATCCAAAGGCTTTAAAGATGACTTTAGATGAATACAATCAAAGTGTTGTAGAAGGAGAATTTGATCACACTATACAGGATAATTGTCACACTCAAGGTTTAAAGATAGAAAAAACACATTGGGCTTTGAAAATAGATACTCCACCTTTTTATTGCTATCCTTTGCGTCCAGGTGTGACTTTTACCTACATGGGTGTGAAGGTGGATAAAAATGCAAGGGTATATCAAGAAAATGGAGAACTTTTTAAAAATATATTTGCAGCTGGTGAAATCATGGCAGGAAATATTTTAACCCAAGGCTATGTTGCAGGTTTTGGTATGAGTATAGGAAGCGTTTTTGGGCGTTTGGCTGGAGAAAATGCACTTGAGTTAGTAAAGGATATGAAATGAAAATTACAAAAATTTATGAAGAAGCACGAAAATCTTGCATTATATGCAATTCTTGTCGTTATTGTGAGGGGCTTTGTGCGGTGTTTCCAGCTATGGAAAAAAAGCGTGAATTTTCTTTAAAGGATATGGATTATTTGGCTAATTTATGCCACCAATGTTCTGAATGTTTTTATGATTGTCAATACGCCCAGCCACATGAATTTAATGTTTTGATTCCTAAACAATTTGCAGCTCTTAGGCAATACAGTTATGAAAAATACGCTTTTCCTAATTTTTTAGGCTTAGCTTTTAGGAAAAATGCGGTTTTAACCAGTATAGTTTTAATCCTTTGTTTATTTTTTGGATTTTGGAGCGCGAGTGCTTATGAGGGTGAAGATGTTAAAGGGAATTTTTTTGCTATTGTTTCTTATGATTATATGGTGAGTATTTTTGTTACGGTTTCACTTTTGGTGCTTTTAGCCCTTGTGGGCAGTGTGGCAAAATTCTATCATGCTATAGAAATAAAAAATCTCAATTTTACTGTTTTCATAAAAAGTTTAAAAGATGCTTTAAGCCTTAAATATCTAGGCGGACATAAAAATGAGGGTTGTACTTATCCTAATGAAAAGCGTTCTAATATAAGAAAAATATTTCATCATTTTACCGCTTATGGTTTTTTATTTTGTTTTATAGCGACTTCTTTAGGGGCTTTTTATCATCATTTTTTAAATTTAGTAGCCCCTTATGATTTTACCCAACTTCCTAAAATTTTTGGAAGCTTAGGAGGGATTATGCTTTGCATAGGAACTTTGGGACTTTTTGTTTTAAAAAGCGTAGCGGATAAAAACATAGTAGATAGTCAAAGTATGGACATGGATTATGTTTTTATTTTCATGCTTTTTTTAGTAAGTTTTACAGGGCTTTTACTCATGCTTTTAAAGCAAAGTTCTTTTTTGCCTTATATACTTTGGTTTCATTTAAGTTGTGTTTTGGCTTTTTTTATTATGATGCCTTATTCTAAATTTGTGCATATGTTTTATCGCTTTGTCGCACTTTTAAAATATAATAGCGAGGAAGAAATATGATATAATAATGCCTGTGTTTAAGGCATTATTTAAATTATTTTAAAAACAAAATTATTTTTTTATAAAACCAAAATCTTTTATTGATAAATTTATGATTATCTTTGATAAGATAAAGAAATTTAAGCGAAAGTGTTCGTGTATATAAAAAAGTTAGCACAAAGAATCAAGATTAAGATATGGAGAATTGCTTCAAGATATGAGTTAAACAGATGGAGATTTGCTTATTTATAAGATAAATAGTATTTTTTGGTAGTTAGTATTGCTTTATTTTTCTTATCCTATTTTAAGATATAGTAAGTACTCGTATTTATTTTTCTATTGTATTTTTGTTTGCCTTGACCGGTTTAAAATTTTTCCAATATTTATTAGTATTTATTTTTATCATTTGATTTGCTTTTTAATATTTATTTTGGTTGATATTTTAAGTTTAATTTTGTAAAATTTTCATTATGGAAAAAATCAAAAATTATAAACTTATCATCATTTTACTTAGTCTTGATTTATTGGCTTTGCTTTATGGAATTTCAACACTGAGTATTAGTGCTGATGAAGCTGATATTTATTTTGGTGAGCAGGGTAAATCACTTATTTTTTCCCATAGTTTGCTTTATTATATATCTCATTTTGGAACTTTTATTTTTGGGCAAAATGATTTTGGTTTAAGGCTTCCTTTTTTATTTTTTCATTTTTTAAGTTGTTTGCTTTTGTATTTGCTAGCTTTAAAATATACTAAAACTAAAATTGATGCTTTTTTTTCTTTATTGTTATTTGTTTTATTGCCGGGTACTGTTGCAAGTGCTTTGCTGGTTAATGCCGCATCTTTGGTGATTTTTTTAACCCTTGCTATATTATGTGCTTACGAATATGAAAAAAAATGGCTTTTTTATATATTATTGATTATAGTGTTATTTGTTGATAAATCTTTTAATATTTTATTTTTAACTTTTTTCTTTTTTGGAATTTATAAAAGAAATGCTATTTTATTTACCTTATCTCTTGTTTTGTTTGGAGTGAGTATCAGTTTTTATGGTTTTGATACAGGTGGTCGCCCAAGAGGTTATTTTTTAGATACTTTAGGAATTTTTGCTGCATGTTTTTCTCCTTTGGTTTTTGTGTATTTTTTTTATACTATTTATCGTTTAACTTTTCAGAAATATAAAAATTTATTATGGTTTTTAATGAGTGTAACATTTGTATTTTGTTTGTTGCTTTCTTTAAGACAAAAACTTTTTTTAGATGATTTTTTGCCTTTTTGTGTTATTTGCACTCCTTTGCTTATAAAAACTTTAATGCAAAGTTATAGGGTGAGATTACCAGTTTTTCGATTAAGGTATAAAATCTTTATAGAATGTTCTATAATTTTTTTAATATTTTGTTACTTTTTAATCGTCGCTAATCAATTATTGTATTATTTTATAAACAATCCAAATCGTCATTTTGCCAATAATTATCATTTTGCTAAAGAATTGGCGCTAGAATTAAAAAAACAAGATGTTTTAGAGCTTGCAACAGCCCCAAGTTTGCAAAAAAGATTGCGATTCTATGGAATAAAAAATAGCAATAAGTTTTATTTAAAAGCTTTAAAACAAGCCGATAGGCATGATATGGACAAAAAAATTGTTAAGGTAAAACTTGGAAAATATGAAAAAGTATATCAGATTTTAAACTATGATTAAAGCTTTTAATTTGTTAGAATTTGTGTTTATAATTCTCATTTTGGGTATAGTTTTTAATTTAGGCAGTCTTTACTTAAAAAAAGACAATCTACTAGAAGGTGCAATACAAATTCTTAATGATATCCAATATACCCAAAGTTTAGCCATGATGCAAGAAGGCATAAGAGTTGATGAGTTGGCTATCGCAAAAAGAGAGTGGTTTAAAAGTAAATGGCAGATTTATTTTATAAAATCAGCTGCCACAGGTTATGATCAAACATATACTATTTTCTTGGATAAAAATGGCGATGGAAATGCTAATTTAGGTAAAACTGAAATCAATATAGATAGAGAAATTGCTGTTGATGTAATCAATCATAACAAATTAATGAATTCAGGTCAAAGTGGAGTTATTAGTAAAGATGATGAAAAAACTACACAAAGATTTAATCTTACAAAAAGATTCGGAATAGAAAAGGTTGAATTCAAAGGATCTTGTTCAGGATTTACTAGATTAGTATTTGATGAAATGGGCAGAGTGTATTCTCCGTTAAAAAATGCCAATTATGCATATGAAAAAACTTTAGCAAAGAATAATTCAGATTGCATTATACGTTTGTTATCAAAAAAGCATGCTCTTTGTATCGTTGTAGATACGCTTAGCGGTTATGCTTATATTCCAGATTTTAAAACACTTAAAAGTCAATTTGTTAATATAAAAAATAAAAATTACGAGTGCTCTAAAATATAGCCCCCATTTTTTAAACCCACCAAATACTTATATAAATACTTACACAAATATTTATACTATTTAATCCTTTATTTAATCCCTCTTTAAGTTTAATTGGTTATACTTTCATTTCCTTTTTTGAAAAAAGGACTTAAAATCTTTTAAATTA
>NZ_RYYJ01000039.1:0-1326 GCF_004379015.1 Campylobacter sp. US50a | reverse complement strand
AACTTTCAATTAAAATAATAAAAGCTCTACTATCGCCTGTATTTATAAACAATCCTATGCCAATAGATTCCATGAATATTAAGATTGCTTTTGTGGGTATTTTTGTAAATATTACTATTTTTTTGAAAAAATCTTTCTTTTTTCTCCTTATCTTATAACAAAAAAATGCTAAAAGTCAAGGGATAAAATATCCCACCTTAGGGTTAAGTTACACTAGATTGTTTCTAGTGTGAGAGTATTATTTTAAGTGTTCTACAAACATAAAGTCCATTATTGCCCAAACACTTGAAATTATAGTAGCAATGCTAACAACACAAGCTCCTATAAGCCAATAGATTCCTTGTTGTTTTAATGAACTTACCGATAGTTTGATTTCGGCTTCAAGTCTTTTAATCTCAGAATAAAATAAGTTTTCAAGTCTTTTAATCTCAGATTGGAATAAATCCTTGCTAACCAACTCATTTCTTATTTGCTCAATGGCTTCTTGCTTTAAATTCCCAAAATTAAGCCTTTGCGTTGTTGCTCTATCATTAGCAAATTCTTCAAAAGCTTGAATGAGCTTTTTAGCTTAATCAGTATCTGAAAAAATACTTTCCAATAATGCTTTAAAGCTCTCATTGAGTGTAATTTCTTTTTTCATGGCATATCCTTGCATGCTTAACTCCTAAATTATAACATATTTTCATGTGCGCTC
This sequence comes from Campylobacter sp. US50a, assembly GCF_004379015.1. Taxonomy (NCBI): domain Bacteria; kingdom Pseudomonadati; phylum Campylobacterota; class Epsilonproteobacteria; order Campylobacterales; family Campylobacteraceae; genus Campylobacter; species Campylobacter sp. US50a. The sequence goes on along the minus strand of NZ_RYYJ01000039.1, from coordinate 632 downwards.
TTAGGCCACATTTCCAATTTGCTTCCACCATGTTTTTTTCTCAGAGTGAAATCTATAACCTAATTGCTTGATTTTTTCATTTAAACCATAGGTATTTCCTACAATCCAATAATAACCATCTTCATTTTTCACTTCGAGTCCCAAAGATAACAAAACTTATCTTTCATCTTCGCTAAAAGTTGTAGCGTTTGATTGTGAAAAGTTTTGTGAGAAATCAACTTTCTTTTTGTTTTCATGAGTATTGTTTTGTTCGGCTTCAATATCGATAATAATATCACTACTTTCAGTAACCCCAACGCCCATTTCTTCAGAAGAATATAATCCACTAAGTTGGAATTTTACCACTAGCCCAAGTATTTATTGTAGAAGCAGAGACATCTAATTGTCTTCCTAATTCAGTTTGAGTAATGTTTAACTCTTTACAAACTTCTTTAATAATATTTTCTTTCTCTTCTGTCATGCTAATCCTTTATTTTAGATTGATATTTTTTAGTAATAATTTTTTCATTACTTTTCAGAAATGAAAGGATTTGGCTCATTTTTTGAATTTCCCTGTCTTAGTGCAGGGCTTATTATATTTTCTACTATTTTATTTTTAATCATTTCAAAATCTTTGTCATTGATTTTTCCTA
>NZ_RYYJ01000038.1:0-1360 GCF_004379015.1 Campylobacter sp. US50a | reverse complement strand
AGCTTAATTTCATTCTTTTATCAGCTTAGCAAATCGCACCGATAGGTGCAATGATTTGCGGAAATAAAGGTGCGGTGTCGTGAAGTCGCTCCAGAAGCGACGAACGGACAAGACACCGCCCTATTAGCTAGTCGCTCCGCTCCCTAAGCTAACCTAACGCCAAGTTGTATTACAGGCTAATATGTGATGAAGTTTTGGCTATATTCTTTGGAGTGCATAAAGCGGGCTGTCCGCCTTAATCTGCTATCTGCGTTTGAATTTGAAGGGGTTAAGGGGTTGCACCCCTTACAAGCTCGACACTTGGCACAAGTGGCGGATAGCTTGTATCCTTTTCTCATAGGGCGAGGTTACTTTTCGTATTACAAAGGCTAACGCCTTTTAACACTCAAAGAACGCTCGTTAAGGGATTTTCCCCTAAGACCCCTTAGTCGCTGTTTTAAAAAACAGCTCTAATATACTAGAACAAAGAGAAAAAAAAATGAAAAATCTTAATAAATAACTATGGCATAGGAGTTTGAAAGCATTTTTAAAATTATACTTTTGTATAATAAATCTTATACTTTTGTATAATAGAAATTTATTTTTAAGTAAATTTTTATTATACTAGCAGTATAATTTTTTAAAAATTTAGGAGTAAATTTATGACACAAATTAGCGAAGTTGATTTAATTGATGAAACTAGAACTAAGATTGATGATAATCCTAGAAAAATTTCAGGTATAAAAACAAATTATATAGGGCATAGAACCTTTAGAGACATAGAAACAGGAGAGGTTATAGAGCTTGAATATGTGGAAAAAAAGGTATCTCACACCCTTCCAAAAGGGTGGAGAAGGGTTTATTTAGAACATTTTATGGAAGTTTTAACAGGTTTATTAGCTTCAAATCGTAAAATCGACGTCATTGAATATATACTCTCAAACTTAGATAGTGAAAACAAATTTACACAAACACAAGCTTTTGTGGTTAAAAAATTAAAATCTAATCCAAGAACAGTGAATGAAACTTTTAAATATTTAGTGGATATGGATTTTATGAAAAAACAAGGAACTGCATACATTGTAAATCCTAAATATGTCTGTGCGTTTGGCTCTGATAAAAAGAACCGCACCATAGCAATCAACTACAGCTACGATGAACCTAGCTTATTTGACTAAAGGCTAGAAGCGGTGTAAGGGCGTCGGCCGCCCTTATGCACTCCAAAAAGCAAAGAAAAGCCCTTAAAAGGACTTTCTTTGCAAGAAGGTATTTACCCCCTAAGAAATCTCCTAAAAACGATTTAAAGCTTAATTTCATTCTTTTATCAGCTTAGCAAATCGCACCGATAGGTGCAATGATTTGCGGAAATAAAGGTGCGGTG
>NZ_RYYJ01000037.1:0-1413 GCF_004379015.1 Campylobacter sp. US50a | reverse complement strand
GACAAGGAAAGATTTGATGCACTTGAAGATTTTTTATTTTTTCTAAATACTCGTTTAGAAGAGGATTTTTTGCAAAATAAAATCAAAAGTCATGATTTTTCACATATTGTTTATTATACATCTTCTTTAATTGGAAACAACTGGGGATTTTCCCATATTTATATTGGAGATCTTTCTAAAAAATTCACATGTAAATTTGATAATTCTAAAACTGCAATAATTTTAAATACAATGAGAAAACTAAATAAAATTACAGATAATGTTACAAGAAGAATTCGTAAAGATTTTTTTTTAGATAATCAAGCTAAAGAGAAGCTAAAAGAAAATATTAATAAAATTTTAGAAAACTTCAACAAGAAGACATTGACAAATCTTAACACTCTACAATCTAAATTAAAAGAATGCACAAATGAATGAGATAGAACTTAACACTCAAAATAAAACCTTAAACGAAACAGAAAAAGACACAAAAACTATTTTTAAAATATCAAGGAATATAAATGAAAAAACCTTTTTATAAACTTAAAAGATTTTATATACCCTGCGGTTTGCTTATAGCTTTGATTATTTTTATAAGCTTAGCTTATCGCCCTTTAGAGCTTATCTTTTGGGATAAGTATAATCATGAAAAAGAAAATCAAATTAGAAAAGAGATATCTAAATTATTCTGGAGCAACGAAGAAGAATTTAAAAAAGTTTTTGTAGAACAAAACTTAAATCAAGAATTAAAACTTAATCAAAAAGAACTATTAAATTATATGCATAATTTTAAAAAAGATTTTAAATTTATGCAAATTTTAGGTTTAGACAATGCTTATTTGGTAGCTCTTAAAAATAAGGATGTATTATTTGGTTTGCAAATGCAAAATAATCTTAATTATTTTTATCTTGCTTCTAATAGCACTACTAATTTAAAAGAAATTAATAATTATTTAAATGTTGCGGATGAGTTGCTTGTCTTTATGAGTGAAATTGAAAAATTACCATCTAAGTATAATTTAGGTAAAATAATGTTTGAAATTAATTTTATGACTTATAATATCTTGTTTTTTGGTTTTACTTTAGATACAAATCTTATGTGTTCTATACCTCAAAAAGAACAGTTATTAGAAAATATGATTAATTCTTATAAAAAAATAAATTTATTTCATGATGCGGATTTAAAATTTCAAGATCAAGAATTATACGAAGCAATATATGTAACAAAAAAACTTAATTATTTCATAAATTTTGCTAAAGGAAGATTAAATGCATGCGGAAGATAATTTAAATTTTAAAGATAATTTTTAAATTATATAGGAAAAATAAATGTCTATTTATAAAGAATGTGAAGTTTGTAAAACAAAAATCAATAAATTACAAAATATTTGGAATATATTCTCAGGCAAATTAGAAATAAAATGCAAAAATTGC
>NZ_RYYJ01000036.1:0-1545 GCF_004379015.1 Campylobacter sp. US50a | reverse complement strand
TCAAACATCAATTATTTCCTTTTTAAAAAGTGCATTTTAACTCTCTTTTATTACCTTCTAAAAGATAAATACGTGTTTCTGGATAAGTAGAATTCTCATCAAAATTAAATCTACCATTCCAAAGAGTAATATAATTTTTGCCTTGAAATTCCATAACTCCATAAGTTAAATAGCTTAGTATAGGAATTTCAGAGTTAAATTCTGCTTGTTCTGGTATTCCTGAAATTTTATTGCTTGGCAGGGCATATGTATCAAATGCTATGCTAGGCACTTCATTAACCATTACAGTTTGATAACTAGTTTTTTCTCCATGAAAATGCAGATCATCTCCATAGATTTTACCACTTGCTTTTGCATCTAGCTTACCATTTTTATATATCCAAAGTGCACTAAAATATTCCCCTCGTGAAAGAATTACATTATCTAACACTCCATCATTATTAATATCAATTTTTCTTTTATAGACTTTAGGAAAACTGATATAAGGATCTTTTTCTTTGATAGCTTTTGCCATTTCTTCTTTTATAATCTCTCTATTTTCTGTGCAATAATGATAAAAAATGCCATATTTATTATTTGCTCCAAAAGCACAAAAACCTATACTAAAGGGAGGATTGACAGATGGAGGAACTTCTTGCCATTTACTGTCATCACTCTCATATCTTCTTGCATATTCACATAGTTCTTTATTGTTAGAATCTAGCACTTCTCCTAGAAGTTTAAGTAATTGTGTAATGCGCTCTTCATAAGCATCTTTTATAAAATCAACTTTATTTAAGTTTTTAATAAAAGCTCTTTGTGAATCTAAAAGATCTTTTAGCCTTTGCTTCTTATCAGGAAATTTAGAAATCTTTAACTCTTTTCTTAATTGTGTATAGACTTCACCCATATAGCGATCTAAATTTTTTAACCGCCCACCTTCATCATTGCAAATCATCTTTTCAACTTTTGTAGTTGCTTTGCTACAATCAAAGCTAGGTTTAGCTTCTTTTGGAGATTGAGCATTAACACTAATGGCTAACATTAAACACAATCCTAAAACTATTAAAAACTTTTGCATAAGAACTCCTTTAATTTATTTTACTCTGCCTTAATCTCTCCACCTCTAACCACAAGTCCATTAGAGTCTATAGTTACTTCAACTCCACCTGCTTTAATAATAACACAATCTCCCTTAGTAACAATTTGAGTATCGCCTACTTGGTGGAGGATTTGATTGCCTGCCTTTACTTCACAATCTGTTTGAAAGTCACTATATTTAGATTCTGCAAGTTCTGTATGTTGTTTTTTAGTTTGCGTGCTTAAATTTTGTTCTGTATATATATCAATGTAATTGTTAGTTTGCATACTAAAATGTTCTTCCGTAAAGTAATTTATTCCTTTATTAACATGAAGCTCAAGTTTTCCCTCAACCACTTCCTTTTTATTTCCCTTCACATTCCTTATCTCATCCTTATGGATAATAGTGTTTTGATTAGCACCTATTTCTATGTCTTTGTTTTCTCCTACATATTCGCTAGAATTCTTAGATACTCTTACTTTATT
>NZ_RYYJ01000035.1:0-1703 GCF_004379015.1 Campylobacter sp. US50a | reverse complement strand
AATGTAGGCTTATCTAAAGATACCATAGTAGGATTAAGCAATACCTTAAATGTAGGAGTAGATAATAAAGTAAGAGTATCTAAGAATTCTAGCGAATATGTAGGAGAAAACAAAGACATAGAAATAGGTGCTAATCAAAATACTATTATCCATAAAGATGAGATAAGAAATGTGAAGGAAGAAAATAAATTATTAATAGAAAAGTCTTTAACCCAAACAATAGAAAAAGAATTTTTCCTTAATGTTCATCAAAATTTATCCGCCCACATACAAGATAATACATCCTTAAAGTCCAATTCCATGCAGACAAAGGTAGAGGAACAATATTCTTTAGAATCAGATAATTCAACTTTTGACTTTCAAACAGATTGTGAAGTAAAAGCAGGTAATCAAATCCTCCATCAAGTAGGCGATACTCAAATTGTTACTAAGGGAGATTGTGTTATCATTAAAGCAGGTGGAGTTGAAGTAACTATAGACTCTAAAGGACTTGTGGTTAGAGGTGGAGAGCTTAGGGCAGAATGATAACTCGGAGATAAAAATGAGCCAAACAAACAATAACACAGAAATCAAAGAGCAAAACACTCAAGATGAAATCATTTTTGAAGAAAAGAAATATATACCTGCATTTTTATTTTGCGGGATAATATACACTGGATTTTTGTGTTTTTTTCTTTATTGGCTCCCTAGGGCATTTGACAATACTAAGAATTTTAAATGGTTTGTGGTTTTTATTATATATCTTTATGTATTATATATATATATAAGTCTTGTTTATAAAACAGTAAATTTTAAAAGAATTTATATCACAAAAGAAAAACTTGTGGTTGAATTCTATTTTAGGAATGATTTAATTTTTCCTTTAGGAACTTTTTTTGTGTATTCTTATAACCCATCGCGTGCTTTGGTGGGAGATATAGTTATACAAACTCTCAAAGGTAAAAGATACTACATTAAAAATCTTATCAAGCATGAAATAGAACTAAAAAATGATTTTTATGCAAAAGTTAATGCCATTATAAAGCCCCATGTAATGCCTTATTTGTTAAGCTTAGGTGATGAAGAATTTGAAAAAATCATTTCATTTGTAACCGGTTTTCATAAAATTGATACCACTTTCCTTAAAGAAGCAATGGAACTCAGAAAAGAGAAAAAAGATGAATGAAAATATTTATGGAAGTTTAGAGCTTTATTCCAAAGAAACTCAAAACACTCCTAGTGATAAAAGGGATTTAGGAGCATTTGGAGATGTTGCTCCTTACGGACTAGGCATTGCAGGAGGTTTTGCTACTGAGGCTTTTGAAAAAGGGATAAAAAGTTTAGATATAAAAGCTGATTCTTTGTTTTGGAAAACCATGCGTCATAAAATAACAGTAGTGAATTTTGGAATATTGAATTTTTTTCTGTCTAAAGCAGAGGGAAAATCCAATGTAAGGGCTTTGACTGAAACAAGCGTTGGTGTTGGTATCAGTATATTTATAGATGAAACTCCATTAAGTAAATATAGTGAATATGTTGCCAAACAAGCCTTAACTCAAACTAGCAGGGTTGCTTCTAATGCTGCAACTAAGATAGCTAGCTCAAGAGTAGCATCTAATATCGCAGCTAGAGCTGGCGTATCCATACTTTCTCGTATTGCCGCAGGTGCAGCAACTGGAGCAGCTATAGGCTCGAGCTTTCCTATTGTTGGGACAGTGGTGGGT
>NZ_RYYJ01000034.1:0-1719 GCF_004379015.1 Campylobacter sp. US50a | reverse complement strand
GCACTACATAGCATTATGCCAAAAGATATAAAGGAATAAAACGAACGAAGTGCAATTTGACAGCTGGAACGAACGAAAAAAGAGCTTAAACAAAGTAAAATTAATCAGAAAAGTTAGTGTAAAAAAAAGATTTATTGGCTTAGCATTGGTTTAAATATCGGTGCTGAAGTTTAAGGTAAAAATGAGTTTTTTACGCGTCCTGTTTTGATAGTGAATAGTTTTTATAATGGCACATTTTTAGGCGCACCTTTAAGTTCTAAGACTAAAAACAAAAAAGGCTTTTTATTTCACAAATTTAAGGACAATAAAGGTACTTTACAAGTTGTACTTTTAAGACAAATGAGAGTTTTTGATACTAAAAGAATAAAAACTTACATAGGAAAAATCAATGACAAAGATTTTGAAATGATTAAAAATAAAATAGTAGAAAATATAATAAGCCCTGCACTAAGATAGGGAAACTCAAAAAATGAGCCAAATCCTTTCATTTCTGAAAAGTAATGAAAAAATTATTATTAAAAAATATTAATCTAAAATAAAGGATTAGCATGACAGAAGAGAAAGAAAATATTATTAAAGAAGTGTGTAAAGAGTTAAACATTACTCAAACTGAATTAGGAAGACAATTAGATGTCTTTGCTTCTACAATAAATACTTGGGCTAGTGGTAAAATTCCAACTTAGTGGATTATATTCTGCTGAAGAAATGGGTGTTGGAGTTACTGAAAGTAGCGATATTGTTATCGATATTGAAGCTTACCAAAACAATACTCATGAAAACAAAAAGAAAGTTGATTTCTCACAAAACTTTTCACAATCAAACGCTACAACTTTTAGCGAAGATGAAAGACAAGTTTTGTTATCTTTGGGACTCAAAGTGAAAAATGAAGATGGTTATTATTGAATTGTAAGAAATACCTATGGTTTAAATGAAAAAATCAAGCAATTAGGTTATAGATTTCACTCTAAGAAAAAAACATGGTGGAAGCAAATTGGAAATGTAGCCTAAGAACGCACATGAAAATATGTTATAATTTAGGAGTTAGTATGCAAGGATATGCCATGAAAAAAGAAATTACACTCAATGAGAGCTTTAAAGCATTATTGGAAAGTATTTTTTCAGATACTAATCAAGCTAAAAAGCTCATTCAAGCTTTTGAAGAATTTGCTAATGATAGAGCAACAACGCAAAGGCTTAATTTTGGGAATTTAAAGCAAGAAGCCATTGAGCAAATAAGAAATGAGTTGGTTAGCAAGGATTTATTCCAATCTGAGACTAAAGGACTTGAAGCCGAAATCAAACGAATGGAAAGTTCCTTACAAAGTGAAATCAAACTATCAATAAGTTCATTAAAACAACAAGGAATCTATTGGCTTATAGGAGCTTGTGTTGTTAGCATTGCCACTATAATTTCAAGTGTTTGGGCAATAATGGACTTTATGGTAAAACATTTAAAATAATACTCTCACACTAGAAACAATCTAGTGTAACTTAACCCTAAGGTGGGATAGTTTTATTCCACTAGGGATATTAATATCCCTTGACTTTTAGCATTTTTTTGTTATAAGATAAGGAGAAAAAAGAAAGATTTTTTCAAAAAAATAGCAATATTTACAAAAATACCCACAAAAGCAATCTTAAGATTCATGGAATCTATTGGCATAGGATTGTTTATAAATACAGGCGATAGTAGAGCTTTTATTATTTTAATTGAAAGTT
>NZ_RYYJ01000033.1:0-2193 GCF_004379015.1 Campylobacter sp. US50a | reverse complement strand
GTAGGGGTAGAGAGAGTGGGCGGTGGATGTTGCTTTTCCTCCTAGAGAAGTTATGTTTATTATGAATAGTTTTTTTGTTTTGGTTATTTTTTTAATTGTTGTAAAAATTCCTGATGGTGCTAAATAATACAAAGGCCTTTCATTGACATCTTTTATTAAATATTCTAGTATAATATTTCTAGAAGTTTCATTTTTAATAATATCTTTTAAAAAGTCCAATTCTTCTAGCGTCTGCCTTTTATGAAAATCATCTAAAATAACACTTTTTTCTTGCCAATCTCTAAAACCTGAAATTCTAGCTAAAAAATCTCCAAAATCATAAAGTCCTATATAACAATCTACAATACCATCTTTAATATCCTTAAGATGTTCCATTAATCCTTTATTTGTCATTTTCTAGCCTTTTTAATTTGCAAAGAAGAAGTAAAATAATATTTATTAGTTTTCTACTAAAAAGAATGATTATTGATAAATAACATATCATTTCAAATAATCCATATTTTGAAAAATATCTACCTAAATATATGAAATTTAAAAATACAATTGGTGGAAAGAGTAATAAGTTTTCACAAAAAATACTATACACCCAATCTATAACTTTACTAGAAACTCCATATTTACTTTTGCAATTTTTACATTTTATTTCTAATTTGCCTGAGAATATATTCCAAATATTTTGCAATTTATTGATTTTTCCTTTACAAACTTCACATTCTTTATAAAGCGACATTTATCTTATCCCTTTACCATTTTCTACAATTTCTTGCCTTTTTCTTAAAGCTTCTTTTATATTTTCTTTAATATTAATAGTGGTATTGTTTTCATTTACATTCATCTAAAGCCTTTTGAATTTTATTTATTGTATCTTCTAGAAAAGGTGATATATCTTTACGATAATTTCTCAAATTTTCTTTTAATGTTTTGTCAAAAAGTTTTGAGCCATCTGGATCTAAGTTAATAAATATAGTATAATTTCTCTTTATTTGATTAAACATTAAGTTTCTATTTTCAAAAGAGCACAATTGATTATTGCGAAGTAAAAAAGAGCTCGGAATTGATATTTTTAAATAAATTGCTGCATTTTTATATTCTGTTCCCTTATCCAAATAACCTACACCCTCTAAGTAATCATAAAATTCTTCGTAATGTTTTATAAATTTAAATTCTTCTTCAAAAATTTGTCTTTTTAAATCTCTAGTTGATGCTCTTAAGTTTAGATATTTTTGTTTTTCATTTGAGTTTAAATCACTTATGAAATTAAGATAGCGAAAAAAAATTTGTTCACCACCAACTAAAAAGTAAAATGTATTAGCGTAATTTTGAAGAGAAGCTTGGTAATATTTATCTTCAAATCCAAATAATTTAGCTACCTTAAAATCAAAAATAGCCTTTTGCATTTTTTCATTTAAATCTTTAAAATCTTCTAGTTTAGGTTGATGGTCATCTATAATTTTAATCATGTCTTTAGGACTTGGGTTTAAAGTTATTTTTTCAAAATTTCTAAATTCTTGTTCTTTTTCAAAGCGATGATTTGTTTCCCAATAAATCGTATATAAAGGAGAATAAAGTAATCTTGCAAGCACAGCAAGTATTATGATAAATATAATACAAGGTATATAAAATCTTTTAAGTTTGTAGAAGGGTTTATTCATTGTTTATCCTTTATTACTCTGCTTTAAGTTCTCCACCTCTAACCACAAGTCCATTAGAGTCTATAGTTACTTCAACTCCACCTGCTTTAATGATAACACAATCAGGTTTTGCATTAATAATTGTTTCTCCTACCTGTATAGTCGCTTCGCTATCGGCTTTTAACTCATGAATAGTTTTTGCGTAAGTTGTGATATTATCAGCTACCATGCTTGTATTTTTATCACTTTCAAATCCTATGGATTCATTACTTGTAAAAAGAATATTGTCTTTGCTTTTATAATCCATCTCTTTCTCGCTTAATACTTGCATTTTATCGCTGATATTAATATCATAATGCCCCTCAACCACCTCCTTTTTATTTCCCTTCACATTCCTTGTCTCATCTTTATGGATAATAGTGTTTTGATTAGCACCTATTTCTATGTCTTTGTTTTCTCCTACAAACTCATGAGAGTTTTTAGCCACTCTTACTTTATTATCTACTCCTACATTTAAGGTATTGCTTAATCCTACTATGGTATCTTTAGATAAGCCTACATT
>NZ_RYYJ01000032.1:0-2347 GCF_004379015.1 Campylobacter sp. US50a | reverse complement strand
TTTAATCCCTCTTTAAGTTTAATTGGTTATACTTTCATTTCCTTTTTTGAAAAAAGGACTTAAAATCTTTTAAATTATAAAGTTTCACTAACTGAGTAGATTTTATAAATTAACTTTATTTTAGATTTTTTAAGTTTTTAAATTATTTGAGTTTTTAACTTTCTTAATTTTTTAATTTAAAACTAAAAGCTTTTTTATAAATCTTGTTTTTAATTTAAAAACTTTTCTTTTAAAAATGATTTTTTGTTTTGTTCTTTTAACTTAGTATTGTTATTCAAATCTTATTAGTCAATCTTTGAAATCTAAATAAGTGATCGATTGAGCCAGAAAGATTTAGGCATAAGCAATTATGTAAAATCTATTCAATCTAATATTAAAAAGATTAAAAGCTTTTCTTTTAATCTTTTATAACTTTTTCTTTGAAGAAAAAGATTAAACTATCTATAAAAGTAATAAGGTTTATCTCTTTAATGCAATCTAAGTAGTTTATCTATATTAGGTTGGCGGGGTAGGCCTTTAGCTTGCTTCTTAGTCAAGGCTTTGCCTTGATGTTAAAGAAGGTTTATTATGGAGAGTTTGATCCTGGCTCAGAGTGAACGCTGGCGGCGTGCCTAATACATGCAAGTCGAACGATGAAGCTTTTAGCTTGCTAGAAGTGGATTAGTGGCGCACGGGTGAGTAAGGTATAGTTAATCTGCCCTACACAAGAGGACAACAGTTGGAAACGACTGCTAATACTCTATACTCCTGCTTAACACAAGTTGAGTAGGGAAAGTTTTTCGGTGTAGGATGAGACTATATAGTATCAGCTAGTTGGTAAGGTAATGGCTTACCAAGGCTATGACGCTTAACTGGTCTGAGAGGATGATCAGTCACACTGGAACTGAGACACGGTCCAGACTCCTACGGGAGGCAGCAGTAGGGAATATTGCGCAATGGGGGAAACCCTGACGCAGCAACGCCGCGTGGAGGATGACACTTTTCGGAGCGTAAACTCCTTTTCTTAGGGAAGAATTCTGACGGTACCTAAGGAATAAGCACCGGCTAACTCCGTGCCAGCAGCCGCGGTAATACGGAGGGTGCAAGCGTTACTCGGAATCACTGGGCGTAAAGGGCGCGTAGGCGGATTATCAAGTCTCTTGTGAAATCTAATGGCTTAACCATTAAACTGCTTGGGAAACTGATAGTCTAGAGTGAGGGAGAGGCAGATGGAATTGGTGGTGTAGGGGTAAAATCCGTAGATATCACCAAGAATACCCATTGCGAAGGCGATCTGCTGGAACTCAACTGACGCTAAGGCGCGAAAGCGTGGGGAGCAAACAGGATTAGATACCCTGGTAGTCCACGCCCTAAACGATGTACACTAGTTGTTGGGATGCTAGTCATCTCAGTAATGCAGCTAACGCATTAAGTGTACCGCCTGGGGAGTACGGTCGCAAGATTAAAACTCAAAGGAATAGACGGGGACCCGCACAAGCGGTGGAGCATGTGGTTTAATTCGAAGATACGCGAAGAACCTTACCTGGGCTTGATATCCTAAGAACCTTATAGAGATATGAGGGTGCTAGCTTGCTAGAACTTAGAGACAGGTGCTGCACGGCTGTCGTCAGCTCGTGTCGTGAGATGTTGGGTTAAGTCCCGCAACGAGCGCAACCCACGTATTTAGTTGCTAACGGTTCGGCCGAGCACTCTAAATAGACTGCCTTCGTAAGGAGGAGGAAGGTGTGGACGACGTCAAGTCATCATGGCCCTTATGCCCAGGGCGACACACGTGCTACAATGGCATATACAATGAGACGCAATACCGCGAGGTGGAGCAAATCTATAAAATATGTCCCAGTTCGGATTGTTCTCTGCAACTCGAGAGCATGAAGCCGGAATCGCTAGTAATCGTAGATCAGCCATGCTACGGTGAATACGTTCCCGGGTCTTGTACTCACCGCCCGTCACACCATGGGAGTTGATTTCACTCGAAGCCGGAATACTAAACTAGTTACCGTCCACAGTGGAATCAGCGACTGGGGTGAAGTCGTAACAAGGTAACCGTAGGAGAACCTGCGGTTGGATCACCTCCTTTCTAGAGTACAAAGTAATAAGTCTCACCACTATTACTTCAATATATAAACTCAATTGATTCTTGTTTAGATTTCAAAGATTGATGATAAAGCTAATTGTTTATGGGGAATTAGCTCAGCTGGGAGAGCGCCTGCTTTGCACGCAGGAGGTCAGCGGTTCGATCCCGCTATTCTCCACCATTTATTAAGGGCCTATAGCTCAGCTGGTTAGAGTGCACCCCTGATAAGGGTGAGGTCACAAGTTCAAGTCTTGTTAGGCCCACCATAAAAAA
>NZ_RYYJ01000031.1:0-2412 GCF_004379015.1 Campylobacter sp. US50a | reverse complement strand
AAAATACCAGCATCACTTCCACCTTCTACTCTAGAGCCTTCACCAGATAAAATCATTTCTCCACTTAAAGAAGCTCCGCTATCTAATCTTATACCACTAATATCACCTTTAATAACACCACCATTTGTAAGTTCTATTTTTTGAGTTCGTGAGCCAACATCTAAGGAAATTCCATAACTATCGCCATAAACTCCACTTGCTGTACCATCTTTTTTTGAACTTGCTCCATCTATATATAAATCCCCTAGAGTTTGCCATTGACCCACTCCTATTCCTATGTATTTGCCATGAATTACACCTCCATCTTTTATGGTAAGTGTTCCAAATTTACCCCAAGTTACCATTATGCCAGAATAATTTGATTCTATAGTTCCTGTGTTGATAATGTTTTCTATGGAGCCACCATTTTCTAGTTTTATACCAGCATGATTACTGTAATTACCATTAGATATTATAGTTCCTGAATTTTCAAGAGTTTGTATATTGCCACCATATACAAATATGCCAGAAGAGTTACCATTGATAGTTCCATTATTATTAAAACTATTTATAGTAGTATTTTTTCCTTCGAAAAAAACTCCATCATTTGATTTAATAGTTCCACTATTGTTAAATTTATCAATATTAAGAGTTCCTGAATTACCACCCCAAACTCCCATGTAAATTTGACCATTAACTTGACCTGTATTTTCAAAGGTATTAACAGTGATGGTTCCTTTAAAATCGTTATCATGCTCTACACTTACCTTACCATTGATGGTTCCATTATTGGTAAGATTTGCAAGAGTAAGAGTGTTACTACCATTAGCATGAGCATAGATGATACTATTGTTGTTACCCTCATTGCCCAAAGTTCCACCTGCTTCAATTATTATGGTATGTGGACCTGAATCAGAAATGTTGATTGTACTAGTCTCTAAGGTGTTTATAGTCGTATTAACTCTAGCTTGAGGAGTATAAACACTTGCTACTGGTCTAGCTTTAACATTTTTATTTATTTCATCATAAGTTTTTATTTCAGAATTTAATTTAGCATTAGCACAACTTGCCAAAAAAGAAATAGTAGCTAAAGATAAAACTATCTTTTTAGAATTTAAACAGGGTTCTTTAACCCCCCCCCCATGGACACTTTATTTGAAATAATATTTTTACTCAAATATTTTTCTCCTTCCTTATTTAAAATGGTTTATTTTGAAATTAATTTCATATTATTTATTTTTAAATAATAATATAAAATATAAAAATAAAATAGCGGAATAATAAAATATTTAAACTTAAAATATAATTAAATACTAATTATTATAAAACTATATAGTTTGAATTTAAATTTTATTTTATAAAAAAATTGATTTAATGGGAGTAAATTTATATGAAATGTTATTTTACAAAACACAACGAAGATTTAAGTTGTATAAGCGTGAATTTTCACGCTTACTCTAGTTCATATTTTTTCATCAAAGTATTGTAAAATCCATTGGTTTTTACCTCGTCTATACCTTTGTCAAAAATTTTTACCAATTCTTTTTGTTTGTTTTTATCAAAAGCAAAGCTAAAGCCTTCTCCACCATCCATTTCTTGGTAAAAACTTACCAATTCTGGATTTTCAGCTAAAAAACCTTTAGCAGTATCTTCATCTGCGATAATAGCATCAATTTTCTTGTTTTTTAGTGCTAAAACAGCAATATTTAAATCTTTATTGCTTTGCACTTGTGCATTTTTGATAGCTTTTGCAGTATTTTCTTGTAAAGTTCCTAGTTGAACTCCTATTTTTTTACCTTCTAAATCATTTTTTGTTTGAAGTAAATTGTTACTTTTTAGTTTAAGATAAAGATTTTTACTCATATAGTAAGGTTTGGTAAAATCAACACTCTGTCTTCTTTCATCCGTTGCACTCATAGCCGAGGCAATCATATCGATTTTACCGGCTTTTAAAGCAGGTATTAACCCATCGAAATTAGTCTCAACCCAAACAATTTTAATACCATTTTTTTGGGCAATCTCTTCTACTAGATCCGTATCAAAACCTGTAAGTTTTGAATTTTCTTTATAGTTAAAAGGTTTATAGTTTGGGGCGGTTCCAACCTTTAATTCTACGCTTGCATTTGTTTCTTTGTTTTTAGAATCATTGCAAGCGTTTAAAAATAAGCCAATCAAAGCAACTAAAACAACACTAAATATTTTTTTCATTTTCTTCCTTTGATATAAAATGTTTTAAAATTATACTTATTTTAAATTTATATTTAATTAAGTCTGATTGCTTTTTGCAATTTTAAATTATATAATCTTTAAAATATATTTTTATACAAAATTTTCAAAAACCTACCAAATATTTATATTGTTTAATCCCTCTTTAAGTTTAATTGGTTATACTTTCATTTCCTTTTTTGAAAAAAGGACTTAAAATCTTTTAAA
>NZ_RYYJ01000030.1:0-2674 GCF_004379015.1 Campylobacter sp. US50a | reverse complement strand
ATAATATCAGGATAGCTTTTATTTTCGTAAATGAACTCAAAATATTTAAATAGATAAGAAAATAAAATATTATTTCCATTTCCCCAAAATTCTTTTTGAGCTATATTAGAAAGCTCTTGGAGTGTATTTAGAAAATTTGGAAAATAGGCAAATTGAAACAACAAAGGTTTCTCTTCAACTTTGTTTTGAATTTGATCACGATTTGAAGTCTTGTTTCTTGTGGTAGCTTTTTTAACATAAACTAAAGAAGGTTCGTTTTCATCTTTTTCAAGATCAAAGTCTGCTTCTATTTAATGCCTTACTACAATTGATTTTTAAATCATATTTTCTTTTCAAATATTGACTGATATGTCCTGTAGTAACATGGTCAAATTTAGTTTTACTATCTTCATAGGCTTCTAAAATTAATTTTTCTATGTTTTTTTCCACGCTAAAAACCTAATTGTCCTTTCTTATAATCTTCTAAACCTTTCAATAGTCCAAAAAGTATGTCAGAATCAACCGCTCCTTCAATAGGAGTGTCTATTACTTTTCCTGTTGGAGTTAAAATATAAGTTGTTGCGAGTTAATTACAAATCAACTAAATAAAATACATATATTACAAGTTGTTTTCAAGCAATATGTAATTTTATTTCAATATGTGATACACATTAATACAACTTTACTTCAAGTATAGTTTATGTTTATGTAATTTTTATTTCAACTTCACTACACTTTTACTACAACTTGAGTTCAACTTTATTACAATTATTTTCAACTTAACTACAATTTGAGTTCAACTTTATTACACTTTCACTACACTTTAACTACAAAAATGTGAAAATTTGCATGTTTTTTGAAGTAAAAGTGTAGTTAATATGTAGTTAATGTTATTTTTACTAAAACTTGAGTGCAACTTTATTACAACTTAACTACAAAAAAGAGTTTGTTTAAAATACTATTTTATAGGGTTTTTAATATTAATTTAATTTTTATTGTTGAAAAAAATATACTAAAAAGTGTAATAAAAAAGTAAAATATCAATATTCATGGCTTATCTATGTTAAAACCCTTATTTTTAGGCTCTTTTGCTTTTTTGAAAAAAATGTAAAAAGTTGAGCCAATGGGCATAATGCAATAATATAGCCTAAATATAGGCATTTAAATCTTATTGTTGTAGGCAAATTATGCTAATGTTTACCGACATTTTGCGATTTGTAAAAAGCTTTTAAAATATCTATTTTGTAGGTTTTTAAGCATTATTGATAATCGAGATTTTCTTCATGGCGTGTATTTTTGATTGTGCTTGATTTATAGCGATAATATGAGAGCTAGGGCTGATTTTAGAAGTTCTAGCGAATTTTCAAAAATGCTTTGCAGTTTTGAAATGGGCTGTGGTTTTTGTAGGTTTTTTTATGTTTTTTTGATTGCAAGTGTGTATCTTGAATGGATATAGGGTTTAAAATGACAGAATTAGCCTTTAAAAGGCTAAAATGATTTTTTTAATGTTTTTCGTTTTAGGGTTATTTTTTTGATTTTTGGGCGTTTTTTGAAAGAATATCGATTAGTGTTTCAAAATCTTGGATTTCTGATTTGGTGATTTTGAATTTGTCTTTGAGTGTTAGAAACTGATAGGCTGAAACTATATCAAGCTTTGGGTATTTGGCTTGTAAATCGATAATGCTCTCATGGTTTTTAACTCTTTTTAGTTTGGCAATAAAAGTGTTTTTTGTTTTTTTGATATAAGCTATAACAGCAGGTGTCATTTTGCTTTTGTTTTCATCTGTTTTGCCATAGATTGAGAGTATGAATGCTAAACAGCTAGTTACATTGATAAATAATTTGTCGTTTTTCTCTTTGTGGATTATTTTGCTTATGTAGATTTTGGTAAACCAAGTTTCTATGGCTTTGTGCATTTTGTTTTTTTCGCTTGGGCGTGTATTAGTTTTAGACATAAGTTTTCTCCTGTGGTTTTAGTGCTTTATGAAATTAAACCGTATTTTTATTTAACTTGGGTATGAAATGAGTATTTTTATATATTAGGGAAAGTTTATGCTAGAAATATGTTTAAAAAGTGGCAAAGATAGGGAGAGAATGAGAGAAAGAATAAGGCAATAAATGAGGGGATAAATGATGAAAATTATTCAATGAAATGTAGCGGATAATAAATGAGGGGATAAAGGGTGAGAAGAATACTTTTCTATTTCAGGGGCTAAAAAGGTTTAGGTTGGGTATAAAAATGCCCTTGCTTAAACCTAGACTTTTTAATGCTTAATTAAAACTATTTTTTGTCTTTTCGTGGGTTTGGATTTGGAGTATTTTTTAATTGAAAAATTTACAAAAATTTTAGAGTGAAGATAGGTAAAAAAATAAAAATAAAAATAAAAAATGATAGATAAAAAAACAAAAAAAATAAATATAGTTTTGCTGTAATTTTCTCTTTGAATTTTTGCTCGTGAAAAGTACAAGATAATTTTTTTATTTTTCTAATCATTTAAAAAACAATATTTTTTATATGAAAATTCACAGAAAAAAAGATAAAATTTTAATACTAATTTTAATTAATTTTATTTTAAGTCTAAAATATATAGAGATAAAAGTAGTATAAAAAATACTTATTTTTTACTTGTTTTTAATTGATTTTTATATCTAAAATATTTTTCTCATAAAAACATGATTACTCGTTTATATAGAT